>NZ_JAJVCR010000002.1:0-367706 GCF_021395195.1 Polynucleobacter sp. IMCC 29146 | reverse complement strand
GACGCAATAAGGTGACGATTTGCTCGGGTTTAAGACGTTGGCCTTTTGCCATATTTAGCACTCCTTTAGGGTGAAGATTATCAAAAATCCTCTCTTTTGGAGTGGTACTAAAAATCAGGTCAGTTCATGAGCTTGGATTTGCGCTTGATAAAATAATGCCTATTAACTCAAGCGGGATGGTTACGGCACGCGATGGAATAACGATCTGGATAGATAAAAAGAGTTTTGAATCCTTTCTTAAAAAATTTATTCAACTAAGTGCTGATGATGTAAGAAGTGAATATAAGCTTGGCGACGATACAAAAGACTGGAGTATTGAAAGAGCTCAAGCTGATGTTAAATCAAATCAATTAGCCTCATGTATTGCTCGAGTTGAGTATCGTCCATTTGACTACCGATGGACTTTTTATACTGGACAAGCAAGAGGTTTCATATGTAACCCAAGGCGACCAGTTTTACAACATATCCGTGCTTTAAAAAATATTGCATTGGTGGTTAATCGCCAGGTTAATAATGAATTTCGACATGCACTTGTAAGTAGATCTCTTATTGATACATGTACTCTCTCTAGTGCTACTCGGGAAACTGCGTATATTTTTCCTCTTGAGCTCTCCGTTGAAGGGGGGCTACCTTTACTGGATTTAATAAAGCATTTTAATTTTTCAGAGGATTTCTTAAAGACATTTAAGGAAGCTATACCCAATATAAACCCCTCAGAGGAATTTTCTGAAAAAATATTTGCATATATTTATTCAATTCTTTACAGCGATTCATATCGATTAAGATATGCCGAGTTTTTGAGAATTGATTTTCCTAGGATTCCTATACCTAAGGACATGAAGTTATTTTTAAATCTATCGGCTCTTGGAGAGAGGTTGATACAACTCCACCTTTTAGATGAGTACCAAATAGTAGACTCTCAAATTTCATATTCAGGTAATGAAAATATTCAGATTGAAAAAGGAGCTTTTACCCTTGATACGATATGGGTAGATAACGCCCAGACATCTGGTTTTATGGGCGTAAGTGAAAAAATATGGAATTATCACATTGGTGGTTATCAAGTTTGTCAGAAATGGCTTAAAGATAGAAAAGGATGTCTCCTTTCAAAAGAAGATATTCGGCATTATCAAAAAATAATTATTTCTTTGGCTAAAACCATCGAAACAGTAGAGCAAATTGATGATGTTATAAACGAGCATGGCGGTTGGCCTAATGCCTTCTTATTAAAAGAAATATAGCTATGCCAGTTTAGTTAAAATTATAAATTTTTAAAACTAGTTATAGTATTTTTAGGGATATTTGGTGGGCGTATTCGAAGATTTAGAATTCAACCCTTTAACTCCGTCCTAAAGAATAAGATCAATTTTCTCTTGGTACGGTAACTCCATGTGACCATCATACTCCTATTGCAGCATAACTATATCCCTATGATATTCGAGGAATTGTTGCTGTTCTTCTCTAAAACTTCCTACATTGATATTTTTTTCAATTCTCCACTGATCAATCACTGCAGCATCTAAGTGTGTTGAAAGAATTAGATCGCCATTCTCTTTGAAGGAAATAAACCCCTTATCAAATAAATGATCAATATGGGGGGCAAGCAATAAACCATTAAAGCCGCTCAATTTTTCAATGTCATCAGATTTAGACCAGGGTTTTATATGGCTAGCGATTAGGTGCTTGGGGTTGGTTACTTTTGTAACTCTGCAAGCATTCTCAATCAGGCGTACATTTGCTTTAAATATGCCTTGACCCCTGCGTGAGCTAATGATTTGGGTTATTTGTGTAGCCCCAATATCGGTTCTCATTTTAATTTCACTAACTTCCGCAATCTCGTCATTGGGAGCGGCAAAGTCTAAATTTTGGGATAAGTCTTCCACAATTGAAGCACCCACACCCTTAGATAGAGCAATAAGAATGTCAGCCATTTGTTTTGAGATCTTCGCTAAATAGATCTGATTTCCGCCTCCATCAGGGCGAATAGGCGATAAAACTTCGGGTAGCGTAGGATTTAAAAGACCCATATATTCTTTGGGCTTAAATTGAGCCAATCCCAGCTCTTGGAATGCTACGTCAACCAGCCAACCATCATCTGACCAATTAGCGCCTGCATTGCCAAAGTCGGGTTTAACGCTAGATTGAGCTGGGCTTGTTACAACGCCAATTGCCTTGATATAGGTATCTGCAAATGAAAAGACAATGTCACCTATTTTCATATCCTCCATAAAATCATAGGAAGGAACTCTTCCGCCTCTAGAGCTTGTCTTGGGTGACCACATAAAGTTTCCGGGAACTTCATGCTTATAAGTTTGATTTTGGCTAACCCACCAATATTGACGATCTAGTAGTTGAATGCTTGGCGCAGCCTCAGAAAGTAGTGGCGTGCGCGATGGCTCTGATATGAATTGATCTACAACCGTCTTAGCTACTTTTGATATTAAGTCTGGGTTGTGGTGTAAGGCGTTGAATATTTCATCTTTAAGTGATGCTGAGACATTAAATTCAATCAGTTGATTGGGGGTTGGGGTATTGCTTTGTGCGAATAATGACGCCGGAGCATTAATTTCTACAATGCCGTCATTCTTCAAGCGCCAGAATGGTTCATTCCGGGTATTGGAAGCGTTGTTAGAGCCATACTTCTCAAGCCATTTCTTGAGATCAGGATCAAGCTCTGCAAATGTGAAGCTATTACCATGACCATTCAGAATTCTCTCCAGCACGAGCAAAATGAGGATTGGTTTGTGTGGCGCATAACCATTACCTAGTCTCGCGCAATTTATTGAGTTAAAGAGTTTTAGGATTTCAGAGCTAGTCATTCCCAATACTTCGCTTTCTCAGGAATAATCCATCTTACCCCGCCTCTAGCATCCTCTTGATCGCCTTTATATCTTGGAATGAGATGCATATGTAAATGGGGAACTGTTTGACCAGCTGCAGGGCCATCGTTAATTCCGATGTTATAGCCATTTGCGCTAAATTCTTTTTCTAGAACTTTTTGAGCTTTTGTGAGGAGCTCCATCAGGCTAAGCTGCTCTTCTTTACTAATTTCAAACCAAGAGCCAATATGTCTTTTGGGGATGACTAAGGTATGCCCGGGGGAGACTGGGAAGCCATCTCGAATCGTCACCCCAAATTCATTAGAGTCAATGATTCGTTCTTGGGCTAAGGTGCAAAAGGGGCAATTATTCATATCCTAGACAGTTTATTAGTATTTTTATATCTATTATTAGTTTATTTGAAGATTTACTAGGACTTGGGTATGACGACTTAAACCTCTTTTTTTATGACATATTGATTTACCTACCTAAGGAATGTATATGTTAGCTGGCACTGTAGAGTCTGCCTTTTTAAGAAAGAAAGTTGCGCAAGGCAGAAATACTGATTCTCAGGAATCATAGTTGGTATGCTGTAGTAATGTATATGCTGACTAAAAGCAAAATCATCACAGGCTTGCAATGCCATAAGAAGTTATGGTTTGATGTAAACGAGCCCATTAAGGGCGATTCACATTTGTTTCATTTGGGTAATCGCCTAGGTGATTTTGCGAGAACTTATTACGCTATAGCTGACCAAACTATTAGTCTTGATGGGCAATACTCGCCAGAACTCATTTTGCAGAAAACGCAAGAGGCCATGAATGATCCATCAGTTCAAGTCATTTATGAAGCAGCTTTTTTAGATATGCAAACCTTAGTACGCGTTGATATCCTAAAGCGCCTAGGTAATGCCTGGGAAGTAATTGAAATCAAAGCATCAACTGAGCTTAAGGCTTTGCATATTGATGATGTCAGTATTCAGGTGGCGGTATTGCGGGCTAACAGTATTCAGGTTAACAAAGTCAAGATTGGCCATATTAATAAAGAATTCATATACGAGGGTAATGAGCAATATGTTGAGTTGATTACTGAAGTGGATGTGACTGCAGCGGTTAATAGCAAGGCAAATGAAGTTGGGCAATGGATAGCCGAATTACTTCCCGTTGCTATTAAAGGCGCTCCAATGCCAAAGATTGAAATGGGAGCCTGGTGCAATGCGCCTTATGTATGCCTTTATCAAGAGCGGTGTTTAACGGCTTATCCCCCTAAAGCTGAGCATCCGATAGAAATTTTGCCCAAGGTAGGTAAAAAAATGGCGCTGGAGTGGAATGCCAAAGGTGTTTTTGATATTCGTGAATTACCGGTTGAGGCATTAACTAGTCCCATTCATCAAGCAATTCAAAAAGCCCATCAAACTTTGCAGCCTTGGTTTGATTCCGAGACCATTGCGCAAATTAAATCAATGCCCTGGCCGCGTTACTTTATGGATTTTGAAACAGTCCAGCAAGGGGTGCCATTAATTGTGGGTACTAAACCCTATCAAGCTATTCCCTTTCAGTGGTCAATACACCGCTGGGATAGGGTAGCTCAGGTGCTGAGTATTGCCGATGGGAAAAGTTTTCTGGAATTTATTAGTCCCACCATGTTTAGAGACTTTGCTCAAAAGCTCATTGGCGAGTTAGGTAGTGTGGGACCTATTTTTGTGCATCACAAACCCACCGAACGCGGGGTTCTTAAATATTTAATGGAGCGTGAGGATTGTGCGGATCTTGCGCCACAAATTGGGGCAATTATCGATCGTTTAATCGATAGTTTAGAGCTTGTACGTAAGGGCTTTTATACGCATCAAATGGGGCAAAGCACGGGTAATTCATATTCAATTAAAACCCTAGTAGAAGTAATACCCACAACGGTGAACTACGAGGAGGGTAATGTCGGCTCAGGAATGGACGCGCAAATTGCGTGGTTTGTCTGTACCGATCCCAAGTCTACTCAATCCGAAAAAGATGAGTGGTCTAAATCTGTCTTGAACTACTGCGCTAAAGATACCTTAGCTGTAGCTGATCTAATTAGGTATTTTGAAATGCAGTAATAAAGCTTTACAAAGCCAGTTAAAAAAGTGAAGGTGCCCCGTAGAATGATCCCCGGTTTTTGAGTTCGGTAACCACTTGTAGCCGGTCATCGCAATGCCAGTCGCTAGGTAGATCGCTTTGGCTTTGACATGGATACAGCCTAGATAAATGATGGGGTAAAGCGGGTCTAAAGGCGGCGCGACCATGAAACCATGTCGAAAGAATTGCTGTACTCGGCTAGTAAGCCGAGAACCGCGTAGCGAGCCTAGACGATAACGTAATGTTTTGTACTGCCATCGAGGCTTTAGAGCCCGCTTTTTTAAGAAAGAAAGTAGCGCAAGGCAGAAATACTGATTCTCAGTAATTTCCTACAAGAAAATACGATTTTTCTGCTATGTAATGGTTAATGCAGGCTTTACGCTTACATCTTTAACCCAGCTTGACTTAATAAAGAAAATCTCATGCTTGCAATTGACTACACCCATAAACGTGTTCGCTTATTTCGCATTGAACTAAATTACTACATTTTGATTGGTATCTGCCTAGCCGTCGTCATCTGGCGTTTACTGGTGTTGCTGACATATATTTAACGTGGTAAATAGCCCTACTAAGGCTAGCGACTTGGGGTGTAGTGCTTAATTAATACAAAATCCCCACTTCAACCATAGCCCTTACTTGAGAGGTATTAGTGCCATTTGCGCCAAAGCTTGCACCAGCGGCGGCATTTATGGCCTTTACGAGCGATGCTTCAAGGCGCATGAAGTATTGCTCAAACTGATAGGTGGGGGTGATGGTGAAGGTCCAGGCTGAGCTATTGGGGCCGTAAAGCAGTATTGGCGCCCCAGCTACATTGCCGCCGTTAGTAGATAAATACTCCACGCGCACTGGCAAACTTATATTCTTTAATTTAGCTGCGCCCATTTCAGTAGGGCGCATTTTATAGTTCACCAATATCGCGCCACCCCGAGTGGTATACGAAACAGGTATACCAATCGAAGGGTTGGCGGGTATCAATGAGTACTGTAAATAAGGTACAACTTGCCAATGATCAGAGCTAAATTTATAAACGACATTAGCAATTTGCGAATTGTTTTCTAATAAAGGCGTATTAAAAGTATTCGTATTATTGGGGCTGAAAGAGCCGACATAGCTAATGCCAAGATAATGATTTAGATTAGGTCGATAGCTAGCTGAGGCACCCAGCCAATTATATTTTCCTGAATACGCGCCATCATTAAGCGTAAAAGCCAAATCGATCTTATCTTGGGTGTGATTGACTTGAATACCGCGGGTAATGACATTCGTTTGGGCCCATAAGATGCCACGGGCAATATTTAAGTTTTGGTAGGTGAAGCCAGACTCATAACCCCCCATGGCCTGCAGCTTACCTATCATTGCCGACCAATTGCTATTGGGAACATAAGCGGCATAAACCTGTGGAACGTAGCCATAAGTATCGGCAGTATAAAAATTCGCTCTTTTGTATGCTGTGCCCAGCGTAGGAAAGCTATACGAACCTGCCTTAAAATAAAACTGAGCCACCCCAGTATTTTTTTGCAAAATTAATTGTGCATTCGAGAGATCGGCAGTGGTGCTTGGATAGCCTGGGGATGTATTAGTTTGGCTGACGCCAATAGCACTTACTGCGGCTGAGGCGATCCATTCACCATATTGACCTAAATCAATTGCCAGCCCCTTGCCGCTAAATTCAAGCGAGTTATCCATATTAATACCCAATTGAATAGTATCGGTTGGCGTAGCGGATATAAAGGACTGCAGAGTCGCTGTTTGGCATAAGCCACTATTAGCAATAAGCCCTAGTGCTGCTGCCAAAATGTTGCAGCAAATTGATGGATATTTTTTAGAGGACAAGCTTTGCTTTAGAAGATGTTTGAATTGAAGCGTAAGCGAAGGGGACGAGCCCAACCCCCGGCACTGGCAGTACTTGGGTTTGGCTGCTTCGTTCCCGACCTGACCAGGTTACCAAGCCACCATGCGAGGAGGCCCGTCCACCCACATTTTAGCCTTGTTCGAATACCTATGGCAGTATTGGTATTGGGTCACACCCAGGGGGGCAAATAATGAATATGAGTTTAGTCAGAATTGCGTTAATGTCGATGATGGTCGGCCTTAGTGGAATTGGTTTCTGCTTAGCTCAAGTTAACCCTCCTGCGGGTTCAGAAGGCGATATAGAACTAGAAAACGTAAAAGCCCCACCTAGAAATATTCAGGATATTTTGCAAGTACTTGATACTAGTAAGCAAGACTTCGCTGCTCAAGATGAAGCAAAAAAAATTCTGGCATCTCCTAAACCAGAATCAAATGATCCCAAAATATTAAATAATTTTTACTATAAACAAGCTAAGGCATTTGAAAGATTTGGCAACTATAGAGCTGCCGTTGCTATTTATGAAAAAATAATCACTGAATATCCTCTCACTGGAGGAGCTGGCGCTGACGAGCTTACTTATTATTCATTGGCTGAAATGAGAAATGGCAATCCTCTTAAAGCAATTGACTTAATGCAGCGAGCATATGCAATAAATTTTTCGATCGGCAATCAAAGGGGTTTTATACCCAATAATCGCATTTTAATTCAATATTTTCTTACTATTGGCAACTTAGAAGCTGCAAAAAAGACTATGGGCTTGCTTGAAACCCAGTTAGAACAACTATTAGCTAATCCTAAAGTACGTTTTGTTGACAAAGTGCGCTTAGAGGGTCAGGTTGAGACTGTTAGGGGGTCAATTTTTCTTAGAGAGGGGCGACCAATTGATGCGGAAAGGAGATTCCGTAAGGCCATTAAATTAACACTGGATACTATAGCTAATTATGAGGGTGTCACTAACGAGCTTAACTCCGCCGAACGAAATGCTGAAAGTGCTAGAGTAATCGATGCCAAAAGCAGACTAGCTGAACTTCAGAATTACCTAGCAATGGCATTTTTAAATCAACATAAATTTGTTGATGCTGAAATAATGGCTAGAGAGAGTATTAACACAGTCATAAGCTCCTTTGGAGTGGTAGCTCCTGAAATTACTTCAGGTTTAACCACGTTAGCAAATATTCTTTTGGCTCAGGGGAGGGCTGATGAGGCTCGCATTTTAGCCCTTGAGTCTTTAAGAATATTAACTTTAGGTAATTCTGATGACTTGTCGACTCGGATGATAAGGCAGAAAAATTTTCTCGGCCAAGTTCTTGCCGCTGAGGGCAAATATGCTGAAGCAGATAAAGTTTATTCAAATTTATTAAGCAATTTACAGAGAGACCCTGAATTATTGATTAAGTTTCAACCAAGAAATTTAAGCTGGGTACTAGCCATGCTTAAAACCAATAAAGTAGCCCAAGCCACCCAAATGACCGATGGGCTTCTCAAGCAGGCAGTAGGCCGCATGGATAAAAACTCTCCTAGTCTAGCCATGACCCGCGCTTTTCATGCCTCAGCATTACAAGCTGATGGTAAAAGTAGTTCCGCAGCTACCGAATTTAAACAAGCAATCCCCATTTTAGTGAATCAAGCCCAAAATGATGCCGAGAACTCAACCGGTAGCTTTACTCAGACCCAGCGCCTTAATTTTGTGTTGAGTAATTACTTGGCACTCCTTGCCCAAAGCGCTAAAGCAAGCCCCTCTCAAGCTGGTGATGCTGCTGCCGAAGCTTTCCAAATCGCTGATGTGGCACGCGGTAGTGGGGTACAACGCGCCTTAACCGAGAGTGCCGCGCGCGCTTCGATTAAAGACCCCCAACTAGCTACTTTAGCGCGTCAAGAGCAAGATTTACAGCGGCGGATTAATACCTTATCTGATTTGTTAACAGGCCTCTTATCTGCCCCCGCTAATCAACAACTCCCTGGCGTACAAGCTAAACTTAAAACCGATATTGATACCTTTAAAGCCCAGCGTGACCCGATTAAAAAAGAGATTGAGA
Source organism: Polynucleobacter sp. IMCC 29146 (assembly GCF_021395195.1). Classification (NCBI taxonomy): domain Bacteria; kingdom Pseudomonadati; phylum Pseudomonadota; class Betaproteobacteria; order Burkholderiales; family Burkholderiaceae; genus Polynucleobacter; species Polynucleobacter sp. IMCC 29146. The sequence continues at coordinate 358,888 of NZ_JAJVCR010000002.1, read as the reverse complement.
AGAAGTTTCCTGAGTACGCCGAGTTAGTTGATCCTAAGCCGGCGACGGTTGAGCGTACGCAGAAGTTACTTAAGCCCGATGAAGTGCTAGTCTCCTGGTACTTTGCTGATACGGTAGGTTATGTCTGGGCGATTAGTAAAGATGCTCCGGTACAGTTTGTGCAATTGCCTATTGGTAGAGCACAAATCGCAAAAGAAGTGGCGCAACTGCGTAAAGCCTTAGATCCTGGGGTCTCTTCGGTTGAAGAGATTCCGCCTTTTGATGTGGTGCTCGCCAATCAACTCTATCAACAGATACTCGCTCCCGTAGAGTCGGCTCTGAAGGGTAAAAAGGTCTTGATTGTGGTACCCCACGCCGAACTAGGCCAATTGCCTTTATCGGTCTTAGTTACTAAAGCCACGACCCAACCCACTAAAGCAGGAACTCCCTTTGCAGGATACAAGACTGTGCCTTTTTTAACCAAAGACATTGCCATTGCCCAGATTCCCTCAGTTACTGCACTCACGGCCCTAAGAAGTCTGCCTGAGGGCGATCCCAACCGCAAGAGCTTTGTCGGTTTTGGTGACCCGTACTTTAGCGCTACCCAAGAAAAACAAGCTGATAAAGGCAAAGGGACTCAGTTAGCTACTAGAGGCATTCCCTTGGCTTTGCGCAGCGCTCCTAAAACTGCGGGAGTCAGTTCTGCTGAACTAGCTCTACTGCCAAGACTACCGGATACAAGTCTTGAGATTGAAGATATTGCCAAAGTGGTAGGAGCAGGGCCAGACGATATCTTTTTACATAAACAGGCTAGTGTGAAGCAAGTGATGTCAATGGACCTGTCTAACCGTAAGGTGGTGATGTTCTCGACCCACGGTTTAGTTCCGGGAGAGCTTAATGGCTTAACCCAACCAGCGCTCGCTTTATCGTCACCCGATGTCACGGGAGATAAGGATGATGGCTTACTGACCATGGATAAAGTTATTGGTTTAAAACTGAATGCAGATTGGGTGGTACTCTCGGCTTGTAATACGGCCGCTGGCGAAGGCGCTGCCTCAGAAGCAGTCTCTGGTCTTGGTAGAGCCTTCTTCTTCGCCGGAACCAAAGCACTCTTAGTCTCAAACTGGCCAGTAGACTCCGTCGCTTCAAGGCAACTCATGACTGACCTTTTTAAGCGTCAACAAGACAATAAGACCTTAGCCAAACCCGAAGCCCTAAGACAAGCAATGCTCGCGCAAATCGATCAGGGAGGAGTGAAAGAGGGCAGTACGGTGAAATACAGTTATGCCCACCCACTCTTTTGGGCACCATTTATGGTGGTGGGGGATTGATTCAAGCCTTGTTAGAATCTAGGGATGACCGCATTAGCATTAGCCCGTTCGTGGCGCCCTAAAACCTTCACCCAATTGGTAGGGCAAGACCACGTGGTCAAAGCCTTGACACATGCTCTAGATCAGGGGCGCCTGCACCACGCTTGGTTATTTACGGGTACACGCGGTGTGGGAAAAACCACCATTGCCCGTATTTTGGCCAAAGCCTTAAATTGCACTGGCGCTGATGGTAAAGGTCAGATGACTTCAGAGCCCTGTGGTAAGTGCCCCGCCTGCGTTGAAATTGATGAAGGCCGTTTTGTCGATTACATTGAAATGGACGCCGCTAGTAATCGCGGGGTCGATGATATGGCTGCTTTGCTTGAAAAAGCCGCCTATGCACCAAGTAGCGCACGCTTTAAGGTCTACATGATTGACGAGGTACATATGTTAAGTACCCAAGCGTTTAATTCGATGTTGAAAATGCTCGAAGAGCCGCCTCCCCATGTGAAGTTTATTTTGGCAACGACCGATCCGCAAAAAATTCCAGTAACGATTTTGTCGCGTTGCCTACAATTTAATTTAAAGCAAATGCCGGTTGCGCTGATCATCGAGCATCTGGAAAAAGTATTAGCCGCTGAAAAAGTGAGCTATGAGCCTGTAGCCTTACGGGTACTTGCCAAGGCTGCGCAGGGCTCGATGCGCGATGCGCTTTCACTGACTGATCAAGCCATTGCGTATGCTGCTGGCGCTGTAAACGAAACTGCAGTTCGCGGCATGTTGGGTACCCTAGATGATGCTTATCTCATTAGCATGTTAGATGCCCTGGCAACACATGATGGGGCGAGCTTATTGGCTATTGCGGAGGAAATGGGCGTGCGTAGCATGTCGTTTTCCTTAGCTTTGCAGGATTTATCGAGCCTCATTCAAAAAATTGCCGCTGCACAAGTTGTACCCGAATCGGTATTAGATGATTGGCCCGAGGCAGGTGAAATTCGGCGCTTGGTGTCGGTATTCACCCGTGAAGAAATTCAATTGTTTTATCAGATTGCGATTACCAGTAGGGCTGATATTTCCTTGGCACCTGATGAGCAGACTGGCTTTGCTATGGCCTTGTTGCGGATGCTGGCGTTTCGTCCAGCGGGATCAGGCGATTTATCGCCAAAGGCACCACCCGCCAGTAAGCCGGTAGCCTCATCGGCACCCCTCGCTGCGCCTTCACCAGTTGCAAGCAAAGCGTTACCGCCAGCGGGGCGTCCCAATTGGCACGATTTAATGCGTCAGTTACCGCTGCGTGGTTTAGTGCAGCAAATGGCTTTTCAAACTGATTTACAAGATTGGACTGACTCAGCTCAGGGAATTAAAATCACTGCGCTAAGCAGCTTGCCCCAATTAGCCACGGATGATTGTGTGGAGCGCCTGCGCGAAGTGCTTGCTGCCCATTTTGGCAAACCTGTACGACTTCAAGTAGTTGGGGGTGCGGTTGTTCAGTCGGTGGCTAAAATTGATGCGCAAGTTCATCAAGAACGCCGTTTAAATGCCGAAGAGCAAATTGCTACAGACCCCTTGATTAAAGAGCTCGAAAAGCAATTCGGCGCGAAGGTTGTAAGTGGATCAGTACGGCCGCTGTAACTGCAGTTGCTGTGATTGAATGGATTGGCAAATACGTAATACGGAATTGAGTAAAAAGATGAGGGACGCAAAATGATGAAGGGTCAATTGGCAGGCTTGATGAAGCAAGCTCAGCAAATGCAAGAAAATATGAAGCGTGCGCAAGAAGAGTTAAGTGCGCTTGAAATTACAGCGCAAGCTGCGAGTGGCTTAGTAAAAATTACCATTACGGGTAAATATGAAACCAAGCGCGTGCAAATTGATGCTGGCGCGATGGAAGACCGCGAAATGCTCGAAGACTTAATTGTGACAGCTTATGCCGATGCCTTTAAGCAAGCCGAGGCAGCAAATTCAAAGCTGATGTCGGGTGCGACAGCAGGTATGCCGATGCCACCTGGATTTAAGCTTCCGTTTTAATGACGCGAAATTCAACGAAGCCGAACGGTAAGTACGATTTGCCGCAAGATGCTTTACAGCGCTTAATTGATGCCTTAAGAGTGCTGCCTGGGGTAGGACCTAAGTCGGCACAACGCATGGCTTTTTATTTATTACAACACGATCGTACAGGTGCGGCGTTGTTGGCTCAAGCGCTTGGTGAGGCGGTGGAGAAAGTAGGGCATTGCAAACGCTGTAATACTTTTTCGGAAACTGAAATATGTGTTACCTGTAGTGATTTGCGGCGTGATCCCAGTTTGTTATGCATTGTCGAAACCCCTGCCGACCAAGTGATGGTCGAGCAGACCCTGAGTTTTAAGGGCAATTATTTTGTTTTGATGGGGCGTATTTCTCCACTAGATGGTATGGGGCCAAGCGAAATTCACTTTGATCGCTTACTTGCTCGCATTGAGAATCCCGATACTGAAGTGCCAGTGCGAGAGGTTGTTTTAGCAACCAATTTCACTAGCGAAGGCGAGGCCACCGCCCACTATATTGGCGAGGTTTTAAAACTCAAAGGCATTAAAGTAACCCGAATCGCCCGTGGTATACCGGTGGGCGGGGAGCTAGAGTATGTCGATGCAGGCACCTTGGCACGAGCCATGCTCGATCGTCGAACCTTGGGTTAAGCTATTTTTTGCTTATAAATCATAGGGATAGTACATCGAATTTTTACTAAAAATAGGGCTTTGTCACCTATAATTCGGGGGGTAAACCCGAATTTAATAATATATCTCGATTGAATTGAACTTATTTAACCAACCCTGCGGTCACTTGTTGAAGCAATTACCTCGGCGCACCCTGAGCGTGGTCTACTTTACTTTGTTGACGCTCGGCTATGGCTACGGTGCATTTGCTCAATCTGTACCGGCAACGGTGACGGTAGAGCCTACCAATAAGTTTGATGCTTTTAATCGTGCCGCCCCGAGCAATAAAGTTGAGTCATTTTTACCGCCACCAGAACTGAATTCTACCGAGCTACCCTTACCTAAAATTCTCAATCAATCGGTGAACAATGCGCGTAGCAGTTGGGATTTGCGGCAGCTCTGGAATGAGTTAAGAGCGAATAACCCGCAATTGATTGCCGCCCGTGAAGCCTATTTTGCTGCCAAGGCGACCGTGCCGCAAATTAATGCGCCTGCCAACCCCACAGTTGGGCTAGTCGTTTCTGGTATGCCTGGGTCAGGCTCGCCACTCGCCTTTGGTACTGCGGGAACTAGCCCACAAAGTCAGAATGCGTTTTCTTTCCAGCAGCCTTTTCAGTTTCCAGGTAAGCGCAGTTTGGCTGCCGATATTGCCGATACCTCTGCCGAGGCCTTACAAGCGCGCAATGAAAATCTTTATTTACAGTATGGCGCACAATTAGCTAGTCTTTACTACAGTACGCTCGCCTCGCAACGACAATTAAAAGTGCTGAGTGAAACTGTAGTGCGTACTGAGCTGATTAAAAATATTGCGAAAGCACGTTATGCGAATTACTCTGCTGCTTATGTGGAGTTCTTGAATGCGCAAGTTTCACAAAGCGCTGCTGAATCGGATCGCTTTACTTTAGAGCGACAACTCGCAGTTGCTTATAAAAATATTAATGTATTAATCGGGCGTGATCCCCGTGAAAAATTAGTATTGCGTGGCGATCCAGGTGCAGCAGTGCGCAAGGTACCCACTCTGGTCGAGTTAGAAAGCTATGCTGAATCGAGCCATCCCTTGTTGAAAAGCTCGCTGTTGCAAGTCGATGCCGCTAAAAAAGGCGTTACTTACGCAAAGAAAGCGTATTTGCCCGATTTTCAGATTATTGGCACGAACTTTATGAACCGTAGCCCATTTGCGGCGAATAATAGTGCTTCGTATTACCAAATTGAGTTCGATATTGTCATTCCCTTGTACTTCTTTATGAAGGAGCGGTACGGAGTAGAGCAGGCAGTACGAAACCAAGCGGCCATTGAGGCCAGTAATACCTCAATGCACCAAGAGATTATTTTGGGCGTGGGGAGTTCTTATGCTTCTTATGAGCAAATTAAAAAATTGTATGAATTTCTACGTGACCGTCAGCTGCCGGTGGCCGAAGCCGCATATAAGGTTTCACTGATACAGTATGCTAATAATGGTCAAGGGTTTAACGATTTAATGACTGCACAAATTCAATTACGCTCGATTGAAATACAACTAGCGCTTGCAGAAAGTAATTTAATGCAAGCTCAGGCTACTTTATTTGCTGCGGCAGGTAAAGACCCAATTGAATAGGTATTACGAATGTTAAAAAAACTGACCATCTATCTTGAAAAAATTCTTGCTCTGATCAAGCCACTTAGCGCGAGCGTAATGAGTCGTCTGCGTGCTTTCAAAGACCAAGTTTTTGCCATGTATTGGGATTTAACGCCTGATAATCGCCAGCGGGTGCGTTTAGTGGCCTTTGCTTTTGCTATTTTGGCCTTAGGCTTTTTGGTCGGACGCATTACCAATGTGAATCGAGTAGTGGGGCTTGAAAAAGCAGAGAAAGTGGAGCTGAAGGTTGAAAAAAGTGGCGCAATTGAAATCAAACTTCCCGATCTCAAGTTAAATCCAGCTATCTATCAATTCCAAGTTGTACAAAAGGCTCAAGTATCGGAAGACATTAAGGTGCCTGGACGGCTAGCATTTAATGCCGAGAAATCGAAAGTGCTTTCTGCCCGCATACCTGGTAGGGTTGAGCGAATTTATGCCTTTGAGGGCGCACTCGTGCAAGCAGGTTCGCCTATTGTTGAGCTTTATAGCCCTGAGTTTCTTTCGGCTCAGCAAGAGTTTTTATTGGCGACCAAAACAACTCAAGTATTAAGTGGCAAGCAATCCTTAAGTGATGTTCTGGGTGATGCCCAAATTACGGTTCAAGCTGCTAGTAATCGCTTGCGCAATTTAGGCGCCTCTGATCAAGATATTCAGAATTTAGAGAAAACCGAAAAAGGTCAGCCGAATTTAATTATGCGTTCACCTTTGCAGGGAGTAGTGGTAAAGCGCAATGTCGATCCAGGGGCCTTTGTGAATTCAGGCGATGTTATTGCAACCTTGGCCGACCCTAAGCAGCTCTGGTTTTTAGGGAATGTATTTGAGCAAGATATGCGTCTAATTAGCCGCGGGCAAAAATTAGTTCTTCGTACCGAGGCTTACCCCGATAAAGAATTTATTGCTTATGCAAACTATATAGCGCCCACGATTGACCCAGTCACGCGCGCGCTTTTAATTCGTTGCGATGTAGATAACTCGGCGGGCTTGCTGCGACCAGACATGTATGTTTCAGCGAAACTAACTACGGGCATGGCTGAGGCTTATGTGTTACCCCAAACTGCCATTATTCGGGTGCGTGAAAGTAAGTATGTGATTATGCGTATCGCTAGCGATACCTATAGACGGGTACCCGTGAACGGCTATGACATCGATAGTAAAACGTATGCAGTTACCGAGGGTTTAATGCCTAATGCTAATGTATTAACCGATGGTGCTGTGCTGCTGAACGATCGTTTTGCTAGGCAAGAGGACTAAGTGAGCCTGTTTTCTTCCTTTATGGGAGGCGTGCTTGAAAAGCGCGTGATCGTTATTGTGGCTTCAATTGGTTTATTGGGCTTGGGTATGTTTAGCCTGAGTCAATTACCAATTCAGCCCTACCCTGGAGTGGCGCCATTAACCATTCAGGCAATTTCTCAATGGCCTGGGCGAAGTACCTCCGAAGTTGAGCAGCAAGTCACTATTCCGGTTGAGAATGCCCTTGCGGGTATTCCAGGCGTACAGGCTTTTCGTTCGGTTTCCTTATTCGGCTTATCGGTTGTTACCTTAAAGTTTACCGATACAACTGATCCTTTTAAAGCGCGTCAAACGTTTATTGTTAATCTTAGTAACGTAACTTTTCCCGCTGGCGTTTCATCGAGCATTAGCCCCGACTCAGATGCGACGGGTGAAATTATGCGTTACCACGTGCAATCCGATTTTGCTTCACCAACTCGCTTAAAAACCTTACAAAATTACGAGATTTATAAAGAGCTGAAACAAACCCCTGGGGTAGCTGATGTTTCATCTTTTGGCGGTAAGGTGCGGCAATATCAAGTGATTATTACACCTGAGAGTCTGCAATCAAAAGGGGTAACCGTGTCGCAAATTATTGCTGCCCTTAGTAACGCCAATAGCAATGCAGGCGGCGGTTTATTGCCAGCAGGGGAGCAGCAGTTTGTGGTGAGGGGTGTTGGCCTGTTTAAAAATATAGGAGACATTAAACAGGTTGTGGTTGCCGTAAACCAAGGCGTACCTATTCGGATTGGTGATGTAGCGACAGTGGAGATTGGTTTTGCGCCACGTTTAGGTATGTTTCAATACGGAGAGAACGCCGATGCCGTTGAAGGCATTGTATTTTTGCGCCGCGGTGAAAATGCTACTGAGGTGTTGGCTCGGGTACGCGACAAAATCAAAAATATCAATTCACATATTTTGCCACCCGGCATTCAAGTAATACCATTTTATGATCGGCAGGCGTTGCTAGATATTACGATTGGCACGGTTAAGCACACTTTATTTTTTGGGATCTCTTTAGTACTGGCGGTTCTATTTTTATTTTTAGGAAATTTGCGCGCTGCCGCGGTCGTGGCGGCTGTCATCCCTTTAGCGCTATGTGTCTCGTTTATCCAGATGCATATTTGGAGTGTGCCAGCCAACCTAATTTCTTTGGGTGCAATCGACTTCGGGGTGATTGTTGACTCAGCAGTCATTTTGACGGAAAACGTCATGCGCCATTTAGAGGAGGGGGGTAAGCGCTTAAATCAAAGCATCATCATTGCTACTAGTGAAGTACAACGCGCCATGATTTATTCCACCAGCATCATTATTGTGGCTTATTCCCCCTTATTCTTCATGGGCGGGGTAGAGGGAATTATTTTTAAGCCGATGGCCTTCACCATGGGCTTTGCGCTGATTGCAGCCATGGTTTTAAGCCTGACTTTTTTACCTGCGATGATTTCCCTAATTTTTGGGGAAAACTTACATCACAAGCCACCCCGCTTTATTACGCGTTTGTTAGCTGGGTATAAGCCTTTATTGCGGCGCTGGATGGACCGTCCCCGCACCGTTGTAGCGATTGCAGTGTTTATTTTGGGTTTAACTTTGTTTAGTATGACTAAGCTTGGCACGGCTTTTTTGCCTACCCTAGAAGAAAATAATATTTGGCTACGGGTAACTTTGCCAAATACAGTAGATTTAGGTTATTCAATCAAAATTGCTAATGAATTACGCGGCATCTTTTTGAAGCAAGGTGAAATTGAAAAAGTAGCCGTACAAATTGGTCGTCCAGATGATGGCACTGATTCAACGGGGGTTTTTAATCAGGAATACGGGCTCTATTTAAAAGCCCCAGACAAAATGCCAGCAGGTTCGAGCAAGAAAAAACTGATTGAACATTTAGAAACAGAATTAAATAAAATTCCTGGTATTAATTATAGTTTTTCACAATACATTCAAGATAACGTCAATGAAGCTTTATCTGGTGTTAAGGGTGAAAACTCAGTGAAAATTTATGGCCCTGATTTAGAGGTCTTAGATTTGAAAGCCCGCGAGATTATTGATGAGCTGAAAAAAGTTTCTGGGGTGGCTGATGAAGGTATTTTGAAAGAGTTAGGGCAGCCTACCTTAAACATTCAAATTGATCGCGAGAAAGCATCGCGCTATGGCATTAATGTGAATGATATTCAAACGATCGTGGCTAATGCCATTGGGGGAATGCCAGTTACCAATTTGCTCGAAGATGAAAAAACTTTTGGTATTGCTGTGCGCTTAAATGAAGCAAGTCGTAATGATGTGTTGGATGTCTCGAAACTTTTAGTTGACTCGCCCACGGGCGCAGCAATTCCGCTGTCGATGGTGGCTAAAGTGAGTTTAAGTGATGGCCCTTTCTTTATTTATCGTGAAGCTGGTAAGCGCTATATCGCGATTAAATTTAGCGTGCGTGGACGCGATTTAGGCAGTGCGGTGGAAGATGCACAAGTGCTGGTTCAAAAGAACATCACTTTGCCAGCAAACTATTCGATTAGCTGGGATGGGCAATTTAACCAAATGAAGCAAGCGCAGAAAAAGTTAATGATTATTGTGCCATTAGCTTTGTTAGGTATTTTCCTGTTATTGGTGAGTGCCTTTGGTAACTTCCGCGACGCAGTAATTGTGATGATTAATGTACCCTTTGCGGCAATTGGCGGGGTTCTAGCCTTGCATCTAGCCGGCGAAACTTTAAGTATTTCAGCTTTCTTTGGTTTCTTATCCTTATTTGGTATTGCGATTCAAGATGGAGTGATCTTAATTTCCTTCATTAATAAATCGATGTCGGATGATTTGGCGGCAATGAAAGACACCATGGTTGAAGGCTCATCATTACGGGTACGCCCCGTTTTAATGACAGCGATGCTTTCGGGGCTTGGTTTGTTACCGGCTGCTTTATCGCATTCAATCGGCTCTGAAGCGCAGCGTCCGCTAGCCTTAGTTATTGTTGGTGGCATGGTAACGACGACGATTCTGACTTTATTGGTCCTACCCGTGATTTATAGTTGGTTTAGAGGTCGTTCATTACCCAATGCACCGGTCATTTAGCCTGATTGAATCGACTATCAATTTTACTTTTTAATGCGCTAATTTTAGATTCTCAATATTAATGCCTACCGATACCAATTTACATATTTTAGTTTCCAACGATGATGGTTACTTAGCCCCAGGTTTACTTGCCCTGGTTAATGCTTTGCGTCCACTGGGGCGCATTACAGTGATTGCACCAGAGCAAAATCACAGTGGCGCCTCGAATTCATTAACTTTATCGCGTCCCTTATCGATTCATCGCGTAGCGGGAGGTGAGCGTGATGGTTTCTTATTTATTAACGGCACCCCCACTGACTGTGTGCATATTGCTATGACCGGTTTTTTAGATCAGCGCCCCGATTTAGTTGTTTCGGGTATTAATCAGGGCGAAAATATGGGTGAAGACGTGCTCTATTCAGGCACGGTGGCAGCAGCAATTGAGGGGGTCATGTTTGGCGTGCCAGGAGTGGCATTTTCACAAATCGACCGTGGTTGGGCTCGTATTGATGATGCAGCAGCGATTGCTAAAGATATTGTTACGCATTTATTAGCGAACCCGATTGGCTCTGAAAAAGGGATAGCAACCTTATTGAATGTGAATTTACCGAACCAAAGCTATGCCGATTTACAGCGCTGGCGAGTCACTCGCTTGGGGAACCGTCATCACTCTGAGCCCGTAGTAGTGCAAAAAAATCCTCGTGAAGAACTCATTTATTGGATTGGGGCAGCCGGTGTGGCTAAAGATGCCTCGGCAGGTACTGACTTTAGTGCAATTGCCGATGGCTGTGTTTCACTAACACCGATGCAGCTTGATTTAACTCACCACGCCCGCTTAGCAGCGATGCGTGCCAACGGCTGGGATCGGGGTTGAAGGCGACTTCACGGCATGCTGGTCACCGCCAAGCACTTGCCGATAAAGTTGCCGCTAGTGGGGTAAAGCACCTGAAAACCCTTGAAGCTATTGCTACGGTGCCACGACATGCCTTTATGGATGCGGGTCTACATGCGCAAGCGTATGAAGATTCCGCCATACCCATTGGTCATCAGCAAACCATTTCTAAGCCATCAGTGGTGGCACGCATGATTGAGCTTTTACATAAAAACAAACATCCCCTAGGCAAGGTACTAGAAATTGGCACGGGTTGTGGTTATCAAGCTGCGATCTTGAGTTTGTTAGCTACAGAAGTGTATTCAATTGAACGGATACGACCTTTGCATGATTTAGCTCGGGCGAAGTTACGACCCTTTCGGATTAATAATTTACGCCTCATATACGGCGATGGCATTTTGGGCCTGCCCCAAGCTGCACCCTTTGATGCCATTATTTTGGCAGCCGCAGGGCTCGGTATTCCCGATGCTTTATTAGATCAATTGGCGATTGGCGGGCGCTTAATTGCCCCAGTAGCCCGCAATGCCAATCTGCAGCAGTTATTACTGATTGAACGAGTTAGCTCGCAACGCTATCAAAGAACCGCCTTTGACGAGGTCTTTTTTGTCCCTTTACAATCGGGGGTGATATGAAACGATTGATTGTTAAACCATTATCTTCTGTAGATTTAAAGCGCGCTTTAGCCTCAACTGCACCGCTAGCAATTACTTTGGCAGTGGGTTTGGCTTTAGCTGGCTGTTCTACGCCCCGTACAAAGCCTGCGCCCATTAACGATCGTAATGCGAGCATTTCCTCTGCAATGGCTAATGAACCAACCCCTCCTGGTTATTATCGGGTGAAGCGAGGCGATACCCTGTTGCGCATTTCTTTAGATCATGGTCAATCGTATAAAGATATTGCGCTTTGGAATAATTTAAGCGACCCGAATCAAATTGAAGTGGATCAACTTTTATTAATTAAATCACCTACTGCTAGTAAATCAGCTAGTGCAGCGAGTGCAGCTAGTAAAAAATTACCTGCTGGTGAAAGTGTAGTTGGAGGCACTGGTGCCGCTAAGGCTGCTGCTTTAAAACCCGATACTACCAAGACTGAGACCATAAAAACTGACCCCCTGAAGAGTGATGCCAGTAGTTCTCCAGTTGCCGAGCCAGGTATTCGCTTATCTTGGCCAGCGCAAGGTAAGGTAGTAGAAGAATTTAGTGAAGGCAAAAATAAAGGGATAGATATTGCCGGTAAGTTAGGCGAGCCAGTTCAATCGGCTGCAGATGGTAAGGTAGTGTATGCCGGCAATAGTCTGCGAGGTTATGGTAATTTGGTCATTGTGAAGCATGACAATACCTATTTAACGGCCTATGCGTATAACAAGAGCTTGTTAGTGAAAGAGGGCGATAGCGTACGCAAAGGGCAAAAAATTGCTGAAATGGGTGATACGGATACCAATGCAGTGAAGTTGCATTTTGAAGTACGCGTGAATGGTAAGCCGGTTAATCCAATGCAATTTTTACAATAACTAGCTATTTTCATGCGTGTCGGTGCAACCGTTTTGGTCTTTGATATTGAGACTATTCCCGATGTGGCTGGTTTACGCCGTTTAGAAGATTACCCAACTACCATTGCTGATGCCGAGGTAGCACAGTTAGCGATGGCAGCACGAACTGTGAAAACGGGAAGTGATTTTCTACCGCTCTACTTACAACGAATTGTGGCGATTTCATGCGTGATTCGTCGTACCACTAAAGAAGGTTTACCGCAATTTAAAGTGGGATCTTTAGGCGAAGTGGGTGACGATGAGAAAACTTTAATTCAGGCGTTTTACGATTTAATTGAAAAATATACGCCGCAATTAGTTTCATGGAATGGTAGCGGCTTTGATTTGCCGGTTTTGCATTACCGCGCCATGGTTCAGGAAGTGCAAGCCGCACGTTACTGGGAGATGGGCGAAAGCCAAGACAGCGATAGCCGCGACTTTAAATGGAATAACTATATTTCGCGGTATCACTTACGGCATCTTGACATGATGGATATTTTGGCTAAATTTAATCCGCGCGCCAATGCACCGTTAGACAGCTTAGCAAAACTCTGTGGTTTTCCTGGAAAAATGGGCATGGATGGTAGCCAAGTTTGGGGCGCTTATCAAGAGGGTCGCTTACCTGAGATTCGCAGCTATTGCGAAACCGACGTCGTGAACACGTATTTAATGTATTGCCGCTTTCAATTAATGCGAGGCGGTTTTTCTCCCGCAGAATATGCCGAAGAATTACGGTTTGTGCGCGCCTATCTACAAGAGGAATCGAAGCAGCCACACGGCGCAGCTTGGCAGGAATACCTTGCTGGTTTTGCGGATGCCGCTTAAGTACTTGCGGCATGTCTGAGCTAGTGAGTGAGCCAATTTGGATTGAATCACTTGATTTAGAAGCGCAGGGCATTGCCAGGCTGCCACCCGCCCTAGATGCGCCTGCTGGCGAAGCTGGCAAGGTGCTATTTATTCGTGGCGCATTGCCAACCGAATTGGTTAGCTATCAAATTACCCGTGATAAAGCCCGCTTTGCCAAGGCCAAAGTCATCCACATCCTCAAGCCCGCGGTATTTCGGACTCAGCCGCGTTGCGCAGCCTTTGGAATTTGCGGGGGCTGTAGCATGCAACACCTTGATATGGCTGCACAAATTTCGATGAAGCAAAGAGTTTTAGAGGATGATCTCTGGCATCTTGCCCGTGCTAAACCAGCAGAAATACTTCGCCCCTTAAATGGACCAAATTGGGCTTACCGGCAACGGGCGCGTTTAAGTGTAGTGAATCGCTCGATTAAAAAAGGTACTGCCCTAGTGGGCTTTCATGAATTCAATAGCGGGTATGTGGCCGACATGCTAGCTTGTGAAATATTGCCCCCGCCGGTTTCGGCTTTATTACTTCCTTTGCGGGATTTGGTGAACGCACTCTCGATTCCCGATGAAATTGCGCAATTTGAATTAGCAGTAGGTGAGGGTAATACCACCAATGCATTTCAGCCGGTAACAGTTTTGGTGATGCGCCACATGGCGCCACTGAGTTCTGCTGATCTTGATCTGGTACGTAACTTTGCTGAGATGCACTCTGTATGGATGTGGTTACAAGCTGGCGGCATCGATACTGCCAAACCATTTCATCCTACTGAGGGTGGCTTAAGTTATCGACTACCCGAATTTGGGCTTGAAATGCCTTTCTTACCCACTGACTTCACCCAAGTGAATCATGCGATGAATCGTGCTTTAGTAGGCCTGGCAATGCGCTTGTTGGCACCACAAGCCCATGAACGAATACTGGACTTATTTTGTGGCATCGGTAATTTCACTTTACCCTTAGCGCGTTTAGCCAAAGCAGTTTTGGGGATTGAGGGTAACAACGCCTTAACTCTGCGAGCGCATAGTAATGCAGAACATAATGGGTTGGCTGATATGGCTCAGTTTCAATTGGCCAATTTATTTACAGCTGATGCAGTGATGGTGCGTTCATGGGGGCCAGCAGACCGCTGGTTAATTGATCCCCCTAGAGAGGGGGCGATGGCCCTGTGCCAAGCCTTAGGAGAGCTACAAAAGAATTGCCTCGCCGGCGATGCTACCGCCTTATCCTTTCTACCCAAACGTATTGTTTACGTCTCTTGCAATCCGAAGACGCTAGCGCGCGATACTGCAATCCTCTTGGGCGAAGCTGGCTACGAGTTGACTAAGGCTGGCATCGTGAATATGTTTCCTCACACTTCACATATTGAATCGATTGCGGTGTTTGAGAAAAAATAAGCGCATAAAAAAAGCACCTCGAAAGGTGCTTTTTAGTTGCTAGCGTAAGCAGTCGCTAATTGAGTCTAATCGCGCTGCCCACCCATAATGCCAAATAAAGCCAGCAAGTTGGTGAAGACGTTATAGACATCAAGGTAGATGGCTAGAGTAGCCATTACATAGTTGGTTTCGCCGCCATTAATAACGCGTTGCACATCAACCAAAATAAAGGCTGAGAAAATGGCAATTGCTAGAATCATCACCGTCAGCATGAGTGCAGGTAATTGCAACCAGATATTGGCCAAGGAAGCCACGATGAGGAGCAATACGCCAACCATGAGCCATTTGCCCATACCTTGGAAATCACTTTTGCTAACAGTTGCAATAGTTGCCATGGTGGCAAAAATTAAGGAAGTGCCGCCAAAGGCAAGCATGATTAAGGTAGCGCCATTGCTATAGCTGCTGAGGGTAAAGCCAATTAGGCCTGACAGCATGAGACCCATAAAGAAGGTAAAGCCTAGCAGTAGCAAAACACCGATGCCGGTTTCTTTGTTTTTATTGATTGCCCAGAAGAAGCCAAAGGCAACTGCCATAAAGACGATGAAACCTAAGAAAGGACTACCAGCAAAAGGTACAAACCCCATTGCAACTCCCAACCAAGCGCCAATGACGGTAGGCACCATCGAGAGAGCAAGCAAAGCATAGGTATTGCGCAAAACCCGGTTACGGATTTGCAGACTTGTTACAGAACCAGACTGTCCAAAGCCAAAAGAGTTTAAATCGCTCATTGAGACCCCTTCATTGTTAAATTAACTAAGCCAAAAATTGGCTTGTGTATTAAGTATAGACAAAATAGGTTAATTTCAAGGGCTTTCGTAAAGATAGTACTGCTAAAGGGGTTATCCCCTGTAAATTCAATCACTTAGCTAATTTACCCTTAAAGGTAAGATGGTCTAGGGATGTATAATTCTGTGGGCGTTGCTAAGCGACGCAGCTTTCAGCATCTGCAGCAAGGATGCCCTTTTTGGGGCTCTAACACTGCTTTTTACGATCTTTGATTCAGTACTGGAGTTATGCATGGCAATGGAACGCACTTTATCTATTATTAAACCCGACGCAGTAGCTAAAAACGTCATCGGGCAAATCTACGCGCGTTTTGAAGCGGCTAAGCTCAAAATAGTGGCCTCGAAAATGGCGCACTTATCGCAATCGGAAGCTGAGCAGTTTTATGCTGTGCATAAAGAGCGGCCTTTCTTTAACGACTTAGTCAAGTTCATGATTTCTGGTCCGGTGATGATTCAAGTATTGCAAGGTGAAAACGCCATTGCAAAGAATCGTGAGTTAATGGGCGCGACTGATCCAAAGAAAGCTGATAAAGGTACGATTCGCGCCGACTTTGCTGACAGTATTGATGCTAATTCAGTACATGGCTCTGATGCCCCTGAAACTGCTGCGGTAGAAATTGCCTTCTTTTTTCCTGGCATGACTATTTTTAATCGTTAATGTGAATTCACCCCGCATCAATCTCTTAGATTTAGACGCCGAGGCAATGAAGGCGTACATTGTGGGTCTGCATGAAAAGCCATTTCGGGCAAAACAATTGCTGAATTGGGTGCATCAACGCGGCGTTGGCAATATTGCTCTCATGAGCGATTTAGCCAAGGGGTTTCGCCAGACTCTAAGCGAGCAGGCCGAAGTTTGTGCGCTACCTGTTTTAAATGAAGCGCTAGCGACGGATGGCACCCGTAAATGGTTGCTAGATGTGGGCGGCAGTAATGCCGTAGAAATGGTGTTTATTCCTGAGGATGATCGCGGTACCTTATGTATTTCTTCGCAGGCAGGTTGCGCGGTGAATTGTTCTTTTTGTGCAACTGGATATCAAGGTTTTTCGCGGAATTTAACCACGGGTGAAATGATTGGCCAGCTTTGGTTTGCTGAGCATCATTTGCGCGCCGACCCTAACGCCATTAAACGCATTGAAGAATATCCCACTCCAGGTTATGTTCACGAGGGTAGAGTGGTATCAAACGTAGTCTTCATGGGTATGGGTGAGCCCCTCCTCAATTACGATAACGTCTTGCCGGCCTTACGTTTAATGTTAGATGATCACGCATATGGTTTATCGCGCCGTCGAGTGACCCTCTCAACTTCGGGGGTAGTGCCAATGATGGATCGCTTGGCACAGGATTGCCCAGTGGCTTTAGCCGTGTCTTTGCATGCGCCGAATGATGCCTTACGCGATCAGCTAGTGCCGCTGAATAAAAAATATCCCCTGAAAGAATTGCTAGCCGCTTGTGAGCGCTATTTACCTTATGCACCGCGCGACTTTATTACCTTCGAATATTGCATGCTTAATGAAGTCAATGATCAAGATGCGCAGGCACGAGAGTTGGTGCAATTACTAAAAGGCATTCGTTGCAAAATCAATTTAATTCCGTTTAATCCTTTTCCTGAGTCGGGCTTAACTCGCTCTTCGCCGCAACGGATTTTTGCCTTTAGTAATATCTTGCAAGAAGCGGGCATGATTGCGACGGTGCGCAAAACCCGTGGTGATGACATTGCAGCAGCTTGCGGACAGCTCGCAGGCGATATTATTGACCGCACTAAAGTTCGTGAGCGCACGGTTGATGCAGCACTGGGCGAGCAAATTGTGCAATGGTTGGAACGTTAATTATTAACAGGATGGATATGCGTACTACTCCTGATTCTGCTTGTCTGCCCCTCGGCCCTGCGCCGCGGCGCAGTTCTTTGCAGGCAACCGTATCTTGGCAAGATGTACATGTTACCGTGGGCGGAGATGCACCAGTGCGCGTGCAGTCAATGACCAATACCGATACGGTTGATGCACTTGGTACCGCGATTCAAGTAAAAGAATTGGCGCGTGCCGGTTCTGAATTAGTGCGTATTACGGTCAATACGCCTGAGGCTGCCGCAGCCGTGCCTTACGTGCGCGAAAAATTAGATGCGATGGGTATTTTTACCCCGCTGATTGGTGATTTTCACTACAACGGCCACACTTTGCTAAACGATTTTCCAGCCTGTGCAGAGGCGTTATCAAAGTACCGCATTAATCCGGGTAATGTGGGTAAGGGTGCTAAACGCGATCCGCAATTTGCCCAAATGATTGAAGTCGCTTGCCGTTATCACAAGCCAATTCGGATTGGCGTGAATTGGGGTAGCTTAGATCAAGCGCTGTTAGCCCAGATCATGGATGAAAATGCAATGCTTGCTGAGCCTAAAACAGCGCAAGCAGTGATGATTGAAGCTTTAATTCAGTCAGCCTTGCAATCGGCCACTAAGGCAGTTGAATTAGGTATGAGCCCAAATCAAATTATGTTGTCGTGCAAGGTGAGTGGTGTACAAGATTTAGTTGCGGTGTATCGCGATTTAGCCCGCCGCTGCAATTATCCTTTGCATTTAGGTTTAACCGAGGCAGGCATGGGTAGTAAAGGGATTGTGGCATCGACCGCGGCTTTAGGCATTTTGTTGCAAGAAGGGATTGGCGATACCATTCGGGTTTCACTGACACCTGACCCTGGTGCACCGCGCGAAAATGAAGTGATCGTGGCTCAGGAAATTTTACAAACCATGGGCTTACGGAATTTCACGCCTATGGTCATTGCCTGTCCTGGTTGTGGGCGTACGACCAGTACGACTTTTCAAGAATTAGCAGCCCAAATTCAATCTTACTTGCGCCAACAAATGCCAGTCTGGAAAAAATCGCATCCAGGAGTTGAAAATATGAATGTGGCGGTGATGGGTTGTATTGTGAATGGACCCGGTGAAAGCAAGCATGCCAATATCGGTATTTCGTTGCCTGGCACTGGGGAAGCCCCTGCGGCACCAGTATTTGTTGATGGTGTCAAAGTGAAAACCTTACGTGGTACCGGTATTGCCGAAGAGTTTCAGGTGATTGTAGAAGACTATGTGAAGTCACACTATGGTAGCTCGGCAAGCTAAATACGTAAAATGAGTGCGCAAAAAATTCAAAAACTAGCGGGCGTGCGGGGTATGAATGACCGCTTGCCTACTGAGGCAAAGCAGTGGCTGCATTTAGAAAAAATATTGCACGATTTAACCCGCGCTTACGGTTATGAGTTAATAAACACCCCGATTGTTGAGGCTACTGAAGTTTTTCAGCGCGGTATTGGCGTGGTTACCGACATTGTAGAAAAAGAGATGTATTCCTTTGAAGATCGCCTGAATGGAGAGCAACTCACTTTGCGACCCGAAGGAACCGCCGCAGTTGTGCGCGCAGTCATTGAACATAATTTACTGTACGACGGACCTAAACGCCTATGCTATATGGGACCCATGTTTCGCCACGAGCGTCCGCAGCGTGGGCGCTATCGACAGTTTCATCAATTTGGGGTTGAAGCCTTAGGTTTTGCGGGTCCTGACATCGATGTTGAAATTATCGTCATGGGGCAACGACTCTGGGATGAGTTAGGTTTACGGGGCGTACATCTTGAAATAAATTCTTTGGGCCAAGCAGCTGAGCGCGCTGCCCACCGTGAAGCTTTAGTCGAGTATTTCACGGCAAATACTGCAGCCTTAGACGCAGATTCGCAGCGTCGTTTACTGACTAATCCCCTGCGAATTTTAGACTCTAAAAATCCAGCAATGCAAGAACTGCTTGAACAAGCGCCACGTTTACTCGATTTTCTTGGCGCAGAATCGCTACAACACTTTGCTGCGGTACAGGCTTTATTAAAAGCCCAGAATATTCCCTGCAAAATTAATCCGCGGTTAGTACGCGGCTTAGATTATTACAACCTCACCGTGTTTGAATGGGTCACTACTGAACTTGGGGCGCAAGGCACTATTGCTGGGGGTGGGCGTTACGATCCTTTGGTTGAACGAATGGGGGGTAAAGCGGCACCCGCTTGTGGTTGGGCGATGGGCATTGAGCGCGTGCTTGAACTAATGGCCATCTCAGGATCAGTCCCCGAAGCCGAGGCAGTGTGTGATGTGTATGTTTTACATCAGGGTGGTGAAACCTTAACGGCCGCTTTTATTGCTGCTGAACAATTGCGCAGTGCTGGCATGGATGTTGTTTTATTTTGTGCCCCCGATGGCCAAGCGGCAAGCTTTAAATCCCAAATGAAAAAAGCCGATGCGAGTGGTGCCGCCTTTGCTGTAATTATTGGCCCTGATGAATTGGCGCGCGGTGAAGCCCAAATTAAAGACTTACGCGGGTTGGGTAAACAATATGCAGTTCCGCTAAATCAGGTCTTGGATGCCATGATTGAAGCCTTAGTTTCTGCTTCGGAATAAAATAGCCTGCCCTTGATCCCACTTTACTCATTTATTTAATTTACGTTTACCTTACGGATTGTTATGCCACTGGACCTAGAAGAACAAGAACATTTAGATAACTTTAAAGACTTTTGGAAAAAGTATGGCAAGTTATTGACTGGCTTATTAACTGCTATTTTATTAGCTTATGCGGGCTATAGTGGTTGGCAATGGTGGAAAAATAATCAAGCAATGGAGGCCTCAAAACTGTACGGCACCATGTTGAGTGCGGTGGGCAAAGGTGATAAAGAACAAATCTTTCGCGCAGTAGACGATTTGCAAAATCAATTTGGACGTACAAGTTATGCGGCCATGTCGGGTTTAGTTGGCGCAAAAGTTGCTGCAGATGCAGGCGATACAGCAAAGGCGCTAAGCTATTTACGCTGGACAAGTACTAAAGCAACCGATTCTGCATATGCAGGGGTAGCCAAAATGCGCTTGGTAGCCCAATTAATTGAACAGGGCGGTGATGCGGCGATAACTGAAGCCGACCAACTATTAAAAGAAAAACCAGTTAGTGGCTTTGAGGCTTTATGGATAGAGCGGCGTGGCGATTGGTATTTATCACAACAAAAAATAGCTGAGGCGCGCACGAATTATCAAACCGCGTGGAAAATGATGCTGCAAGCAAAAGAATTGCCCGATGAAAGCCGCCGCTTATTAAAGGTAAAACTGGATGCTGTAGGTGGTGTTTAATGCGTAGGGCTTTATTTGCTTTACTCGCTTTGCTAGTATGTTCAATGCTGGCATGCTCGGGCTCTTCGCGAACTCGCAAGCCTAACGATCTGACGGCAGTGACTAATCAATTTGAAATGAAAGAAATTTGGGCAGCGAATGTTGGCTCGTCCGAACCCTATTATTTTGATCCGATGGTAGCTGGCAATTCAGTCTATGCTGCTTCTGCTAGTGGCAAATTAGTAAGACTAGATTTACAAACTGGTAAAACGATTTGGGAAGTGAGCGTGCCCGATAGGCTAGCTGTAGGCCCAGGGTCGGATGGCAAAACGACAGTGGCGGTTTCAGCTAAGGGGATGGTTTATGCCTTTGATGAAGCCGGAAAAAATATGTGGTCAGTTTCAGTTGGCAGTGAAGTATTAACTGAGCCCATAGTGGCCGCTGGCACCGTAGTGATTCGCACGCTCGATAATCGTTTTATGGGCTTAGACGTACTCACAGGGAAGCGCCGTTGGTTTTATCAGCGCCAACAGTCGGTACTGTCATTGCGTGTAGGTTATGGCATGCTGCTTGTTAATAATGAAGTAATTGTGACAGGCCTATCGAGTGGCCGCTTCGGCATGATTGGGGTAAATAATGGGGCCCTGATTTGGGAAACATCGGTTTCTTTTCCAAAAGGATTTTCTGAAATTGAGCGTTTAAATGATGTATCCGCCAAGCCAAGCTTGGAGGGTGATAAATTATGCGCCGTATCGTATCAAGGCAAGATCGGTTGTAGCATGGTACGTACGGGAAATTTAATTTGGTCTAAGGATTTTTCGAGTTACACCGGCACTGCGCAGGGCCCTGAACTGGTTTTTGCAAGCAATGAAAAATCGCAAGTAGCGGCTTTTAAGAGCGCAGACGGAACGCAGGTTTGGGAAACGAGCAAGCTCAATTGGCGTGACTTAGGTGAGCCTACCGCCATCGGGCGAGTGCTGTTATTTGGTGACGCTGAAGGTTATTTACACGCTATCTCACAGGCGAATGGCGAGATTGTGGCGCGCATTCGGCACGATACCTCACCCATTGCGTCGGCCCCAGTGGTCGCCGGTGGCCTAGTTCTAGTGCAGTCTCAAGGCGGTAAATTAGTTGCCTATCAACCTAAATAAAGTTTACTTTATGAAACTTGTCCCATGAAACCTGTCATTGCAATTGTTGGTCGGCCTAATGTAGGTAAATCGACTTTGTTTAACCGCTTAACGCGCTCACGCGATGCAATTGTGGCTGATTTTTCTGGCTTAACCCGTGATCGACATTATGGCAATGGACGCCTAGGTAGTCGCGGTTTCATTTGCATTGATACCGGTGGCTTTGAGCCTGTAGCGAAAACTGGCATCGTCGCGGAAATGGCCAAGCAAACTAAACAAGCAGTAGCGGAATCGGATGTGGTGATTTTCTTGGTTGATGGGCGCTTAGGTTTGGCCCCCCAAGATCGTGTCATTGCCGATTTCTTACGTAAAACAGGACGGCCGATTATTTTGGCAGTAAATAAAACCGAGGGTATGTCAGCGGGCGTTGTTACCGCTGACTTCCATGAGTTAGGTCTGGGTGATCCCATGCCGATTTCCTCAGCTCATGGTGAAGGCGTGCGCAGCTTAATTGAGGATGCGTTGGATGACTTGGGTGTGCCTGAAGAGGATGATGAGGCTGAGGTGCTGGGTGCAGATAAACCGCTCAAGATTGCTGTGGTGGGTCGTCCTAATGTAGGTAAGTCGACATTAATAAATAAACTGATTGGCGAAGAGCGGGTGATTGCTTTTGATCAACCTGGCACAACCCGCGATGCCATTGAAGTACCCTTTGAACGTGCTGGTCGCCCCTATATTTTGATTGACACCGCTGGCTTGCGGCGTCGCGGTAAAGTGTTTGAAGCGATTGAAAAATTTTCAGTCGTGAAAACCTTGCAAGCCATTGCCGACGCCAATGTGGTGATTTTGATGCTGGATGCTCAACAAGATATTTCTGAGCAAGATGCCCATATTGCTGGGTTTATTGTTGAAGCCGGGCGAGCCTTAGTGGTGGCAGTAAACAAATGGGATGGCGTCGACGCTTATGTGAAAGAGCGTTGCCGTTTAGAGATTGCGCAAAAATTGCGCTTTCTCGATTTTGCCAATGTTCATACGATTTCAGCGCGCAAGGGCTTTGGTCTAAAAGAACTGTTCAAAGATGTTGATGCTGCGTATAAAGCGGCCACGACGAAGATGCCCACCCCGCGTTTAACGCGAATTTTGATTGAGGCTATTGAACATCAGCAGCCTAAACGGGTGGGGATGGGGCGTCCGAAAATGCGTTATGCACATCAAGGGGGCATGAATCCGCCAATTGTGATTATTCATGGCACTGGCCTTTCTGGCGTTACAGATAGCTATAAACGCTTTCTAGAAGGGCGGTTTAGGGCGGTTTTTGGTCTCCGTGGGACACCGATGCGTATTGAATTACGCACCAATCGTAACCCTTACGTTGATGATGACAAAAAGAAGAAGCGATAATAAGATTCTGTTTTGAGTTTGAAAAAATCAAGACTCCCATTAGTGCTTAAAGGAGCGGTATGAATAATAATAAAAGTCAGATGTTGCAAGACCCTTTTCTCAATGCTTTGCGTAAAGAGCATGTGCCTGTTTCGATTTATCTCGTGAATGGCATTAAATTGCAAGGCAATATTGATTCATTTGATCAGTATGTGATTTTGCTGCGCAATACGGTGACGCAAATGGTGTACAAACATGCTGTTTCTACTATCGTTCCTGCCCGCGCAGTGACTTTTCGCCTAGATGAGGAAGAGCCCTCTGCATAAAACTAGTATTGACGCTGTGCGAGCGGTGCTAGTCGGCGTTGATACTGGCTTAGCTGATTTTCCCGAAAGCATGGCAGAACTTGCTTTATTGGTGGAAAGCGCAGGAACATTGCCAGTGGCTAATGTCATTGGGCGCCGCGGCAAAACTGATCCTGCTTTATTTATTGGGTCTGGTAAAGCTAACGAACTGAAGCACATTCTTGAAGAGCAAGAAGCGGAGTTGGCGATTTTTAATCATCCTTTATCGCCTAGTCAGCAACGCAATTTAGAGCGCCACTTGGGGCGCCATGTGCTCGATCGAACCGGGTTAATTTTAGATATCTTTGCCCAACGGGCGCAAAGTCATGTGGGTAAAACCCAAGTTGAGTTAGCCCATGTGCGTTATCGCATGTCGCGTTTAGTGCGGGCTTGGAGTCACTTAGAGCGGCAAAAGGGTGGTATTGGCTTACGGGGCGGTCCAGGTGAAACCCAAATGGAGTTAGATCGGCGCATGTTGGCTACACGTGCTAAGCGACTTGAGCTTGAATTGGCGAAGTTACAGCGGCAACAACGAACTCAACGCCGCTCACGCAGTCGCAAAGAAGTTTTCTCAGTATCGTTGGTGGGCTATACCAATGCGGGTAAATCAACGCTCTTTAATGCTTTAACAAAGGCTGGCGCCTATGCGGCCGATCAATTGTTTGCCACCCTCGATACCACTTCACGCAAAGTGCATCTGCCTGAGACGGGGTCGATTGTAGTGTCCGATACGGTGGGGTTTATTCGCGACTTGCCCCATCAATTGGTAGAAGCTTTTCAAGCAACCCTAGATGAAACGATTCATGCCGACTTAATTTTGCATGTGATTGATGCAGCTAGCTTAGTTTCACGCGAACAACGGGCTGAAGTTGAGCGGGTTTTGCAAGATATTGGGGCTACTGACATTCCGCGCCTAGAAATCATGAATAAAATTGATTTAATGCCTGAAACCTTTGCCCATGGGCCTATTGTCAAGAGGGATAATAATGGCTTACCCAACCAAATTTTCCTTTCAGCACAGGCTAGCTTGGGCCTTGACTTACTCCGTAGTGCTTTAGGCGAACATGCCCAATTGGCTGATAGAATTAGGGCTCAAGATGACCGAGCCAAAAATCACACTAACGCCACTGATTTATTAGCTCCCTTAACCGATCGACCTGACTCTGCCGAATTTAATCCCCTCCCTTCCCGTAGCTATTCGCCACATAATGCATAAACTGCTTGCACTTTTTTCAGTAAAAGACCCAGGCTGGGGCAATAGTAGCAACAGCAATGATGCTAAAGACTCTGGCAATGGCGAAGGTACGCCTGCAGGCGAAACTAAGCCGCCAGTCGTTGAGGGAGCTCCAGGAAATAGCCCAGAAAATATACCCACAGTCAGCCCACAACCACCATCCAAGCCACCTGAGCGACCCACCGATGGGCCGCCCGATCTGGATGAGCTCTGGCGCGATTTCAATAATCGCCTGAATAATTTTTTTGGTGGTAAAAAAGGCCCCAAAAGTACTACAAATAATTCTGGCAATTCATCGCCAAATAAAGCGCCATTTAATAAGCCCTCGAATAATGGTGGCGGCGGTAAAAACCAAGCGCCATTTAATTTTAATTTTACGAATCCCTTTTCCAGCAAGGCAAGCTTTGGTTTTATTGCAGCTGGTGCGGTCTTGTTTTGGTTATTAAGTGGTTTTTTTATTATTCAAGAAGGTCAGGCGGGTGTGATTCTCACCTTTGGTAAATACAGTTACACCGCTGGGCCTGGCATTAACTGGCGTATGCCTTGGCCCATTCAGGCGCAAGAAATTGTAAATTTATCGGGCGTTCGTTCGGTTGAAGTAGGGCGTCCAGTCTTAATTAAGTCAACTAACTTAAAAGATGCATCGATGTTGACCGAAGATGAAAACATTATTGATGTGAAATTCGCCGTGCAATATCGTTTAAAAAATCCGACAGATTATTTATTTAATAATCGTAATCCGGATATTGCGGTAACACAGGCTGCTGAGACGGCAATTCGGGAAATTGTGGGCCGCAGCAAAATGGATACCGTGCTTTATGAGGGGCGTGAAAAAATTGCCATTGACTTAGCTATCTCAATTCAAAAAATCTTAGATAGTTATAAAACCGGTATTTATATTACGAGCGTGACAGTGCAAAATGTGCAACCCCCCGAACAAGTTCAGGCCGCATTTGATGATGCCGTCAAAGCCAGTCAAGATGCTGAGCGTTTGAAGAGCGAAGGTCAAGCATACGCAAACGATATTATTCCGCGCGCTAAAGGTACTGGCGCACGTTTACTGCAAGAGGCTGAAGGCTATAAAGCACGAGTCATTGCAACTGCTGATGGTGATGCCACCCGCTTTAAACAAATTTTGACGGAATATGCAAAGGCACCTCAAGTCACGCGTGATCGGATGTATATCGACACGATGAAGGAAGTCTATAGCAATGTAACGAAAATTTTGGTCGATACCACTAAGAGTAATAGTCTCTTGTATTTGCCCCTCGATAAAATTGCCGCGCAAGTGAGTGCTGAAAGTGCCCAGGCGGCTGCGGCAGCACCCAATAGCAGCATGGGTTCGGGTTCGGTTGGTAGCTCTACTGGAGTACCTAGTTTGCCAGCTACGGGCTCGGTCACGGTTTCACCAGCACAGCCTGCGTCTGGCTCTGCGGCAACGGGCGGCAGTAATAGTTCGGTTGATAAACGCGATGGCTTACGCAGCCGCGATCGGGATGCCCGCTAATGAATATGAATCGCGTACTTGCTGCTTTAATTGGGCTCATTGCCATTATTTATTTATTGGCTTCCAGTATTTTTATTGTTGACCAACGGCAGTTTGCGGTGGTATTTTCCTTTGGTCAAATTGTGCGGGTAATTCAAGACCCTGGTTTGCAATTTAAGTTTCCTGCCCCATTTGAGAATGTGCGCTTTTTCGATCGCCGCATTTTAACGATCGATAATCCTGAAGCTGAGCGTTTCATTACCTCCGAAAAGAAAAATCTCTTGGTTGATTCTTATGTGAAGTGGCGCATTGTTGATCCGCGTAAGTTTTTTGTGAGTTTTAGAGGTGATGAAAGTTTAGCGGTCGATCGATTAAATCAGCTAGTTCGTTCAGCTTTGAATGAAGAGTTTACGAAGCGCACCGTACGTGAACTTATTTCTGAGCAGCGCGAACAAGTGATGCAGGGAATTCGTAAGAAAGTAGCCGATGATTCTGCCGATATTGGTGTTGAAATTGTTGATGTGCGTTTAAAGCGCGTCGACTTATTGGCTGAAATTAGCGATTCAGTGTATCGACGCATGGAAGCAGAACGCAAACGCGTAGCTAATGAATTGCGCTCTACGGGCGCAGCTGAGTCGGATAAAATTCGTGCCGATGCCGAGCGCCAGCGCGATGTTATTTTGGCTGAGTCGTATCGGGATGCGCAAAAAATTAAAGGCGCTGGCGATGCGAAGGCGACCGCCTTATATGCCGAAGCGTTTGGTCGGGATTCCCAATTTGCTCAGTTTTATCGCAGTTTGGAGGCATACCGCAGCTCTTTCAAAGATAAGAAAGACTTGATGGTGGTTGAACCCAGTGGTGAGTTCTTCAAGTTTTTGCATAAAAAGAGCCAATAAGACGACCCGCTCTTTAGGGCCTAAAAGGCCGCAGACTCAGAGTTCTGCGAGATTCCCCAGCATTGCCCATCATCAAGCATAGTTGAGCCATAATATTAGGCATGAACCGTTGGTTATTACCTGAAGATATTGCTGATATTTTGCCAGCTGAGGCTGCCAAAGTAGAGGCTTTGCGTCGTCGCTTGCTCGATTTATATCAATCTTATGGCTATGAGTTGGTGACCCCACCCTTAATCGAGTTTCTCGATTCTTTGTTAACGGGTACTGGTGCGGACCTTAATTTACAAACCTTTAAGTTAGTTGATCAGCTCTCAGGGCGTACCTTAGGCTTGCGGGCTGATATGACACCCCAAGTTGCTCGGATCGATGCGCATTTATTAAATCGAGATGGCGTAACCCGCCTATGTTATGCGGGCTCGGTTGTCCATGCCCGCGCCAGCATTACTAGTGCGTCGCGCGAAGAGGTGCAATTGGGCGTGGAAATTTATGGTTGCGCTAGTTTGGATGCTGATTCTGAAGCGATTTCACTTTTATTGCAAACCCTGCGTTTGGCTGGGCAAGAACAGGTCTATCTCGATTTATCGCATGCCGGAGTATTGGCTGGCGTGTTAGAGGGCGTAACGCTAACGCCTGCAGATATGCAAACTGTATATGGCTTATTGCAAAGTAAAGATCGCCCCAGTTTGGTGGCCTGGTCGCAAGCAGTGCCCACCGATTGTGCTAAAGCCTTGCTAGCACTAACGCATTTAAATGGACCGAGTAGCGAGGTTTTAAAAAAGGCCCGCAAAGGTGAATTTGCTTTGCCAAATAATCTTCAAGTACAGGAATCTTTATTGCAATTAGAAGCGTTGCTCGCGTCAATGACTGAGCTCGCGCCTACTACCGAAATGAGTATTGATTTAGCAGATTTACGGGGTTATCAATACCACACTGGGGTGACGTTTGCGGCTTATATTGCTGACTTAGCTCAGCCCATTGCGCGGGGTGGTCGCTATGATCAGGTTGGAGCTGCTTTTGGGCGCGCGCGCCCCGCAACTGGGTTTTCACTCGATTTGTTGACCTTAGCAAGTCTTTCTAAGGCATCCGCTCTGCGGCCGGTAATACGTGCACCCTGGCTTTCTGATGCGGCTTTATTGGCCCAAATTTCCCAATTAAGGGAGGCTGGCGAAGTGGTGATTCAGATCAAGGTGGGGGAGGAACTTTTAAGTTCCCAATTCCAGTGTGATCGAGAATTGGTTCAGCAAGGTAAAAACTGGGTGGTAAGCCCATTAAGGTCGGTAAAATAGCCCGTCTTGATCAAATTTGGATTGAATATGTCTCAGCAGCAAAGTAAGCAAAACCCTGGCCAACCCAGGTCAGCCAAACGCGGCCGAAATGTGGTGGTAATAGGCACTCAATGGGGTGATGAAGGCAAAGGCAAGGTAGTCGATTGGTTAACTGATCATGCTGCTGGCGTCGTGCGCTTTCAAGGTGGCCATAATGCGGGACATACTTTAATTATCGGTAATAAAAAAACCATTTTGCGTTTAATTCCTTCGGGAATCATGCATCCGCAGGTCATTTGTTATATCGGTAATGGTGTTGTGCTATCGCCTGAAGCACTCTTTAAAGAAATTGGTGAGCTCGAAGCCGCCGGATTAAATGTCTGCGATCGCCTGCGTATTTCTGAAGCAGCGACGTTAATTTTGCCGTATCACGTCGCAATTGATAACGCCCGCGAGAAAAAACGGGGGGCAGCGAAAATTGGCACTACCGGACGTGGCATTGGCCCCGCATATGAAGATAAAGTAGCCCGCCGTGCTTTGCGTGTGCAAGATTTGTTTTATCCCGAAAAATTTGCCGCGCAATTGCGTGAAAATTTGGAATATCACAATTTTGTTTTAACCAATTACTACGGAGCGAGCCCCGTTGATTATGAAGCTACTTTAGCTGAGGCCATGAGTTATGCAGCGCGCCTTAAGCCGATGGTTACCGACGTTTCTAGTGCTTTATATGCAGTCGAACAAGCTGGGCAAAATTTATTATTTGAGGGTGCTCAGGGTACGCTGCTCGATATTGACCACGGAACCTACCCTTATGTAACTTCGAGTAACTGTGTGGCGGGGAATGCAGCCGCGGGTTCTGGAGTAGGGCCTGATTCTTTGCAATATATCTTGGGTATTACCAAAGCCTATTGCACCCGAGTGGGCGCTGGCCCATTTCCTAGTGAGCTTTATGATTTCGATAATCCTGCGAAGCAAGACCCAGTTGGCATCCGCTTAGCTGAAGTGGGCAAAGAGTTTGGCTCAGTAACAGGCCGTCCGCGTCGCACGGGTTGGCTTGATGCGGCCGCATTAAAGCGCTCAATTCAGATTAATGGGCTAACTGGTTTATGTATCACTAAATTAGATGTGCTCGATGGCCTTGAGCAGGTCCGCTTATGTGTGGGTTATCGTTTGG
The DNA here is from genome assembly GCF_021395195.1 of Polynucleobacter sp. IMCC 29146. Classification (NCBI taxonomy): domain Bacteria; kingdom Pseudomonadati; phylum Pseudomonadota; class Betaproteobacteria; order Burkholderiales; family Burkholderiaceae; genus Polynucleobacter; species Polynucleobacter sp. IMCC 29146. The sequence goes on along the minus strand of NZ_JAJVCR010000002.1, from coordinate 329,456 downwards.
AGGGCAAAGAGCTCGATGTATTGCCGCGGGGTGCAGAGGCAGTAGCTTTATGTGAACCGATTTATGAAGATTTTCCAGGTTGGCAAGATAGTACTGTTGGTATTCAAAATTGGGACCGCCTACCAATTCAGGCACAACACTTTTTGCGTCGTATTGAAGAGGTCGTTGGCAAACCCATTGCCATGGTGTCGACTGGGCCAGAGCGCGATGAAACCATTTTGGTGCACCATCCTTTTGAGGCGACGCATTAAGCGGTAATGTGTAATTTATAGGCTATTTTTATTGTGAGATTTATTTAAAGGTTTTTATCATGACTGTACGTATTAACTGTTTTGGCTTGCAGGTTGCCGATTCACTTTACCGTTTTATTGAGGATAAAGTGTTACCAGGTCTGCAGATTAAAAGTGCTGACTTCTGGAAGGGCTTTGCCGCAATTGTTAAAGACTTAACCCCAATTAATGACGCATTGCTGGCCAAGCGTGATCGAATCCAGCGTGATTTAGATAAATGGCACCAAACTCATCCAGGCCCAATCAAAGATATGCCTGCGTATCGCCAGTATCTAAAAGAAATTGGCTATATAGATGAGATACCAGCCAATGTAGTGGCTTCTACTCAGAACGTCGATGATGAACTTGCTCTCCAAGCGGGCCCCCAGTTGGTTGTTCCTGTGCTCAATGCGCGCTATGCTTTAAATGCAGCTAATGCTCGTTGGGGCTCTTTGTATGACGCGCTCTACGGTACAGATGTTTTGTCTGAAGAGGATGGTGCTACCAAAGGCGGAGCGCTCAATCCAATTCGTGGCGCTAAGGTTGTAGCCTATGCGCGGCAGTTTTTAGATCAGGCTGCACCTTTGCTTAAAGCTTCATATAGCGATGTGGTGGCTTATACCGTGGTAGCCAATAAACTGGCGGTAAAGTTAAAAGATGGTAGCACTACTGGCTTGCTTGATGAAAAACAGTTTGTGGGCTACCAAGGTGATCCTTCCGCACCTTCATCTGTTTTACTACGCAATAATGGTATTCATATTGATATTGAAATTGATAAGACGAAAACCATCGGTGCTAGTGATTTAGCTGGTGTAAATGATGTCGTACTAGAAGCCGCGCTCTCTACCATTCTGGATTTGGAAGATTCAGTAGCGGTTGTTGACGCCGATGACAAAGTACTCGCTTATGAGAACTGGTTAGGTATTCTCAAAGGGACCTTAGTTGAAGAGGTGAGTAAGGGTGGCAAAACTTTTACCCGCCGCCTCAATCCAGATCGTCAATACAAAGCCGGTATTGGCGCAGTAAATGCAAAAGATGGCTTGGTGACCTTACATGGCCGATCACTATTATTCCTGCGTAACGTTGGTCACCTGATGACAAATCCTGCCATCATTACTAGTGAAGGTAAGGAAGTTTACGAAGGCATCTTAGATGCAGTCGTGACCGTATTAATTGCTTTATATGATATTAATCGCCCAGCAGCACAAGCGATTGGCAATACCCGTAAAGGTTCTGTATACATTGTTAAGCCTAAAATGCACAGTCCTGAAGAAGTTGCATTTGCTAGCGAGCTCTTTAGCCGTGTTGAGAAATTGCTTGGCTTGCCAGAGAACACCGTCAAATTAGGCATCATGGATGAAGAGCGGCGCATGAGCGTCAATATTAAAGCTGCCATTGCGGCAGCTGGTGCACGCGTTGCTTTTATTAACACTGGCTTTTTAGATCGTACTGGCGATGAAATTCATACTGGTATGTATGGCGGTGCCATGGTCCGTAAAGGCAAGATGAAGGTCGGCAAATGGTTCAATGCGTATGAGCGCCGCAATGTCTTGGCTGGCTTAGATTGTGGTCTACGGGGTCGCGCACAGATTGGTAAAGGCATGTGGCCTGCACCAGACCTCATGCGAGAAATGGTAGAGCAAAAAATCGCCCACCCTCAGGCTGGTGCCAATACAGCTTGGGTGCCTTCACCCACAGCTGCTACTTTGCATGCTATGCACTATCACCAAGTCAATGTGGCGAAAATTCAAGAAGACATGGAGAAAAAAGATACTGCAGCTGAGTATGAATCGTTAATGGATGATTTATTGACTGTGCCAATTGCGCTCTATCCAGATTGGACTAAAGAAGAGATTCGCGAGGCGCTTAATAATAATTGCCAAGGTATTTTAGGTTATGTGGTTCGTTGGATTGATCAAGGTGTTGGCTGCTCGAAGGTGCCGGATATTTACAACGTTGGATTAATGGAAGATCGCGCGACATTACGTATCTCTAGTCAGCATATCGTCAATTGGTTACTGCACAAAATTGTGACTGTAAATGAGGTAAATGAAGCCTTGCAACGGATGGCTAGCATTGTTGATATGCAAAATGCAGGCGACCCCCTCTACAAACCAATGATGCCAAATTACAAAGACTCATTCGCTTTTCAGGCAGCCAGTGATTTGATCTTTAAAGGACTCGAGCAACCCAATGGTTACACTGAGCCGCTGCTACATGCTTGGCGTAGGCAAGTAAAAGGGGTATAGCTTACCCGTGTACTAAGAAAGCTTGGAATAGTGGTGCCCAGAAGAGGACTCGAACCTCCACAACCTTTCGATCGCCAGCACCTGAAGCTGGTGCGTCTACCAATTTCGCCATCTGGGCAATGGGCTCTATTATAGGGGGTATCTGGTTATTTTTTACTCTAATCTTGATTTGAAAGAAATGCATGTTGAAAGTAAGCAAGCGTAAGACTGAAGCTTCAGTGCAACGCGAGGCCGATCGGATTGGCACAGTACAAGGTCATCGTGATGGTTTTGGCTTTGTGATACCGGATGATGGTGGCGAAGATATTTTTTTATCGGAACGCGAAATGTCACGGGTGATGCATGGCGATCGCGTAAATGTAAAAGTGCTTGGAGTCGATCGTCGGGGTCGACCTGAGGGGCAAATTGTCGAAGTGCTGGTGCATGCTAACCGCCTCGTCATTGGGCGTTTGCTGAATGAAAACGGAGTATTGATTGTGGCCCCTGAAGATATGCGGATTGGCCACGATATTTTGATTCCCCCAAAGGGCCAAGGAAATGCTAAGTTAGGCCAAGTGGTCAGCGTAGAAATTATTGACTACCCCGATAGTTATCGGCAGGCAGTAGGGCGGGTGGTAGAGGTGTTGGGTGAAATTGATGACCCTGGGATGGAAATTGAAATTGCGGTACGTAAGTACGGGGTGCCTCATGAATTTTCAGCTGCTGTTATTAAAGAAGCCGCCGCATTACCTGACGGTGTTCTGCAAGCTGATTTAGAGGGTCGAGTTGATTTGCGCGACATACCTTTAGTGACAATTGATGGTGCTGATGCGCGCGATTTTGATGACGCGGTGTATTGCGAGCCGACCCTGTTTGGAAAGTCGAAAGCCTGGCGCTTAATTGTGGCTATTGCTGATGTTTCGCATTATGTCAAACCTGATCGTGCTCTGGACGATGAAGCCTTATTACGAGCGACCTCGGTATACTTTCCGCGGCGCGTGATTCCGATGTTGCCAGAGAAAATCTCCAATGGCTTGTGTTCATTAAATCCTGGAGTCGATCGTTTATGTATGGTGTGTGATGCGGTAGTCGATTTACAGGGCATTGTTTTGGCGTATCAGTTTTATCCAGCAGTTATGCATTCAGCACAGCGGTTTACTTACGACACCGTGTGGGAAATTTTAAGTAATTCGAAGGGGCCAGAAGCAGCTCGTTTCGCAGCATTTCGTACTGAATTAAGTAATTTATATCAACTATATAAGATTCTTGATGCAGCGCGTGAACGGCGCGGGGCGATTAATTTTGAGACCACTGAAACCCAAATTATTAGTAATGAATTAGGCAAGATTTTACGGATTGAGCCACGCATCCGCAATGAAGCTCATAAAGTGATTGAAGAATGTATGTTGGTAGCTAATGTGTGCGCTGCTGATTTATTGGCACAAAATAATCACTATAGCTTGTACCGCGTGCATGAAGAGCCTTCTGCAGAAAAACTAGCCACCTTAAGGCAAGCTTTGCGTACCTCAGCCCTTAGCTTAGCGGGGGGTGATAAACCACAGCCCAAAGACTTTGCGCGCTTAATTAAGGAAATTAAACCGCGGCCCGACTCAATGATGCTGCAATCATCGGTTTTGCGCTCCATGCAACAAGCAGTTTATCAGCCTGAAAATGCTGGGCATTTTGGTTTGTCTTATCCTGCTTACGCCCACTTCACCAGCCCGATTCGGCGGTATCCTGATTTATTGACGCATCGGGCGATCAAAGCCATTTTGCAGAAAAAAACCTATCACCCAACTCTGCCAGAGCGGGTGCCCCTGAATCTCACCTTACCTCGCAAAGGCACTGCTCGTGCGAATGCCGTAGCCGCTAAAAAATCGCATGGTGAGGCAGTGCAATCTCGCTTAGAGTCCAAAGGAATCAAAGGGCCTAAGGGTGCACAAGGTGATAAGGGTGCAAAGGGACAGCACTTGAGTTTGCCTGTTTGGGGTCAGTTAGGGGTCCATTGCTCAGCTAATGAGCGCCGTGCAGATGAGGCTTCACGTGATGTTGAGGCTTGGCTGAAATGTTATTACATGCGCGATCATTTAGGGCAAGAATATGCTGGCACGATTACCGGGGTAGCTAATTTTGGTTTATTTATTCAACTTGAGAATCTTTTTGTTGAAGGCATGGTTCATGTGACAGAATTGGGCGGTGATTATTTTCAATACGATGAGGCTCGCCAAGAATTACGCGGCGAGCGCACAGGTATTCGTCATCGTCTTGGTGATCGACTACATGTATTAGTAAGTCGAGTTGATTTGGACGCACGCAAAATTGAGTTTAGTTTAGTCAAGTCGGTTGGCGCAGAGGGCGGTGGCTCGCGGACCCGTAATTTAATGTTGGCTGCGGATACTGGGCGCCCTCATAAAAAAGCAGCTTCAAAAAAAACCCGTCCCGATAGTAAAGCGCCTGTTAAAGGCTCACAAGGAAGCGCGATTAGCGCGGCGACTGGTAGCGCGAATGGAGCCAATCGTAAGGCTGCTACCAAGAGCGGCAAGCATAAAGCAAAAGGCCGCGGAGCCCATAAACCCGCTGGTAATAAGCCGCCAGTGCGTAAAGGTAAGCGTAAGTGAAAAATATCATTTTGGGTTTTCATGCAATTCAAACCCGCTTACGTTTAGACGCCCAAAGTTTACGTGCAGTCTATTACGATCCTGCGCGCCGTGATCGCCGTATGGGTGATTTTTTAAAACAAGCAACACCATTATTAGGCGATCGCTTGCATTCTGCCAATTCTGAGCGTTTACATAGCTTGGCAGGGCATGATCGGCACCAAGGCCTTGTGGCGCTAGCAGACAAAATGACTGTGGCGAGAACATTACCTGAATTAGTAGATGGTATCGAGGGACCAGCTTTGCTGTTAGTTCTAGATGGCGTTACCGATCCGCATAATTTAGGCGCCTGTTTGCGAGTGGCGGATGGCGCAGGGGTACACGGGGTTGTGGTACCCAAAGACCGTTCGGCGCACGTAAATGCGACGGTTACTAAAGTTGCCAGCGGTGCAGCAGAGGTAGTACCTTTAATTCCAGTAACAAATTTAGCGCGCAGTATGAAAGAGTTAAAGGAAATGGGTATTACCTTAATTGGTACCGATGAAGAGGCCGAGTTATCAATTTATGATCTTGATTTAACTGGCTCAATTGGCATTGTGATGGGCGCTGAAGGTGATGGTATGCGGCGATTGACGCGCGAAAACTGTGACCAGTTGGTGCGTATTCCGATGCAGGGCGTGGTCGAAAGCTTAAATGTTTCCGTTGCCAGTGGGGTTTGTTTATTTGAGGCAGTAAGACAACGCTTAGCTCTTATTTAAGTAATTGTTCTAATTTTTCAATATCAGCACAGAAGCTGCGAATGCCTTCGGCGAGTTTTTCAGTCGCCATGGCATCATTATTGAGTTGTAAACGAAATGCGGCTTCCTTCGTGTTGAGTTCAGTAGCCGATAAGTCATTCAGGGCTTCTGCATGTAACTGGCGTACGACGGGTATGGCACTATCTTGTAGGTTAGACAGTAATTCTGGGCTAATGGTTAACAGATCACAGCCGGCTAGCTCAATGATTTGCCCTATGTTGCGAAAGCTCGCTCCCATCACCTCTGTCTGAATACCAAATTGTTTGTAATAGCGGTAAATACGTTTAACAGAATTGACGCCAGGATCACTGGCGCCGCCATGAGTAGCATCCACCCAATTCGTTCCTAAGCGGGTTTTATGCCAATCGGTTATGCGCCCCACAAATGGAGAAATAAGGGTTGCCTTGGCTTGGCCACAAGCCGCTGCTTGAATTAAGGAAAACAATAAGGTCATATTGCAATGAATACCTTCAGCCTCCAGTTGTTTAGCGGCCTGAATGCCTTCCCAAGTAGCAGCTAATTTGATTAATACGCGCTCTTGATCAATACCTTGTTTTGCATACAGGGCAATGAGATGACGTGCTTTGGCGATGGTTGCGGAGGTATCAAATGATAGTCGGGCGTCAACTTCTGTTGAGACCCGACCTGGCACAATTTGGAGGATTTCTAAGCCAAAAGCAACTAAAACATGGTCCATGAGCTCGGTGGCGCTTGCCTGTGGATGCGCTTGCTGAACTCCTTTAACCAAATCTGCATAAGCACTTTGTTGCACGGCTTTCAGGATTAAAGAGGGGTTGGTAGTGGCATCTTGCGGCTGAAATTGGCGCATCCGTGCAAAATCGCCGGTATCGGCTACAACGGTGGTGTACTGTTTAAGTTGATCGAGGCTATTCATCGGTATTTATCTTCTTTTGACATATCATAATGAATTCAGAGGGGAGGCGGACGTGAATCCAGAAGAATTAAAACGCTTAGTGGCTCAAGCCGCTTGTGACGAAGTCTTAAAGCTGCCCGCTGGACAGTGTTTGGGTATTGGCACAGGCTCGACTGCCAATTGGTTTATTGATTTGTTAGCACCGCATCGCAACCACTTCGCTGGCGTTGTTTCAAGTTCGATAGCCAGTACGCAGCGCCTTATTCAGCAAGGTTTTTATGTTTTTGATACCAATCAAGTAGCTGATTTACCAGTCTACGTCGATGGGGCCGATGAAATTAATCCTCAGGGCCACATGATTAAAGGGGGTGGCGGCGCTTTAACGCGTGAAAAAATTATTGCGGCAATGGCCAAGCGCTTTATCTGTATTTGTGATGCCTCAAAACAAGTTGCTGTATTAGGCCGCTTTCCCTTGCCGCTGGAAATTATTCCCATGGCAGAGCCTTCTATTAGACGTACGATCGCTGCTTTAGGTGGTGACGGCCATTTGCGCATGGTTGGCACAACAGGTCAACCTTTTATGACTGATAACGGTGGCTGGATTGTGGATGTGCACGGTTTATCAATTAATCAGCCCGTGCAATTAGAGCTGCAGATTAATCAAATACCTGGAGTCGTTAGTGTTGGGCTCTTTGCCCAACGTAAAGCTGATTTACTCTTAGTCGGGAGCGCTACTGGGGTGGCGGCGGTGGCACATAGCCAGTAGCCATATCAGCGCCATCCTCAAAGAAATGTTTTTCAGCTTGCTTTAAGAGGTATTGGCGTGCGCGGGCATCGACCATATTCAGGCGATTTTCATTAATCAGCATTGTTTGGTGTTTAAGCCAGCCAGCCCAAGCTTCTTTTGACACTTGTTGCCAAATGCGCTTCCCTAATTCGCCCGGTAAAGGAGCAAAATCAAGACCTTCAGCTTCTTTATTGAGTTTGATGCATTGAACCATGCGTACCATGAAAAAACCTTTCTTTTAATACCAATATCGAGAGAAAATCAATTTTAGACGTTCTTAATCAAAACCATTGATTTACGATCCCAGTTATAAATTTCTTTACGCTCGATGGGTAAATCATCGACTGTGGCGCGCACAAAGCCCCGCTTTAAAAACCAATGTTCGGTACGGGTTGTGAGGACAAAAAGCTTGGTGATACCCTCATTTTTTGCTCTCATTTCAATATGCTTGAGGAGGCGCTCTCCATCACCCGAGCCTTGTACTTCGCTATCAACGGCTAAACAAGCGAGCTCGCCAACCTGATTCGGAAAAGGGAAGAGCGCAGCGCAACCAAATAACACCCGATCATGCTCGATAACCGAAAACCGCGCGATATCGCGCTCAATCACATCTTGACCGCGGGGCGCCAAAATACCTTCTTCTTCAAGCGGCATGGTGAGCTGCAAAATACCGCTAACATCATCTTGGTTGGCTTCGCGTAAATTTTCAATGTTGGAGGAGGCTAGCATCATGCCAATACCATCGTGAGTAAATAACTCTTCCAAAAGCGCGCCATCGCGATTGGCAGGTAAAAAATGTACGCGGTTGACGCCAGCTTTAACAGCTTGTGCGGCTAAATTCAGTAAGCTACGAAAACCGGGGAGTAATTCGGCATGGCTATTCACATAAGTGTTTAATTGCTCCAGCGACAATTCAGTTATGGGTTCGTGCTGCTCATCGCGCAGAGCGGGATAGGGCGTTAGAAATAAAATTTTGTCAGCCTTTAAGGCTGCAGCAGTCGCTGCAGCGACATCTTCATACGATAAATTAAATGCTTGGCCAGTGGGCGAAAAACCAAGCGGCGAGAGCAAAACTATTTTATTGCTATCAAGCGAGAGATTGATGGATTCAGCATCGACTTTGCGGACTAAGCCGGTATGAATAAAGTCGGTTCCGTCAACTACGCCAAAAGGCATAGCAGTTATAAAGTTTCCAGAAATAACTGAGATGCGTGAACCTGCCATGGGGGTGTTGGGCAAGCCGCGGCTAAAAGCGGCCTCAATATCTAGCCGTAATTCACCAGCTGCTTCTTTTACACACTCTAAGGCCGCAGCATCAGTAATGCGGTATGCGCTCATGGTGGCTTTGCCGTATTTACTTTTAATTTTGCGCAACTTAAGCTGCTCTTCAATTTGCGGGCGAATGCCGTGGACCAAGACAATCCGCATGCCCATGGCGTGCAGCATAGCAATATCTTCGATTAGGCTCTCTAAGCCAATTTCTTGGGCCAATTCGCCAGCAAAAGCAATGACAAAGGTTTTTCCACGAAAACTATGGATATATGGCGCAACATCGCGGAGCCAAGCAACAAAGGGGAAATCAGTACCCGCAGGGATTGCAGCCAGGTTTAATGACGAAGTTTGCTGGGTAGTGGCGGCTAAGTCACGCCGGTTTTGGTCGAGCTTAGGTGGATTCGCGTTCATAGTGAGAAAATTATAGGGTGCAGAAGCCGATAAACCAAACAAAATTCAACCCAGAGTCTCTACCTGTGTCCACTTCCAACACTTCTGAGGAGGCCAAAGCTTGCCTTCTTGCGATTGAGTTTCCCGAAGAATTGCCAGTTTCAGGTGAGCGTGAGCGGATTATGGCAGCTTTGCGAGAACACCAATTGGTGATTGTTTGCGGCGAGACTGGCTCAGGAAAAACGACTCAGCTGCCCAAAATTTGTCTTGCGCTTGGTCGGGGACGTGCTAATGGAGGGCGTTTAATTGGCCATACGCAGCCCCGCCGTATTGCTGCCACAGCAACCGCCAAACGCATTGCGCATGAATTACATTCCCCATTGGGTCAGGATGTGGGTTATCAAGTACGTTTTGCCGATAAGACTAGCTCTACCGCTTCAATCAAATTAATGACGGATGGCATTTTATTGGCTGAGACGCAGCGCGATCCACTCTTAAAGGCTTATGACACCATTATTATTGATGAGGCCCATGAGCGCAGTTTAAATATTGATTTTTTATTGGGATATTTGCGGCAACTTTTGCCCAAACGTAAAGATCTCAAAGTGATCATTACTTCGGCCACAATTGATGCGAATCGTTTTGCGCAACACTTCGCTATTAATGAGATACCCGCTCCAGTTATAGAAGTGAGCGGCCGTTTATTTCCAGTAGAGCAACGCTATTTTCCTTTAGAGGGCGCAGGCAAAAAGGAAACAAAGGATTTGAGCGAGGGTGTAGCAGAGGCGATTCATGATTTATGGCGTGAGGGTGCTTTAGGTGCTGGGGACGCGTTAGTATTTTTACCAGGCGAACGGGAGATTCGCGAATGTGCTGAAGTGTTACGCAAAGATCCCCATTTGCAACAGCGTTTTCATCCCGAGGTCTTAACCTTATTTGCGCGTCAATCGGTGGCAGAGCAAGAGCGGGTATTTCAAACAGGGCATGGACGCCGCATTATTCTAACTACCAATGTTGCTGAAACATCTTTAACGGTGCCCAATATTCGCTATGTGATTGATAGCGGTTTAGCGCGAGTGAAACGCTATTCCTATCGTAATAAAGTGGAGCAATTACAAATTGAGCCCATTTCACAAGCCGCTGCCAACCAACGTGCAGGCCGCTGTGGTCGGGTTGCAGATGGTATTTGTGTGCGCCTGTATAGTGAAGAAGATTTTCTGGGGCGGCAAAAATTTACTGATCCGGAAATTTTGCGTAGCTCGCTAGCAGCAGTTTTATTACGCATGAGCGCCTTACATTTACCGCGTATTCATGATTTTCCTTTTTTAGATCGCCCATTGGGCAGAGCAGTAGCCGATGGCATGCAATTGCTAGATGAATTAGGCGCGATTGAAACGAGCGCTGAAGATGGTACTCAAGCAGGTGAAATTAAGCTTACTGCCTTAGGGCGTGAATTAACAGAATTACCGTTAGATCCAAAAGTTGGGCGCATGCTACTGGCGGCGCGAGATCATCAGGCCTTAAAAGAAGTTACTATTATTGTTTCTGCTTTAGCGACCCAAGATCCACGCGATCGACCGTTGGAGCAGGCAGCTGCTGCCGATGCAGCGCACCAACGTTTCGCTGACCCTAAATCTGAATTTTTGAATTATTTAAAAATTTGGAATTGGTATCAAGATGCCTTACATCATAAGCACTCTAATCGACAGTTAGAAAATTTATGTCGAAGTCAATTTTTATCCCCCCGCCGATTACGTGAATGGCGAGATGTTTATGGCCAGCTACATACTATGTTAGGCGAAAAGGGTTGGCGTGAAAATACGATACCGGCGACTTATGAGCAAATTCATTTAGCTTTATTAACCGGCTTATTGGGGCATGTAGCTAAAAAAGAAGAGAGTGATAAGACCACCACGCCAAATACTAAAGTAGGCTCCTATTTGGGCGCACGCGGAATTCGACTTTTTATTTGGCCCGGTTCAAGCTTGGGAAAAAAGGCCGGGGCATGGATTTTGGCAGGTGAATTACAAGAAACCACACGGATGTATGCCCGCACGCTTGCCAAAATTGAGCCACACTGGGTCGAACAAGTGGGCGCACACCGTTTGGTCAAATCTTTAAGTGACCCTTTCTGGGATAGTCGTCAAGGCGAAGTCATGGCGCATGAACGCGGTACCTTGTATGGGCTATCGATTTACCATGGCCGCAAAGTCACTTTTGCTCCCCATGATCAAGCTGAAGCCCGTCAATTATTTATTCAAAAAGCCTTGGTTGAAGGGGAGATGTTTGGGCGGGTAGATACCCCGGCACTGGCGAAAGAAACCGAAATAGAGGCGCAAAAGCGCTATCCTCATAACTATGCGTTTTTCTGGCATAACCGCCGTTTAGTGCGGGAAATTGAGGCGCTCGAGCATCGCTCGCGTCGCCCAGATGTACTAGTTGACGATGAACTATTGTTTGCTTTTTATGCGGCACGTATACCGACGGAAATTTATAGTCGCCCTGGTTTACAAGCTTGGTTACAAAAAACGGCTACTGCTGAAGCGAGTTTACGTTTAGATAAAGCCGACTTAATGCGTCATGAAGCTGCAGGAATAACGGTCGATCGATATCCTCAGCAATTAGTCATGGGGGGCACTGAATTTACTTTGTCTTATCACTTTGAGCCAGCTAGCCCAAAAGATGGGGTGACCTTAATTTTGCCTTTAACGCTATTGAATCAAGTAGATAGTCGTCGTTGTGAGTGGTTAGTACCTGGGATGTGCGAAGAGAAAACGCAAATACTAGTCAAGTCGCTCCCGCAAAAGTTGCGGCGTCATTGCGTACCAATTGCTGACTACGCTAAGGATTTTTTGGAGCGTAGGATAGCAGCGGATGAATTTGGTAAGGGCGATTATCTCGATAGCTTGATCTTGGATTTACGTCAAGTGAAGTCTTTAGAGGTAAAGCGTAGCGATTTTCGTCTTGAAGCGTTAGCGCCGCATTTGCTGATGAATTTTCGTTTACTGGATGAGCACGGTCGGCAATTAGAATTAGAGCGTAACTTGCCGCGCTTAAAAGCTGAGTTTGGTAATAGCGCCCGTCTTGCTTTTCAGGCCGTTGCGCTGGCGCCATCAGCCCTTTCTCGCACAGCCCTTAGCTCTGGCACTTATACCCAGTGGGACTTTGGCGAACTGGCAGAAACCTTAGAAATTCAAAAAGGAGGCAAAACCCTGTTTGGTTATCCTGCCTTAGTCGATGGCGGGGAATCTTGTGAATTAGCGGTATTTGATGATGTAGTTGAGGCACGTAAATTCCATTGGCTCGGTTTACGCCGTTTATTTGCGCTGAGTCAACGCGATACCCTAAAAGCCCTGCAAAAACAATTACCCCATGCGCGTGAAATTGGCTTGTTATTTATGCAAATTGGTACGGTAGAGAGCATCATGGAGCAGATTCTGAATTTAGCACTTGAACGAGCATTCATGGCAGAACCGTTGCCGATTAATCATGAGCAATTTCAAGCGCGTTTGCAAGCAGGCAAGCCACGGCTAACTTTAATTGCCCAAGAAATTGCCCGCCATCTCTTAGTCGCCTTGGAAGCCCACGCCGATGTACAGAAAAAATTAGCGCAAGCAAAAGCCCTTTCTGCTAGCACTCATGCTGATATTACCCAGCAAATTCAGGGTTTGATTTTTCCGCGCTGCATTGCTGACGTGCCCTATACGCAATTAGTGCACTTACCCCGCTATTTAAAAGCCATTGTTTTACGTCTTGATAAATTGCGCGCTAATCCGGTGCGCGATGCCCAGGCTCAGCGAGAGTGGGAGGCCTTAGCGAGGCCTTGGCAAAAATTACTTCAAGGCCAGAAAGGGGGCGCATCTTATGTTTTAGATGAAGACGCGCGTTTACAAGATTTTCGTTGGCAATTAGAAGAGCTCAGGGTAGCCCTGTTTGCTCAAGAATTAAAAACTCCTATGCCAATGTCAGCTAAACGCCTCGAAAAGGTGCTGCAAAGCCTTTATAGGTAAATATAGCTAAGTCTTGATTCGTATCAAAGCCTGTTGTAGAGAGGGGATTTACAATGGGCTAATGAAATTTCTTTCCAGCGTTACTGTTTTTTTTGTCACATATTTGCTCTTTCCGCATTCTGGTGTTGCGCAAACTGTTACCCCACCCCTAGCGAGGCAAGGCGAGCCAAAGGTTGCCATCGTATTAAATTCAGGTGATGCCAGTATTAGCCTAGTCGATATGCAATTACGTGAAGTTATTAAAACTGTACCCATCGGGAAAGAGCCGCATCATTTAATGATGGCGCCTGATCAAAAAACCCTATTAGTGGCCAATGCGGTAGGCAATGATATTGCGGTTTTAAACGCTAACACTGGCGAGGTAAAAGGGCGTATTCCCAAAATCATTGACCCCTACCAAATTGGCTACTCACCAAATAGTCAATGGTTTGTAGTGAATGGGAATCGCTTGAATCGAGTAGATATTTATGCTGTGCAAGGCAATGACTTTACTTTAGCGAAGTCACTTGCTTTGGCTAAGACTCCAAGCCACATTGCCTTTACTGCCGATAGCAAAATTGCTTTTATTACGTTGCAAGACTCTTCTGAGTTAGTGGCGATTGATTTAGCTAGTCAGACGGTATTGTGGAGAATGCCCACGGGACCAACACCTGCCGGTTTATGGCTGACCCCAGGAGATCAATATTTATTGGTGGGTATTACTGGTGCTGATTATGTGGAAGTGATTGATTGGCGAACGCGCCAATCCATTAAGCGCATTGCGACCGGCAAGGGCGCGCATAACTTTAGACCTCAAGGCGATCGAAAGCATGTCTTTGTGAGTAATCGCGTAGCTTCAACGATTAGCTTAATTGATATGCAGACCTTAACTAAAGTGGGTGATATTACTGGTTTACCAGCGGGCCCAGACGACATGGAAATTACTCCTGATGGAAAAAGTTTATGGGTCACCTTGCGGTTTGCTAAAAAAGTGGCGGTGATTGATATTCCGAGTATGAAAGTAAGCTCAATTATTCCAGTAGGCAAATCACCGCATGGCGTTTTCTTTTATCCGCGAGCTGCCTGGGAGTAGATTTTGCGTAGGCTCTTTAACTCGCTGCTGATTTTATTTTGTTTGACCAGTTTGGGGTGGGCACAAACTATGCCTACGTCAGTTTGCAATAAAACGGTGTACCTCACTTTTGATACTGGCAATATGGCAATGGCTGAAACAATTGCAGCTATTCTGCGGCGCCAGCAAGTACAGGCTACTTTTTTTGTGGCCAACGAAAAAACCAGCCGCGGAGATTTTTCTTTAGACGATAGCTGGCGCTCTTATTGGCAAAAATTAGCGCAAGCAGGCCATCATTTTGGCAGTCATACTTATGATCATCTGTATTTTCAAGGCGATGGCAAAGCTGGGTTTGTTCGTCTTAAGCCACAATTTGGTGCCGATGCAGGCATTGGCAAATGGTATGACGCCCCCGCATTATGTGCGGAGTTAAAGCGGGTTGATGGGCGCTTTCATGATTTAACGGGGCGGCATTTAGAGCCCATCTGGCGCGCTCCAGGCGGTCGAACTTCAGCTCGGTTAATTGCACTTGCTGAGCAGTGTGGATTTCAACATATAGCTTGGTCCAGAGCAGGGTTTTTAGGCGATGAGCTTGACTCGGCGCGCTTCCCTAATGCCGTCTTACTTGAGCAAGCTAGTAGAAATATTCAAGATGGGGATATTGCCATGGCTCACTTAGGTATTTGGTCACGTAAAGAGGCCTGGGCGCCAGCAGTTTTAGAGCCCTTGATTGATAATTTGAAACAGCGGGGATTTTGTTTTGCTACTTTACCTGTAATGACTGCTAAATCCCTGCCTCTTAAACCATAAGGCTGAAGTACGACGATGCTCGATTTTTTATCCCAGCAATATAGCCAAGCGCAAGAGGCTTTGTATCATTATTTGCTTGAGCCAGTGCTGTATCAATTTGGCTTAATGCATTGGGCAGAGGATGCTTTTGATGGCAGTGAATGGCTTTTATTAGGCTTACTACAAATTTTTCTTATTGCTTTTGGATTGCGCCTGTGGGAGAAATTGAATCCCGCTGAATTGCAAGTACGTCAGGCCAAGGGCATGTCGGCTGATGTGTTTTACACTTTTTTTCATCGCTTGGGTTTATTTCACGCAATCATTTTCATTGTTTTTGCCGATCTCTTTTTCCAATTTGAAGGGCAATTACACGACTGGCGTTTTGAGCGTTTTAATGTCGAAAGTTGGTGGCCTGGCATGACCTCAATTCCTTGGGTTAGCTTTTTGATTTATTTAATCATCTTAGATTTTGTTGATTATTGTTATCACCGTGCTACCCATTACTTTCGGTGGTGGTGGCAGTTACATGCTTTACATCATAGCCAAACTACCATGACAGCATGGTCGGATAATCGCAATCATTTTTTAGATGATGTGATGCGCGCCTTGGTTTTTGCGTTTTGCGCTTTAGTTATTGGAGTCAGCCCAGGTCAATTTATTTTGCTGGTGGTCGTCAGTCAATTTATTCAAAGTTGGCAGCATGCAAATGTAAAAGTGCATTTAGGCTGGGCTAAGTATTTATTGGTATCGCCTATTTTCCATCGGCGCCATCATGCTATTCGTCTGGGCTATGAAGCCAGCAATCAACCTGGAGTATTGGGCGGGTGTAATTTTGGTGTTTTATTCCCGTGGTGGGATATGATTTTTAAAACGGCTAATTTTGATCAGCAAGTTCACCCCACTGGCGTAGAGCATTTGCAACTTGCTAATGGCGTACTAAAGCATCAATGGCAGAGCTTAAAATTGGCTTGGCAGACTTTTTTTAAACGCCCTCATTCGCGTTAAAGGTCTAGAAGTAACTTTAAAGGGAGTTTAGATGGTTGGTTTTAGTAGCGTCATTCGTGCTTTGGGTTTGGCCTTGGTAGGTTCAATGCATCCACGTATGTTATGGCTAAGCTTTAGACCATTTTTAATGGCGGCAGTTTTTTGGGGTGTTTTGCTCTGGTTCGCTTGGTCGCCTGCGCTCGATTATTTACGAATTTTTTTAAGCGCTTCGATTTTTACTAGTTGGATCGAGCATGCCCTTGCTTGGCTTGGCATTGAAGGTTCTCAAACCTGGTTAGCACCGTTATTTTTTATCATGCTTTTAATGCCAGTTGCGGCGATTAGTCTTTTGCTAGTGATTGCTTTTACAACTGTGCCCGCCATTGTAAATAGCGTGACCGAGCAGCCAGCTTATGCTAATTTGGCGCTGCCTATTGGCACCCGTTTATTTGGGGGGTTTTTTAGTGGCCTAGTCTATACCCTTTGGTCAAGTTTAATTTGCTTAGTTTTGGTTTTTCTTACTTTACCTATTTGGTGGATACCACCCTTGTTTGCAATCTTGCCACCTTTGTTATGGGGTTGGTTAACGATGCGTTTAATGACTTACGATGTTTTGGCGAAGCATGCCAGCACTGCTGAACGGCATGCCATATTAGAAAAATATCACTGGTCTTTATTAGTTATGGGTATTTTGGCGGGCTTACTGGGAGTGGTGCCTAGCTTCTTTTGGGCTACTTCGGTGCTAGCTTTAGTGTTATTTCCGTTTGTGTCGTTTGTGGCGCTGTGGGTCTATTCAATCATTTTTGTTTTTGCTGCTCTATGGTTTTCCCATTTCTTATTACAAGCCTTAATTGAACTGCGGAGTACGAGTACCGTTGACGTGATTGAGCATGACCCGTTGCATGGATAATTGCGTATATGTCTTCAATTAACCCAAGGCGTTCTGCGCAGAATAAGAGCCCAGAGCAGCAGATCTCCACTTCGGCCAATTCGCCGGCTACAAGACGTTTTGGTTTGCTCGTTATTGGCGATGAAATTTTGTCAGGCCGAAGAAGCGATAAACACCTTGCTAAGCTGATTGAATTACTCAACGAACGGGGCTTGAGTTTATCTTGGGCGCGCTATGTGGCAGATGATCCCGTGCAAATTATTCAAACCCTACAAGACACCTTTGCCAGTGGGGATGTGGTTTTTAGCACAGGCGGTATCG
This sequence comes from Polynucleobacter sp. IMCC 29146, assembly GCF_021395195.1. Classification (NCBI taxonomy): domain Bacteria; kingdom Pseudomonadati; phylum Pseudomonadota; class Betaproteobacteria; order Burkholderiales; family Burkholderiaceae; genus Polynucleobacter; species Polynucleobacter sp. IMCC 29146. The sequence goes on along the minus strand of NZ_JAJVCR010000002.1, from coordinate 312,198 downwards.
GTGCCACCCCTGATGACCATACCCGTGCTTGTGCAGCTAAAGCTTTGGGGTTAAGTCTAGCCCTGCATCCTGAAGCCAAAGTATTAATTGCTGCCCGAATTCAGGCAACTGCTGAGGGCGATCCGGTGAAGGCAGATCTGCATACGCCAGAAAATCAGCATCGCTTCAAAATGGGCGAATTTCCGCTCGGTTGTGAAATTATCCCTAATCCCTATAACCAAATTCCGGGTTTTCGGCTTCAAGAGCATCATTTCTTGCCCGGGTTTCCGGTGATGGCAGCGCCGATGATGGCCTGGTGTTTGGACCAGCACTATGCGGATTTATTTCACCGTAGCGAATGGGCTGAAAAAAGTTTTATCGTCCCCAGTGGCATTGAGTCAACCCTAACGCCGCTGATGGAGCAAATTGAGCGCGACTTTGCAGGCGTGAAGGTGTTTAGTTTGCCTTCGGTTGGCGACCCCTCGCGCAGCGGTATTTTTGCTAAACGCCATATTGAATTAGGCGTGAAGGGCGAGCAAAGCACCTTAGATCAAGCCTGGGAGGCTTTGCGCCAAGGCACCACAGCTTTGGGGTATGAAATTCATGATTTGCCAGCCCGCAGTACTTAATTCAGGCTGGAGAGTGAGGAATTGACGGGTAGTTCAATTTATGCACTAATTTAGTGCAATAATAATGCCTTCAACACCATGGTTTCAGTAAATTAGTCTTATCGGTATTCGCTTTTGGTTTGCTGCAAACAGGAAGCGTAGTTGATTTAAAGCCTGGAGCTTGTGAGATCCAGTATTTTTTCTTAGAGGAGATTTGCATGACGAAGACCGTCGCAGATGTGATGAAGTTAGTGAAAGATAAAGAGTGTACTTTTGTCGATTTTCGTTTTGTCGATACCAAAGGTAAAGAACAGCATACGACTGTACCAATTTCAGCTTTTAATGAAGATAAATTTGAGAGTGGTCATGCATTTGACGGCTCTTCAATTGCAGGATGGAAGGGCATTGAAGCATCTGATATGTTGCTGATGCCAGATCCAACCGCTTGCTATATTGATCCCTTTTATGAAGAGTCGACTTTAGTCATTACCTGTGATGTCATCGAGCCATCGGATGGCAAAGGATACGACCGCGATCCACGATCTATTGCGAAGCGGGCTGAAGATTATTTAAAAAGTACGGGCCTTGGCGACACCGCTTATTTTGGTCCAGAGCCTGAATTTTTTGTTTTTGATGGCATTCGCTGGGGCGCTGACATGCAGGGCTGTTTTGTCAAAATTGAATCGGAAGAGGCCCCCTGGTCTTCTGGCGCTGAGTTTGAAGGCGGAAATACAGGCCATCGTCCAGGCAAAAAAGGTGGTTACTTCCCAGTTTCGCCAGTGGATACCTTTCAAGATATGCGCTCAGAAATGTGTTTAATTTTGGAAAACTACATGGGCATTCCAGTTGAAGTGCATCACCATGAAGTTGCTGGACAAGGTCAATGTGAATTAGGGACGAAGTTCAGCACCTTAACGCAACGTGCCGACTGGACTATTTGGCAAAAGTACGTGGTGCAAAACGTCGCCCATTCTTATGGCAAAACGGCTACCTTTATGCCTAAGCCCGTGGTTGGTGATAACGGCTCTGGTATGCACGTGCACCAATCAGTCTGGAAAAATGGCGAAAACTTATTTGCTGGCAACGGTTATGCTGGCCTTTCTGAATTTGCTCTGTACTACATTGGCGGCATTATTAAACACGCTCGTGCGTTGAACGCAATTACCAATCCGGGGACTAATTCCTATAAGCGTTTGGTGCCTGGTTTTGAAGCACCAGTGAAGCTGGCTTACTCGGCCCGCAATCGTTCGGCCTCGATTCGCATTCCGCATGTGGCTAATCCGAAGGGTCGACGGATTGAAACGCGTTTTCCTGATCCGCTAGCAAATCCCTACTTAGCGTTCTCTGCTTTGTTAATGGCGGGTTTAGATGGCGTGCAAAACAAAATTCACCCCGGTGAAGCGGCCGATAAGAATTTGTATGACTTGCCACCAGAAGAGGATGCCAAAATTCCAACGGTGTGCCATAGCCTCGATCAGGCCTTGGAATGCTTGGATCAGGATCGTGAATTCTTAACCCGCGGTGGGGTCTTTACGAATTCGATGCTCGATGCTTACATTAGCTTAAAGATGGAGGAGGTTACCAAGTTTAGGATGACGACCCATCCAGTCGAATTTGAAATGTATTACTCGCTGTAATTTGTTTTTAAGAAGGAAAGATTAAAGGAAACAGCTTGAGCGCAAGTATCTTGCGCAATCCTTTCAAAGGGGCAGCTGCGGCTGCCCCTTTTGTTCCGGGATTGCTCGAACATTTACCCAATGCTTTGGTGGTATTTACTATGCCAACTTTTCAGTTGATTTATGTTAATCCCGCTGCTGAAGCTGCACTCGATCTGTCACGAAAATCGTTATTAGGTTATTCCATTCTAGATTTATTTGCGCACAATGAGGCTTTACAGCACATGATTACAGAAGTTTCAGCAGGCCGTGTAGCCACCAAGCGCCAAGAGCTAGTACTAGACCCTATGCCTAGCCGCATTCATCAAGAATCGATGCCAGCTCATGTGGTTATAGGGATGCTGGAAGAGCCTAACTTATTGATGATGGATTGGTTTCCTATCGATCAACAACTGCGTAGTGAGCGCGATGAAAGAGTGACTCAACAGGTAGAGGCCAATAAAGAACTCATGCGTAATTTAGCGCACGAAATTAAAAATCCATTGGGCGGTATTCGCGGCGCTGCACAGTTATTGGAATTTGAATTACCAGATAAAAATTTACGTGAATATACTCAGGTCATTGTTAAAGAATCCGATCGCTTACAAACCTTGGTCGATCGTTTGCTTGCGCCTCACCGTAAAGCCCATGCGATGGAAACTTTCAATGTGCATGAAGCCCTAGAGCGGGTTCGTAGCTTGGTATTGGCAGAATTTCCGCGTGGCTTAAGTATTGCGCGGAATTATGATACGAGCTTGCCTGATGTGACCGGCGATCAAGAGCAATTGATTCAGGCTGTACTCAATATTGTGCATAACGCTGCCCAAGCGTTACAAGATCAAATGAAACTCGGTACTGCCAAAATTGAATTAAAAACACGCATTGCCCGCTCGGTGACGATTGCGAAAGTGCGCTATAAGATGGCTTTTGATCTGCACGTCATTGATAATGGCCCTGGTATACCTGATGAGATTCGCGAACGCATTTTTTTCCCTTTAGTTTCTGGTCGAGAAGGCGGAAGCGGTTTAGGGCTTACCTTGGCGCAAACCTTTGTGCAGCAACATCAAGGCTTTATTGCCTGTGAAAGTCGCCCAGGCTTAACTGATTTCCAAATTCAAATTCCCTATCGTAAACAGGAGCTAGTAGCATGATAAAACCCGTTTGGATCGTGGATGATGACCAATCTATTCGTTGGGTCTTAGAAAAAGCGCTGACCCGAGAAAATATTCCCCATCGTAGCTTTACTAATCCAAATGATGTTTTAGACGCCTTAGAAAAAGAAACGCCTGAGGTATTAATTTCTGATATTCGGATGCCGCGAGGTAACGGCTTAGATTTATTGCAACAAGTAAAAATCAGTAATCCCAATTTGCCGGTGATTATTATGACAGCATATTCTGACTTAGATTCAGCGGTATCTTCATTTCAAGGGGGTGCATTTGAATATCTAACCAAACCTTTTGACATTCAAAAGGCAGTGGAATTAATTCAGCGGGCAGTCAGTGAGGGCTTGCGGAATAAGACGGGCTCTAAAGATCATGCTAGTTGGCGCAAAGATGTGCCAGAGATAATCGGTCAGGCACCAGCCATGCAAGAAATTTTTCGGGCGATTGGACGCTTAGCCCAATCCAATGCCACGGTTTTAATTAGAGGTGAGTCGGGTACGGGTAAAGAATTAATTGCACATGCACTTTATAAGCATAGTGCGCGCTCAAAAGGGCCATTTGTAACCTTAAACACAACGGCAATTCCACAAGATTTATTAGAGGCTGAACTATTTGGCAATGAGCGAGCACAGTTTGGCAATACCAAGGGCCTAAAACGGGGCGCTTTAGATCAGGCTGAAGGGGGCACCTTATTCCTGGATGAAATTGGTGAACTGCCGTTTGAATTGCAAACCCGTTTATTACGCGTGCTGACCGATGGGCATTTCTATCGCGCCGAAGGTACAGAGTCGATTCGTGCAAACGTGCGGGTGATTGCCGCGACCCATCATCAGTTAGAGGCGCGTGTGGCAGCCGGTTTATTCCGCGAGGATTTATTGCATCGCTTAAATGTGATTCAACTGCGTTTACCAGCATTACGTGAGCGGGCTGAAGATATTCCCGCCTTAGCCCGTCACTTTATGTTGGCTTGCGCTAATGGCTTAAATATAGAACCTAAGCGGCTCGCAGATGAAGTGTTAAAAGAGATGAGTTTAATGTCGTTTCCTGGCAATGTTAGGCAATTAGAAAATTTGTGTCATTGGCTAACGGTCATGTCGCCTGCCAATATTATTGGCCTCAGTGATTTGCCAGCCGAGACCTTGGCCGATGCTGCGGCGCTTTCTGCGGTGACCGATATTGAGGCACCCTCGTCGGTGGGTCATGGTCAGCGCGCTAATCGGGACGAGTGGGATATTGCCTTGGGACGCTTAGCGATAAAAATGTTACAAGATGGTGATAAGAGTGTATTTGATACCTTAACACTACGCTTTGAGAAAGCGGTTCTGAAAGCCGCTTTAGAAGTCACCCGGGGCCGGCGCGTGGAGGCTGCTCAACGACTGGGAATTGGACGTAATACGATTACCCGTAAGCTCCAAGAATTGGATTTGAATGATTAGAATTGCGGCTTGGAATGTCAATTCCTTAAAGGTGCGCTTGCCACAGGTTATCCGCTGGTTACAAGAGCAGAATCAAGCCAAGACACCGATCGATGCATTATGTTTGCAAGAATTAAAACTCACTGATGATAAATATCCGCATGCTGAACTTGAAGCAGCTGGATATTTAAGTTTAGTAGCAGGTCAAAAAACGTATAACGGAGTTGCAATCTTAGTACGTCGAGGTGCTTTAGCAGCGATTTCTAGCAATGTTGAAACCACTTTTTTAAAGCCGACCCGCAATATTCCAGGCAGTACCGATGAACAACAGCGCATTCTAGCTGCAACCGTTTGTTTTAAGGGAGTTGCACCGCTACGCTTAATTTCAGCCTACTTTCCTAATGGACAGGCTCCTGGCAGTGATAAATTTTCTTATAAATTAGCTTGGCTTAGTGCCTTAGAGGGTTGGTTAAGCGATGAATTGCAACAGTTTGAGCGCTTAGCCTTATTGGGTGACTTTAATATTGCTCCTGGCGATATTGATGTGCATGATCCGCAAGCTTGGATTGGTCAAAATTTAGTTTCTGTAGAAGAGCGGGCTGCCTTTCAAGGGTTAATTCAATTGGGATTAGTCGATTCATTTCGTTTATTTGAGCAGCCCCCCAAAGTATTTAGCTGGTGGGATTACCGCATGATGGGTTTTCGGCGTAATGCTGGCATGCGCATAGACCATATTTTATTAAGCCAGCAATTAAAGGGTTTGTGTCGGGCGAGTTGGGTCGATAAAATTCCCCGAACCTGGGAGCAACCATCCGACCATGCTCCGGTGGTGGCAGAAATTGCTGGCATTTAAGCCGCTGTCGTTAAGCCGCCATGTCGAAGTAAAGCATCGATACTCGGTTCACGACCACGAAAAGCTTTAAATGATTCAGCCGCAGGACGACTACCACCAACGGCTAAAATTTCTTGTCGATAACGTGCGCCAATTTTAGTATCGAGCACACTACCACTCACCTTGGCGGCATCTTCAAAGGCGGAATAGACATCGGCAGACAAGACTTCTGCCCACTTATAACTGTAGTAGCCTGCCGCATAGCCACCAGCAAATATATGACTAAAACTATTAGGCCAGCGCGAGATTGGCGCTTGGGGGAGGACATTTAAACGCTCATTTATTGCTGCAGCAAGATGAATGATTGCAGAATGATTGGCTTCTTTGGCATCAAAATTAGCGTGTAAGTACCAATCGGTGAGCGAAAGAACAATTTGGCGCAAGGTGCTTAAACCATTGTGGTAATTCTTAGCTGCTAACATTTTGTCAAATAATGGCTTGGGTAAGGGTGCCTTAGTATCAATATGGGCCGTCATATTTTTGACGACGTCCCATTCCCAACAAAAGTTTTCCATAAATTGGCTAGGCAACTCTACGGCATCCCACTCCACACCATTAATGCCAGATACCCCTAGCGCTCCCACCTGAGTGAGCAGGTGGTGCATGCCATGACCACTTTCATGAAACAAAGTGATGACATCATCATGTGTAATAGTGGGTTCACGCTTAACGCCATTAATCTCGAGAGGCGGAGGAAAGTTACAGACTAAGTAGGCTATCGGAATTTGAATGGTGCCATCAGGTAATTCACGGCGTCCCCGTGCATCATCCATCCACGCACCACCCCGTTTTCCCGAGCGGGAATAGGGATCCAGATAAAAATAAGCGATGGTTTTGCCATCTTTCTGATTGACGGCAAAGGATTGCACGTCGGCATGCCAAGTAGGTAAATTCGCAGGCAGTATTTTTACGGTAAATAAGGTTTCGATCAAGCCAAATAAGCCATCTAAAACCTTAGGCAAAGGAAAATATTGCTTTACTTCATTTTCGGAAAAAGCATAGCGGGCTTGTTTCAGCTTTTCTGAAGCAAAGGTAATATCCCAAGGTTGTAAGCCTTCCTGACTATCGTTACCAAGATTTAATTCGCGTTTAGCAAAATCTTGCAGCTCATCCCAATCGGTTTGGGCAAATGGTTTAGCGCGGCTTGCAATATCCTTTAAAAAATTTTCAACTTCACTAACACTACCTGCCATTTTGGCAGCTAAGCTCAGAGCCGCATAATTTTCATAACCCAAGAGCTGTGCTTCTTCATGGCGTAAGCGCAGTTGCTGCAGCATATTTTCGGTGTTATCCCAAGCTAGTTGCCCATGGCCATATTGCGGACCTAGTTCTGAAGCTCGAGTTAAATAAGCCTCACAGAGCAGACGCCGTAGCGCTCGATTTTCGGCATATTGTTGTACGGGGTAATAGGCAGGAAAGTGCAAGGTAAAGACCCAACCTGTTAGCCCTCTTTGTTTTGCTTGATCGGCAGCAGCAGCTAAGGCATCGGCGGGCAGACCCTGTAATTCCTGTAGATCGACGACGTGATGAAAAAAGCCATCGGTTGCATCGAGTACATGATCAGAAAATGCTTTGCCTAATTGCGCCTGCTCATCTTGAATAGCTGCAAAGCGTGGTTTTATTGCAGCCGGAAGCTCTGCACCTCCTAAACGAAAATCACGAATAGAATTTTCTAAGACTTTTTGTTGCGCCGGCTGAAGTTGTTTGAAAGCAGGGCTTTGTTGTAGCAATTTAAAACGTTCATATAGAGCAAGATTTTGGCCGAGGTCGCTAAAAAACGCGGTAACTTGGGGCAGCATTGCGCCATAAGCTGCACGCAATTCAGGGGTATCGGCCACGCTATTCAGATGGCTAACCACCCCCCATGAGCGACTTAAGGCCTCTGTAGCATCTTCAAGTGGTTCAATTAAAGTATTCCAGCTGAGTTGCGCATTGGGGATAGAGTTGTAATCTAGCGCGCGCTGCACGGCTGCTTCGGCCTGTTGCAATAGCCAGGTGATTGCAGGATCGATATCGGCCGGCTGAATCGCGGGATAATTTGGAATGCCGCGGCCAAAGTTCAGTAAGGGATTGCCGCTGGAGGCAGGACTGCTTAAATCGCGCACGACTTCCAAAACTCCAATTCCAGTTAAGACAATTTGACCGCTTTTTCGGCTGCTTCAATGGTATTCATTAAGAGCATTGTAATGGTCATTGGCCCTACGCCTCCAGGTACAGGGGTAATCCAGCCAGCGACATATTTAGCTGAATCGAAGTCGACATCACCACATAATTTACCGTCAGGTAAGCGATTGATACCAACATCGATGACTACCGCACCCGGTTTAATCATGGCTCCAGTAATCATTTTAGGTTTGCCAGTGGCTACCACAAGCACATCGGCATCTTTAGTATGGTGGGCTAAGTCACGGGTTTTACTATTGCAAATTGTGACGGTCGCACCCGCTTGGAGTAATAACATCGCCATGGGTTTGCCCACAATATTCGATGCACCAACCACGACGGCTTTTGCGCCACGTAGCGGGTATTCAATGCTTTCTAACATTTTCATACAACCATAAGGAGTGCAGGGAATGAATTCAGGTGCACCCACCATTAAGGCACCAGCATTGGCGATATGGAAGCCATCCACGTCTTTTGGCGGGGTAATTGCTTCGAGGACCCGTTTTGAATCAATATGTTCAGGCAAAGGTAATTGCACCAAAATTCCTTGAATGGAGGGATCAGCATTTAAAGTGGCGATACGTGCTAGTAGCTCTTCTTCGGATAATTCGCTTGCGTAGCGCTCTAGAACAGAATGAAAACCAGCTTCCTCGCAAGCCTTAACTTTATTTCTGACGTAGACTTGGCTGGCGGCATTTTCGCCTACCAAAATAACTGCTAAGCCAGGGCGTAAGCCTTTAGCTGTAACAATGGCCGCACGGGCCGTAATTTCGGTACGCAGCTTTTTTGATAAAACATTTCCATCGATTAACTGGGCTGGCATAGTGAACTCATTGGTTTAGGTGGAAATAAAAAACCAGTTTACCAGTTATTTATCGGTTGATCAACTTCCCTGAGACTCGGATAAAGCGAGACGCAGAAGGTCAGCCACTGTGCTGACATTCAACTTTTCCATAATATTTGCGCGGTGGGCTTCAACCGTTTTAATAGAAATACTAAGGTCGTCAGCAATTTGCTTATTGAGTCGGCCAGAAACAATGCGTTCGAGTACTTGGCGCTCACGGCCAGTGAGTTTTCCTAATAGACTCTGGGTTACTTTGCGGTTGCTAGCTAAGGAGTAATCGGCACGTGCTTTCATTAACATTCGTTCAACTAAATGACAGAGCTCATTTTCTTTAAATGGCTTCTCGATAAAATCAACGGCACCCCGTTTCATGGTGGATACCGCCATAGAGACATCGCCATGCCCCGTTATAAAGGAGACTGGCATTGGTAAATTTTCAGCGGTGAGTCGTTCTTGTAATTCCAGCCCCGACATACCTGACATACGAACATCTAGAATGGCACAGGAAATAGTGGATTTATCGGTATTTTGTAACGATTGTAAAAAACGTTCAGCGCTTGCATGACAGCGCACCGTGTAGCCGTTACTCTCTAAGAGCCAAGTTAGTGAATCACGAACGGCCTCGTCGTCGTCAACAACGTATACAACCTCAGCTTGACTGGTTTTCGGGGTATTGCTTTGGATCATCATGGTTCTCGCTTAAATTCTCAGACAGCTCTATGGGTAATAGGATTGTAAAGGTGCAACCAAAAAGGCGGGTATGTTCTGGATCTAGCTGATTTTTGGCCCAGAGGCGGCCATGGTGTGACTCAATGATAGAGCGACAAATATTCAGCCCCATGCCCATGCCATCATCTTTAGTACTAAAAAAAGGCTCAAACATCCGCTGAATCACGGCATCTGCTATACCAGAGCCTGCATCTGTCACTTGAATACGTAGGGCAGTTGGGTAGGTCTCAGGATCTAAATCAGCAGTAATTTTTACCGGCGGGGCAGACCAGCGTGAAGGTAGGGGGTAAGCATCTCGCAAACTATCTAGGGCATTTTTTAAGAGATTAACGAGAACCTGCTCAATTAAGACAGGATCGAGTTCGATACGCGGCAAATTAGGCATGATCTCAGCCACAATTGAAAACCGATGGCGATTCGCTTCAATCTCTAGCAGATCAACCGCATTGCCAATAATTTGGGCGATATCGCAGCTTTTTCTTTGTGGTTCACTGCGTTTAACAAAGTCTCGAATGCGCTGAATAATGGTGCCAGCGCGCAAGGCTTGGGCGGAAGCTTTTTCTAAGGCTGGCATTAGCTCAGCTATTAGACTGGAATCAGAGTAGGTTTTTAATCGTTTGGCTACGCCCATGCAGTAATTGGAAATAGCTGACAAAGGTTGATTAAGTTCGTGCGCCAGTGAAGAAGCCATCTCACCCATTGTTGTTAGGCGACTGGTAAATTGCATCCTTTCATCCTGTTGGCGCGCTAAATCTTCGGCTTGTTTACGGAGCGTAATATCGGTAGCAATGAGTAGTTGCGCCAAATGACCATCGACCCAGGGAATATATCGCCCGCGTACTTCATACCAAGATGGTTCACCATCCATTAATTGCACTTCATGTGAATCGCTGCCCGTATTTTGATTGAACTCCGATTCAGGTAGGCCAGCAAAAACATCAACACTATCATCTTTCATATCATGAATGACATGGGGGCTCATCTCATCGGCATTTAAACTAATGTGGCCTTTTTCAGTAGGACCAAAGCGTTGTCGATAAAAACGATTGGCAAATAATAATTTGCCGGTTTCTAGAGAGACTACTGAAACTGCGGCATCCAATCCTTCCAAAACCGTGACAAAGCGTTCTTGCGTTGCCGTTAATTCTTCGCGAATTTTTTTGGGTTCAGAAATATCCGTAATCGAAGTGACCCAGCCAGTTTGCAAACCTTTTTCGTTTAGCAGAGGAGCGGCATAGGTACGCGTATTGATACGTACGCCATTGCGGCGTTGTAGTTCGCCTTCAATACCTGCTTTCATCAATTGATGATTTTGCTCTTGTAATACCCGTTCCATATTGGTGCCAAGCTGATCATGCTTATCGGCTGGCCAGAAGGGAAAGGGCGGTACTAGGCCAATTAATTCTTCACTAGAGTAGCCTACCATTTCACAAAAAGCCCGATTCACATAGGTGATACGTTTTTCCATATCGTGAGCGCGAATTCCAATTGGCGTGGAATCTTCCATGGCGCTACGAAAACTCGTTTCCGCACGCAAGTTGGTTTCAATTTTATTACGTGCTTGAATTTGTTTTAAGACCGACCATAAACTCCAAATAACGAATGCACTTAAGCCAATCACGACGCCAAGTAGCATTCTAAAAGTAAGATTAGTTGGGGGTGGATAGGTATCTACTTTTAAAATTAAAGTGGGGCTAAAGGCGCCTAACTCGAGACTAGTTTCATTACTCAGCGCCCGAGTTGGGGTATTTCGATCCGAAGAAATGGCCAGCACATTACCTGAATAATTTAGCAAGGTAAAGCGATATTGACTTTTTAGTTCCGTGGGAATGATGTACTCTAAAATTCCATGGGCGCTGTATAAAACTGCCAGAATGCCTGCGCCCTCGCCTTCGATGGTAGTGGGTACAGTTTGCCAAAATACGGTTTGTCGCTCGAGCGGAATGGGTTGATCGGTATTCGATTGCAGGCTAATAATTTCACTGTACGCTGGACGATTGGTTTCCCTGCTTAAAATTATTGCCCGTTTTAATTGCCGCTCGATTGTTTCGGCATTAGGTGACTGATCAAACCAATCGGTCGCTTGCGAGGGTAAGGGAATCATCCATTGGCGTAAATTATTTTCATTAAACCAAATTAATTGGCTAATCTCATGGTTATTGGCGACAAAGGCTTCAGCCTGTTTTAATACTTTTACTTGGGCATTGTTATCGGTATTGGCCTTACCCAGCTCTTGACTCATTGCCACTAATGCTTCTGAGTTTGTTAAAAAACGCAATTGAATGCGTTGCTTTACAAATGAAAGCTCTCTGAAAAGAGCATTTTCTTGCTGGGAGCGCTCTTGCATTTGGAGCGTTCCCAAAATAATGCCCATCGCCAGTGTAAAAATAATAATTGCTAATAGCGGTGTAAAGACAATGCGTGATGCCCGCAACTTTGTTAAAAGGTTGCGGTTAAAGAGTTTGGCTGTGAAGAGTTGTTTGAGGGAGCGCATGGGGCGTATAGAGATTACCCTTATTCTGCCTTATTCCCAAGTTGATTTGCAGCGCAATATAATTCCATATTATGATAAATGCTATCATTATGTGGAATATTTCTTGTCAATATAACTTTCTCTTCTTAAAATTCAGCCATAAAGTGAAGTTCAACGGCATTGCATATCACTATGGAGATTAAAAATGGCAGCAATTCCAGAGCAAATATTGGGGCAACTTATTGCCAACACCAAGGATGAAGATCCAGGTGAAACTCAAGAGTGGTTACAAGCGCTTGATGGCGTAATTCGTACCGAAGGCGCTGAACGGGCAGCGTATTTAATTGACCAACAAATTTCCCATGCCCGCGTGAATGGCGTTAATCAAGCCTTCCATGCTGAAACACCCTATATCAATACGATTCCAGTTGAATTGCAAGTACGCTTACCAGGCGATCAAAATATTGAACATCGGATCCGTTCTTATACTCGTTGGAATGCGATGGCCATGGTGTTGCGGGCAAACAAAGATACCAATGTGGGTGGGCATATTTCTTCGTTTCAATCGGCCGCCACTTTATATGATGTTGGATTTAATCACTTTTGGCATGCGCCTTCTGAGCAACATGGCGGTGATCTCATTTTTGTTCAAGGGCATTCTGCGCCAGGTGTTTATGCACGGGCTTTCATGTTGGGTAGGCTCGAGGCTAGCCAGTTAGACCATTTCCGCCAAGAGGTCGGAGGTAAAGGTATTTCGAGCTACCCCCATCCTTGGTTGATGCCCGATTTCTGGCAATTTCCAACGGTCTCGATGGGTCTGGGGCCAATTATGGCGATCTATCAAGCGCGCTTCATGAAGTATTTAGAAGACCGCGGTTTCGCAATTACAAAAGGTCGCAAGGTCTGGGCTTTTTTAGGTGACGGTGAAACCGATGAGCCTGAATCGTTAGGTGCAATTGGCATGGCTGGCCGCGAAAAACTAGATAACCTTATTTTTGTGGTGAATTGTAATTTACAGCGGCTTGATGGTCCTGTGCGTGGAAATGGCAAGATTATTCAAGAGCTTGAAAGTGAATTTCGTGGAGCAGGTTGGAACGTCATTAAGGTAGTGTGGGGCGGCCATTGGGATGCTTTGTTTGCGCGCGATAAAAAAGGTATTTTGATGCAGCGTTTGGGTGAAATTGTTGACGGTCACTATCAAACCATGAAGTCTAAGCATGGCGCCTATGTGCGTGAAATTGTATTTAATACCCCCGAATTAAAAGCGCTAGTGGCCGATTGGAGTGATGATGATATTTGGAATTTGAATCGCGGCGGTCATGATCCCCATAAGGTGTATGCCGCATTTCATGCCGCGGTTCATCATGAAAATCAACCTACTGTTATTTTGGCTCATACCATTAAAGGTTACGGTATGGGGGGGTCAGGTGAGGGCATGAATATTGCCCACCAAGCTAAAAAAATGAACCCTGAAGATGTGCGGCGTTTCCGTGATCGTTTTGATATTCCAGTAAGTGATGATCAGTTAGATGAGATCCCTTTGGTTAAATTTGCAGATGGCAGCCCCGAGTTGGAATATATGCGGGCGCGGCGTAATGAACTTGGTGGTTATTTGCCCCAACGTCGCACCAAAGCTGAAAGCTTGCCAGTACCCGCGCTAGACACTTTTGCACCGCTTTTAGAGGCGACTAGTGAAGGACGTGAAATATCTACGACGATGGCATTTGTGCGACTGCTTAATATTGTGATTCGCGACAAAATTTTAGGTAAGCGGGTTGTGCCAATTGTGCCCGATGAATCGCGTACCTTTGGTATGGAGGGAATGTTTCGACAACTAGGCATCTGGAATCAATTGGGGCAGCAATACACCCCTGAAGACCATGATCAGTTGATGTTTTATAAAGAAGATAAGCACGGCCAAATTTTGCAAGAAGGCATTAATGAGGCGGGTGGAATGTGCGATTGGATTGCTGCGGCGACCTCGTATTCAACCCATGGCGTACCGATGCTACCTTTTTATATTTTTTACTCGATGTTTGGCTTTCAACGTATTGGCGATTTAGCTTGGGCAGCCGGTGATATGCGTAGCCGCGGTTTTTTGCTTGGAGGTACTGCTGGCCGAACCACCTTAAATGGGGAGGGCTTGCAACATGAAGATGGTCATAGTCACGTATGGAGTGCAGCGGTGCCTAATTGCATTAGTTACGACCCTACTTTTGCTTTTGAATTAGCGGTTGTGATTCAGGATGGTATGCGTCGTATGCTTACTGAGCAAGAAGATGTGTATTACTACATCACCCTGATGAATGAAAATTATGCGCATCCAGGTATGCCAAAAGGCGCAGCGGAAGACATTATTAAAGGGATGTATAAGTTACAAAGTATGGGCGAGCCTAACGCGAAATTACGCGTACAACTATTGGGTTGCGGGACCATTTTCCGTGAAGTGATCGCAGCTGCCGAGCTGTTACAAAGTGAATGGGGTGTAGCTACTGATTTATGGGGTTGCCCGAGTTTTACGGAGTTAGCGCGGAATTGGAATGCCGTGAATCGTCATAACCTCTTGAATCCTGCGGCTGAGCCAAGCTTGTCGCATGTCGAGATTTGTTTAAAAGATACCATTGGCCCCGTAATTGCAGCAAGTGATTACATTCGGATGTTTGCCGAACAAATTCGCCCGGCGATTCAAAATTTGGGAAGACGTTACGAAGTGTTGGGCACCGATGGCTTTGGTCGCTCGGATACGCGTGAAAATTTACGACAATTTTTCGAAGTAGATCGCCATTGGATTGTGTTAACTGCCTTAAAAGCACTAGCAGATTCTGGCCAATTAGAGCGGCAGAAAGTTACCGAGGCCATACAGAAATATGGCATTGATACCAACAAGCCTAATCCACTAACAGTTTAATGCCCAGCCTAATATACGGTTAAAGTTCTTATGAGCCAATTAATTGAAGTTAAAGTTCCCGACATCGGTGATTACCAAGACATTCCAGTCATTGAAGTTTTAGTTCAGCCTGGCGATGTGATTGAAAAAGAGCAGTCTTTAATTACCCTTGAGTCGGATAAGGCAACAATGGATGTGCCTTCTTCCCATGCTGGTGTGGTTAAGGAGGTGAAGGTAAAGGTTGGCGATAATATTTCTGAAGGTGGGCTGGTTTTGCTGCTGGAAGCTACTGACGCTGCGGCAACCCCCCCAGTCGCAGCCGCACCAAGTCAAACGGCCGCTCCTTTAGCTGCAGTGGCACAACCGCATACCGCTTCAGCTCCTCCCGCAGTTGCCGTTACTCAAACTCATACGGCCACCCCAGCAACAGTGACTAGCCCAATAGGGGATAGCGACTTAATGGGGAAAGCTAGCCATGCCAGCCCGTCGGTGCGTAAGTTTGCGCGCGAATTGGGAGTGCAAGTTGCCTTAGTAACGGGTTCTGGTTTGAAGGGCAGAATTACGCAGGAAGATGTGCAGGCTTTTATTAAAGCGGCAATGATTGCTAATACCGGTTCTCATACTAATGCGTCAGCTACGGGATTAGGTAATTTCAATCTTTTACCTTGGCCTAAAGTGGATTTCACTAAATTTGGTGCAGTCGAGCGGCAACCGCTGTCGCGCATTAAAAAAATCTCTGCTGCAAATTTAGCGCGTAATTGGGTGATGATTCCCGCTGTTACTTATCATGAAGATGCTGACATTACTGATTTAGAAGCCTTCCGCATTTCAACAAACAAAGAAAATGAGAAGCAGGGTAAAAAAATTACCATGCTCGCTTTTTTAATTAAGGCGGCCGTTGCAGCCTTGAAAAAATATCCTGAATTTAATAGTTCGCTTGATGGTGATGACCTGGTCTTGAAAAAGTATTTTCATATTGCCTTTGCTGCAGATACGCCCAATGGTTTGGTTGTTCCAGTGATAAAAAATGCCAATCAAAAAGGTATTTTTGAGATTGCCCAAGAAACCTCCGAATTGGCGGCGCTCGCTAGAGAGGGAAAATTAAAGCCCGATCAAATGCAGGGAGCCAGCTTTACCATTTCTTCCGTCGGCGGTATTGGCGGCACCGCTTTTTCACCCATTGTGAATGCGCCTGAAGTCGCTATTTTGGGTGTGAGCAAGGCGGCTATGAAACCAGTTTGGGATGGCCAGCAATTTATTCCCCGTTTAATTTGCCCCTTGTCTTTAAGTGCTGATCATCGCGTCATTGATGGTGCTTTGGCAACCCGCTTTAATGCCTATATTGCCCAATTGCTCGCTGATTTTCGGCGTGCAGTACTGTAAGGAGCGCAGATGACTAAGCAAGCCTTAATCGTGCCTGATATTGGCGATTACGATGATGTGCCGGTAATTGAAGTGCTGGTTAAAGTAGGCGATAGCGTCGAAAAGGAACAGCCCTTATTTGTTTTAGAGTCGGATAAAGCCACCATGGAAGTTCCAGCAGAAATCGCTGGAAAAATAGTGAGCCTAGCAATTAAGCTAGGCGATAAAGTGGGTAAGGGTACGGTGATTGGCGAGATTGAAGTCACTGCAGTGGCATCTTCGGCGGCACCGGCTACGGCGCCTTCGCAGTCATCTGCACAGACTACGTCACTACCTCCAGTGCCTAGCCCAGATTCTTCAGTTTCAGCGCCTAGAGCAGCCGGGCAATATAGTGGCGCCGTACAGCATGAGTGCGAAGTACTCGTTTTGGGTGCAGGGCCTGGTGGCTATAGCGCTGCTTTTCGTAGCGCCGATTTAGGTATGAAAACGATTTTGCTCGAGCGTTATGCGAACTTAGGCGGGGTTTGTTTAAATGTGGGCTGTATTCCCTCAAAAGCCTTATTACATACTGCTGCAGTAATGGATGAAGTGAAATCTATTTCTCGCCATGGCGTTCGCTATAGCGCTCCGGAAATTGACCTCGCTGAATTACGCACCTATAAAGAATCAGTCATTGGTAAGTTAACCAGCGGTTTGGCTGGTATGGCTAAAGCACGTAAGGTGACTGTCGTTCGCGGGGTAGGCCATTTTCTTGATGCGAATCATGTGGCTGTTCATTTGACCCGTGGTGATGGCCAAGATTTAAGCGGCGCACAGGAAGTGATTCGTTTTCAAAAAGCCATCATTGCAGTTGGTAGTCAACCTGTGCATTTACCGTTTTTACCAGCCGATCCGCGTATTGTGGATAGTACGGGAGCATTGCAATTAAAGAGTATTCCAAAGCGCATGTTGGTTATTGGCGGCGGCATTATTGGTTTAGAGATGGCGACCGTTTATAGTGCCCTCGGCACAAAGATCGATATTGTGGAAATGTTAGATGGCCTGATGGCTGGCGCTGATCGGGATTTGGAAAAGGTTTGGGAAAAACAGAATGCAGGACGTTTTGAGCATATTTTCTTAAAGACCCGTGCCGCCAAGGCCGAAGCAAAGCCAACAGGAATTGAAGTGACGTTTGAGGGTGAGCACGCTCCCGCTTCGCCACAAAGCTACGATTTAGTGTTGGTTGCTGTGGGACGCACGCCAAACGGCAAAAAAATTGACGCGGGTTTAGCAGGCGTGCAGGTTGATGAGCGCGGATTTATTGCTGTTGATAAACAAATGCGTACCAATGTACCGAACATTTTTGCGATTGGTGACTTAGTAGGGCAACCCATGCTGGCCCATAAAGCCGTACATGAAGGGCATGTAGCAGCAGAAGCTGCTGCTGGTCAAAAATCTTTTTTTGATGCTAAGCAAATTCCTTCAGTGGCCTATACCGACCCTGAAGTTGCATGGGCTGGATTAACAGAAGAGCAATGTAAGGCACAGGGAATTGCTTATGAAAAAGGTTTATTTCCTTGGGCTGCAAGTGGCCGTGCAATTGCCAATGGACGCGATGAGGGTTTTACTAAATTACTATTTGATGCGGCCACGCAGCGCATAATTGGCGGCGGTATTGTTGGCACCCATGCGGGCGATTTAATTGGCGAAGTGTGTTTAGCTATTGAGTTAGGTGCCGATGCAATTGATATGGGTAAAACGATTCATCCCCATCCAACCTTAGGTGAAACAGTGGGTCTAGCTGCGGAAGTACAGCATGGCTCGTGTACGGATTTACCTGCCCAGCGGAAGAAATGAAAAAAGCCCAGAAATTCTGGGCTTCAATCATTTTGCTACGGTCGAGATCGGATAAAACGACTTATTTGCCTTTGCCGCCCTTAGCTGACTTCACAGCTTTATCGGCTGCTTGCATGACACTGTCGGTAGCAGTATTTAAGTTGGTTTGGGCAATATCAATTGCGTGTTTAACGGCCTTTTGGCTGTTTTCAAATACGGTACTGGCTGAGGCAATGGCTTGCTTCATGGCATTAACTGCTGCCTCGGATCCTGCAGGTGCACTTTTCGCCCAATCGTCTACCATCGACTGAATTTTCTTCTGGCTAGCCTGAATTTCGGCTTCAGCAGATTGGCTGAAGGAGCTGTGGGTTTCATGCGCTAAATCGTAGAGGTGGCGGCTATACGCCATAATTTTTTCAGCCATGGGTTTAACTGTGTCAGCTTGATGAGCCAGCAATTGCTGAATATCTTTAATTTCCAAAGCTTTCTTCGCATTTCCTAAGCTATCGGTAAGGCTTGATTTTGCTATTTGCATATTCAGTTCAACCAACTTCTCAATACTTTTTAAAGCTTGGCCAGTGAGGCCGCTTAATGTTTCTAGGTTGGCTTTTTGGGCTGCTGCTAATTGTTCTGGTGTTAAGTTCATTATTACTCTCCGCAGGTTTTTTAATTAATAAAAAAGGGCTTTTGGTAGTTTTCTATTGTCCTATTGGCCCTTAGGTTATGCACCTAATTTTTATAATTATATAGCAAAATTGATGCAATGCAACAAAAAAGGCCAGTTTCCGGTTTCCGCCTAAAATAAGGGCCATGATCCCATTTTTGTGCCTAGTGGCAGCTCAATAACACAATGCGCTTTTCACTAGAGGCCGCGATGGGGCCCATTTTTGTCCTTATTTGGAGTACCGGCTTCATTATTGCGCGGCTTAGCATGCCTTATGTCGAGCCAGCCACTTTTTTGCTTTGGCGCTTCATGGGAGTTTTATTGGCCATGGGTATCCTGAGCTTAATTTGGCGCCCCGTTTGGCCCAAATGGCCATTAGCTGGTCACATTGGCGTTGCTGGGGCTTTATTGCAGTTTGGCTATCTTTTGGGAGTATGGTGTGCAGTGCGCTTTGGCATGAGCGCAGGCTTAGCCGCACTGATTGTGGGCTTGCAACCGATTTTGACAGCCTGGTGGTCGGCGTGGGTCGCAGAGCATGTTACCCAACGACAATGGCTGGGTTTGGCTTTGGGGTTTATTGGAGTGGCATTTGTGGTGTTTGAAAAAACCCATTTTGTACAACTACCATTAGCAAGTTATTTGCTCATTATTGGAGCCTTACTATCGATTACGCTGGGTACCTTATATCAAAAAAAGTTTTGTGCCAACTTTGATTTACGGGCTGGATCACTCATTCAGTTTGCCGTTGCGGTGGTGTTGACTGCCATTACTGTTGCCTTATTTGAAACTGGCAAGATGGTGTGGAATTGGCCCGTTGTTATTGCCTTGGGATGGTCTATTGGGCCGCTCTCGATTGGATCGGTGAGCTTGTTATTTTTATTAATTCGTAAGGGTACCGCTACCCGCGTAACTAGTTTGTTGTATTTAACTCCGCCAACCACTGCAGTTATGGCTTGGATTGGTTTTCATGAGCCGCTAACCGCGCTGATGATTTTTGGCATTCTTTTAACCATGGTAGGTGTTCTCATAGTGAATCACAAAGCGCAAGTCAGTCTTCCCTAGCGCTATTTTTAGATGTTGGTTTGCATAAATGCGTTGCTTGGCTGAAAAAGTATTTATCATGCTCAGATTCAGGTCGATAGAAAGTGGTTTAGATGGGTTTTCAATTTATTGAATATTTAAAGCATTCTGCCTTATTGCAGTGGCAGCATTTCTGTGTTGCAGGAGTTCTGGCGTTTATCATTTTAGGTGGTCTTCTCGGCAACCCGGCTGTCGCGCAAAATAACGGTAGTACTAATAATAAGAAAAAAGCCTCTACTCAAGCAGTTGCCCCGGTTGCGGCTGTTAGCAATAAATCAGCACCCAAAACGAGCGCTAAGGTTGTCGTCGCTAAAAAGCCTAAGCGAGTACGCATTACCGTTACCCGCCAACCCACTACTATGGTTGCTGAAGCGGCGCGACCATCCTTTGCCACCGCCTTGGGTTTGCGTGGGCAGCATGATGAATTAAGTTTGAAATCGAGCGTAGCTTTAGTTGTGAATCAAGATACTAAAGAAGTGATTTTCGAGAAAAATTCGAACGTGAGTTTACCGATTGCCTCGATAACCAAATTGATGACGGCGATGGTGGTGCTCGACTCTAAATTGCCCCTTGATGAGCTCTTGGTAATTAATGCCGAGGATGTGCAAAGCTATAAGCATTCACGCATCGCTTTAGGTTCTGCCTTTAGCCGCGAAGATTTTTTACGTTTAGCTTTAATGTCTTCAGAAAATCGAGCTGCTTATACCCTTGGGCGTAATTATCCTGGCGGTATGACCGCGTTTGTTGCCGCGATGAATCGGAAGGCCAAAGAATTGGGCATGGTGCATTCTAATTACGCTGACCCAACCGGTTTAATGAGTGAAAACGTAGCTAGCGCAGAAGATTTAACCCGCATGCTAAATGCTGCTTACCAATATAAATTAATTCGCGAGTTTTCTACTTTACCCGAGCAAACTATTTTGATTAATAATCGGCCGCAAAAATTTTTAAATACCAATCGCTTGGTTCGTTCTGGCAATATGGATATTGGCCTGCAAAAAACGGGTTTTATTAATGCTGCGGGTAAATGTTTGGTGATGCAAGCACGGGTAAATGGTGCACCACTTTTATTGGTATTTTTAGATTCAGTTGGTACACAGTCGCGCTTTGCCGATGCTGAACGGGTGCGAGATTGGTATGAACGCATTCCAATTGGTGCTGCACCTGCTGGGCGCCAATTAATGTGAGGCTAGAGAATCATTTTAAGAAGTTGGTTTGGGTTTAAAGCCAAGCCCACGGGAGATTTGAACGGCAGTTTCTTGCAGGGCTTTAAGCCAGTCTACCTGCATACGATCGGTAGGGGCGCTTAACGATAAACCCGCTACTAATTTTCCACTGTCATCAAAGATGCCCGCAGCCAAACAGCTTACCCCCAGCTCAAGTTCTTCATCGTCGCGGGCATGGCCTAATTTTTTTGCTTTACCCAGTTCCATTTCCAGCGCATTGACTTCAGTAATGCTATTGCGAGTATGGCCAGTTAAACCTGTGCGGGTTGCATAGGCACGTACTTGCGGCGCTTCATCGCTAGCTAAAAAGAGCTTACCCACCGAAGTTAAGTGCAAGGGCGCGCGACCACCAATAGCACGAACCACTTGCATGCCAGAGCGTTCGCTGTAGGCGCGATCGACATAAATAATTTCATCTCCTTGACGCAAGGAAAGATTGACCGTTTCCCCAGTAAGTTTATGCAGGTTACGCATGGGCATTTGGGCAGCTTCACGCACCGATAGGCGCGCTTTGACTAAATTACCTAACTCTAAAAGCTTCAAGCCTAGGCGGTAGGTACCACCATCGCCGCGCTCAACCAAGCGACAGGCAACTAAGTCGTTGAGGATACGGTGCGCAGTTGAGGAATGCAGGCCAGTTTGCTCGGCTAGCACTTTAAGAGGGCTGGCTTCCTCCTGCTCGGCCAAAGCATCGAGCAAATTCATCATGCGCTCGACAACCTGAATCGCAGTTTTACCCACTTCCCCTATGGCTTTGGGCGTTTTGGAGGGCTTGGCAATAGTCATGCTCTTATTGTAGCTATTCTTACTACGATTGCATATTATGAAATCAAATTTTATAGCTGCGCTTTTAGCGCTTGGGTGTGAGGGCCTTGACGCACTCGTTAATGAGGCTGGGACCGCGGTATATCAGTCCTGTATACAGTTGAATGAGTTGCGCACCCGCGCTTATTTTTTCTTGGGCATCGTGACCCGACAGGATGCCGCCCACCCCAATAATGGGAATTTGATTGTGGAGTTGGGCATGTAAGCTGGCAATGAGTTGATTAGAGCGCTGTTGAAGTGGGGCGCCGGAGAGTCCCCCCATTTCTTGGGCGTGTTCAAGTCCTTGTACCCCCTCGCGCAAAGTGGTGGTATTGCTAGCGATTACTGCATCGATGCCATACTCCAAAAGCAAATTGGCTATGAGAACCACATCGCTTGCTACTAAGTCGGGCGCAATTTTTAGAAAAAGCGGCTTTTTCAAGCCAAATTGATCGGTTAAACGTTGACGTGCTTCACTTAAATGGGTCAACAGGGCGCGCAAGGGCGCCTCTGCCTGGAGGGAGCGTAAATGGGCCGTATTTGGCGACGATATATTAATGGTGATGTACGAAGCGACTTCATAGACTGCCGTCATTGCGGCGATATAGTCATCCGCTGCATGCTCAATTGGGGTCGTGGCGTTTTTTCCAATATTGAGGCCAATGATGCCGCCCGTTTGCCAAAAATGGGATTGCCGCACTCGCTCTACACAGGCGACCACGCCATCGTTATTAAAGCCCATGCGGTTAATTAAGGCTTGTGCCGCGCTGAGGCGGAACATGCGCGGCTGAGGATTGCCTGCTTGCGGTCGTGGTGTAACGGTACCAATTTCTAAATACCCAAAACCTAAACGGGCTAAAGCATCAATATGGCGACCATCTTTATCGAGTCCCGCAGCAAGACCTACCGGATTAGGGAAAGTGAGACCACAGAGAGTCTGTGGTTGAGGGGTGATCGAGGGAACAACATATTTTAATAAGCCTAAGCGCTCTGCGCGGTCTAAGTTTCCTAAAGTGAGGTTATGCGCTTGCTCCGCGTCGATTAAGAATAAACCGGGGCGCAATAAGGCATAGACGTCAATCATGGCGATACATTAGACAAGGGTAGTACAGCGGGTGAGGCTAGGGTTTGCCATTGTTCGTTAATTAAACCCTCAAGCGGTTGAAATTTTGCTTTATAGGCCATCTTCTCACTGGCTTGAATGTAATAGCCTAGATAGAGATAGTTTAAGCCAAGTTGCTGGGTTTGATTAATTTGCCAGAGCACGCTATAGGTACCAAAACTAGTAGTGGCATCGTTAGCATCAAAAAAAGTATAGACCGAAGAGATGCCCTGTTCGAGAATATCAATCATGCTAACCATGCGTAAGCGGCCAGGATGTTCGCCGCTGAGCCCATCGCGAAATTCTACTAGTCGAGAGTTCACCCGACTTTGTAATAAGAATTGGCGGTACTGGTCTTCATCATCGCGATCCATATCTCCGCCTGCATGACGCTGATTTTGGTATTGTTGGTAGAGTTCGTAGTGTGCTTCTTGGTAAGTTAAATTTAAGACTTGAACTTGTAAATGCGCATGTTTTTTCCAAGCGCGACGTTGACTGCGGTTGGGGCTAAATTGGTTGACCGGAATGCGGGTTGCGATGCAGGCTTGGCATTGATCGCAATAGGGCCGGTATGTAAACAGACCACTGCGTCGAAAACCAGCATTGACTAGTTCGCCATATAAATCAGCATGAATGGAATGCGAAGGAGTGGCAACTTGCGAGCGGGCAATTTGATCGGGCAAATAGCTACAGGGATAAGGTGCGGTGGCATAAAACTGTAGGGCCGTTAAGGGTAGCTCGTTAACTTGCGTCATAGCCAGCGTTGCAAAATTGCTTTATCAAAAGACCATGGCACCGCCGTCTGGTTTTGTTGAATCGCTTGGTTAATGTGTTGAAGAAATGCGGCGCGTGTAATGGGGCGAGCCCCTAAAGAATTTAAATGCGCAGTTTCTTGTTGGCAATCGATTATTTTCACACCTCGATCGTAGCACCATGCGCAAAGCGCTGCCAAGGCAATCTTTGAAGCATTGTCGGTATAACTAAACATCGACTCTCCGTACACCATACCGCCAAAGTTAACACAATAGAGGCCGCCCAATAATTGGTCATTTTCAAGGACGGCAAGGCTATGGGCATGTCCAGCTTCATAAAGCGCGGTGTAGGCCTCAATTATTTCATGGGTAATCCAGGTGCCCTCCTGATTTTTGCGCTGGATGGTGGCGCAGGCCCTTAAAACAGCATCAAAATGCTGATCCACTTGTATTTGGGTGTTGGATTGATGATAAAAATGGCGTAAGGATTTATGAAGTGATTTACTGACAATAAATTGCGCGGGACTCAGCACCATGCGCGGGTCGGGCGACCACCATAAGACAGGTTGACGATCGGAATACCAAGGAAATAAACCTAATTGGTAAGCTTGGCTCAATTGACCGGGGTAAATATGTTCGCTTACTGCGAAGAGCCCAGGTACGGCCGGATCGGGATCAGGAGTAAGGCTGGGATCGGGAAAGGAATCGGCTATACCAAGCCACGGGATAGGACTCATCGAGTAATTACCACTTAGATTTTTTCGTGCGGGAGAATATCTCGGCTATGCATACTGCCAGCGAAGTGCGTAGCCATTTTACCTGCAGCCCGATCAGCAAAAAACCAGAGCAGCGTTTGTTTTACAGTCGGAAACGCAATCTCAGACCAAGGAATATCGGCTTCATTAAATAGGGCTACCTCTAAACTTTCCGTGCCCGCTAAAAAATCTGCGCTACGCATTTGCGCTAAATAAAATAGATGGACTTGCTCGACATGAGCCACATTTAGCAGGGAGTAAAGCGGCCCAATATCGACCTCAGCACCCGCTTCTTCGAGAGTTTCACGCGCTGCACCCATACTAGTACTTTCTCCAATTTCTAAAAATCCTGCGGGTAAGGTCCAGAAACCCAAACGTGGTTCAATCGCCCGCCGACAAAGTAATACTTGCTGCTGCCAGATGGGAATACTTCCGACTACATTACGGGGATTGAGATAGTGAATGTGTTGACAAACCGTACAAACATGGCGCAGACGAGTGTCATCAGCGGGAATGTGTAGGGTGACGGGTGAGCCACAGCGGGTGCAATATTTCATCAGGAATTCGTTTTATTAAGGCGGAATGCGGGAGTGATATTAAAAAGTGGCCGACAAGGGGCCACGTAGGGCATTACAAATAATAATCTCTTCGGCAGCTAAGACTTCAGCAACAGTCAGGTTGACCTCATGGGTTTGACGCTGATTATCATCGAGTAACTGTTGGCGCATGATTCCAGGTAAGACGCCCGCAGTGAGGGGTGGCGTTAACCATTGCTGGCTTTCTTTGGGACGGATAAACAGCGAACTCCGCCCCCCTTCGGTAACCATGCCTTGCTCATTAGTAAAGAGGGCATCAAAGCCGCCTTGCTGAACTGCCGCTTGCCAAGCCGTATCGTAGGCTAAGCGTTGAGTAGTTTTATGTTGTAAGAGCAGATTACCGGAATGCATGATGGCCATGGCAGGATCGCGGAGCAAATCTTGCGCCCAAAAAATGTTGACTGGGCTTGGGAGGGCCGCTAGCGCGCTAAATTGAAATGACAACAAGCCCGCAGGCGATAAATCGATTCTAAGACGAAACTCACCCTGCGCAGGAATTTGCTGGAGGGCATCTTCAACACAGCTATGCCACTGTGATGATGAAATGGGAATGCCTAAACTCTGTGCTGATTTGGTTAAACGGGCGTAGTGGGCAGCCAGTTGTACTGCTTGGCCTGTAGTGACGCGGATGGTTTCAAATAAACCCACGCTACTGGGTAAATGACTTAAAAAACCCGACTTGACTTGGCACTCTTCCCATTCTGCGGCTGGATTTGAATCATTGGTAATACCTGCACCTACCCCCATCACAAAATGGGTTGCTTGGGTTGCGGCATTGCGACTTAATTGAATGGTGCGAATGGGTACACTTAAAGCAAAGTCTTGGTTGGGATCAAACCAACCTAAAGCGCCGCAGTAATAGTTGCGAGCTTGGGGTTCGAGCGAACGAATAATTTCCATACTACGTTTTTTGGGCGCACCAGTGACCGAACCACAAGGAAAAATTGCCGCCAAGATTTGTTGTAATGAAATTCTAGGCTGTAATTGGGCGGTGACGGTTGACGTCATCTGTAATACATCACCATGACGGGCCACTTCAAATAATGCAGGCACAGTAACGCTACCAGTAAGCGCAATGCGACCAAGATCGTTACGTAATAAATCTACAATCATGACATTTTCTGCGCGATTTTTAGGGTCGGCGCTTAATGCTGCAGTTGAGCTTTCAAGTGCATTGGCTGTACCTTTCATCGGCATCGCCGCAATTTGCTGGCCAGTGCGCTGGACAAAGAGTTCGGGCGAGTGCGACAAAATATAATGTGTGTTGGCCGCCACAAATGCACCATAACGACCTGGTTGACGGGCGCGTAAGCGGGCATAGAGAGCTAGTGGTGCACCATAGGCTTGACCTCGCACTTGATAAGTATGATTAATTTGATAGGTATCGCCACTTTGTATCCACGCTTGAATGCGCGCAATATCAGCACTGAAGTCGGTTGCTGAAAGGGACTCACTTAAATGAGCTACCCCTGCGCTCGCTTCATCTGGCGGCAATTGTTGTAGCTCTGCCAAAAGCCATTGATCTACCTCTGTTTTACTCAGCTTGTTGACCGTTGAAAAAGCCCAGGCTTCAATTAAAGGATCTTCGGTCATTGCTTTAGCAGGTTGCGGCGCATGATCATTGCGCGACGACATGCCTTGTAAATAGTGACCTAATTCATAAGCAAAGGCAGCGACTACATAGAGACCTTGTTGGGTCGCAGACTCAATTGCCGTAAGACAGCTAGCAATTTCTGTGACCTGTTTAGCAGCCCAGTATTGAGTTGGGTGGCGGTAGAGGCGACTGGTTGGTAGCGCAGGCGTGCTTTCAACATCATCAAGCAAGATCATTGTGAACGCTTACGGCAGTTAGTTGGCGGAAATGAATTAGCTTAATTCAAAATAGTGGCCGACTGAATCACAACCGGCACGGTTGGTACATCAGCGAAGCGTCCCGCACCAGGCACATTTACCGTTGTAGTCTGCACTTTTTTGATGGCATCAATAGTTTGCATGCCTGAAATCACTTTGCCAAAGACGGTATAACCATTACCTGCAGCATTGGGATAGTTGAGGGCTTCATTGTCTTTGACGTTAACAAAAAATTGTGCAGTGGCTGAATCAGGATCGGCAGTACGTGCCATGGCAATGGTGTAGGCTTGATTCTTGAGGCCGTTTTGGGCTTCTGAAGGAATTGGTGCTTGGGTTGGTTTTTGTACCATTTCGGCAGTAAAGCCACCACCTTGAATCATGAAGCCGTCAATGACACGATGAAAAATAGTGCCATTATAAAAACCGCTTTTGACATAATTCAAAAAATTAGCAGTTGATTTAGGCGCTTTAGTTGCATCTAATTCAACCACAAAGCTACCCAAAGTCGTTTTCATTTCAACTTTAGGGCCTGCATAGGCGAATTGTGCAAAGCAAGCCAGGCTGACGATAGTTGTGAATAAAACCAGAATTTTACGCATAGCAATTTCCTTTAAAAAGAGCTGAATAAGTTACGCTGCAAGGCAGTCATCCCTAATTGTATTGAGTATTAGTTTTCTGGGTTCTAACGATCAGCATGGGCTTGTGCTAGTTCATCCCAAGCGGTAGTGTAGTTGGGGGTGCGTTGGGACGCCTGCATGCGCCAGTGTGGCTGCAGACCAGCGCCAGCCAAGCTTAAGGTATTGGCACCATACTTTTGATTGAGGTGATCCATGACATGCATGACTTTATTATTGCGCGCAGGCGCATCTGCCACGAATAGATTCCCTTGTTGCTGCGTAGCAGGGTGTAATCCGAGTAGGATGACCCCTGCTTTTTTATAGCGATACCCTGCGCGATAGATTTTTTCGATGCCTAAGACCGCGAGTTGTGCTAAGCGACGGGTATCGTTACTTGCCACAATCAGGGGTAAGGTAAGGCTATTCGCATACTGTTTTTGTTGGCTGGAAAAAGGATTCGTTTGGATGAATACGACGATATGTGAGCAGACTGAGTCTTGTTGGCGCAATTTTTCTGCCGCGCGCGCAGTGTAGCTTAATACGGCTGCACTTAAATCGGTCAATGTGGTAATGGGTTGACCAAAACTTTTACTCGAAATAATCTGTTGTTTGCGCTTTTCCTGATTGGTTTGGGTATCTTCTAAGGCGAGACAAGCGAGGCCATTTAATTCTGCAACTGTGCGCTCGAGTACAACGCCAAAACGTTGACGGATTAAGCTGGCCTGCGCATATTTCAAATCGCGGCAAGTTTGAATTGCCAGCGCTCTTAATTGCACGCGTAAGCGTCTACCAACACCCCAAATTTCACCGACATCTATTTGGGCCATTAAGCAATCTTCTACCAAGGGCTCACAAGCCTGCCAATCGAAAACACCGCCATACTGTGGGCGTTTTTTGGCGAGATGGTTTGCTAATTTGGCGAGGGTTTTGGTTTTGCCGATACCTACGCTAGTGGGTAAACCTAAGTAGCGCCGCGTAGACCGACGAATGGTTTGGCCATAGCTGACGGCATCATGATGGATGCCGGTTAGATCGAGAAAGCATTCATCAATGGAATAAATTTCTTGTTGGGGTGCAAAACTGCTAAGTAAAGTCATCATACGCGCACTCATATCACCATAGAGTGTGTAGTTGGAGCTAAACCAAATGAGACCATGGCTTTGCATTAGATGTTTAGCTTGAAAAAAAGGGATGCCCATGCCAATACCTAAATCTTTTGCTTCTTGACTACGCGCGACGATACAACCATCGTTATTTGAAAGTACAACTACGGGCCTTTTTTCTAGCTGCGGATTAAAGACGCGCTCACAAGAAACATAAAAATTATTGGCGTCAATGAGCGCAAAGGTAGATGGTGCACTGTTAAATGGTTGGGGCATGAAAAAGAATGAATGGCCAGAATGGGAAGAAAATTGCTAGTCGAGAGGCGGTGACGAAGGGCTATGGCTTATGAATTACGTGTGAGACCACGCCCCAAATTTGTAATTCTTGGTCGGCTGCGATGGCCAGATCGGGATAGCTGGGATTATCAGCTTTAAGAATAATTTTGCCGCGCTGCCGATGCAGTCGTTTAACGGTGAGCTCACCATCAATTACAGCAATGACGACGCGGCCATGGGTGGGCTCGACTGAGCGATCAATCACCAATAAATCGTTATCGTGAATACCGGCGCCAATCATCGAGTCGCCCTTGACGCGTAGAAAAAAAGTCGCTTCGGGATGCAAAACCAGATGCTCATTCAGATCAAGGCGCTTATCGTAATGATCGGCGGCAGGCGAAGGAAAACCTGCCGGAGCCGGGCAGGCGTAGAGCGGAAAACGAGCGACTTGCAGCGGGTATTTGGGGCGAATAAGTGAATTTTGCATATACTGTATTTTTATACAGTATAGGGGAGTTTTTTGACAATCGCTTATTTCTTCGCGTCGACGTCCAATTGACGCAAAAAAGCCATTTTTTCCGCAATTTGGCTTTCTAAGCCGCGCTCAACTGGCTCATACCAGCGGGGCTCTGGCATACCAGTCGGTAGATAAGTTTCACCGGCAGCATAAGCATGGGGTTCATCGTGTGCATAACGGTAGGCGTGACCATGACCAAGCCCTTTCATTAGCTGAGTAGGCGCGTTACGTAAATGGATTGGTACTTCACGACTTTGGTCGCCTGCCACAAAGGCGCGTGCGGCGTTGTAGGCGTTGTAACTCGCATTACTTTTAGCCGCTACTGCTAAATACACGACTGCTTGACCAAGGGCTAATTCACCTTCAGGTGAGCCTAGTCGCTCATAGGTTTGCGCTGCATCGTTAGCCAATTGCATCGCGCGGGGATCGGCCAAGCCGATATCTTCCCAGGCCATGCGCACAATCCGGCGGGCTAAGTAACGTGGGTCGGCGCCGCCATCAAGCATGCGGCATAACCAGTAGAGCGCTGCATCGGGATGCGAGCCGCGGACGGATTTATGCAAAGCAGAAATTTGATCATAAAACTGATCGCCGCCCTTATCAAAGCGCCTGACATTGCTCGCCAAGGTATTTTGCACATAAGCTTGATCAATTTGTTTGACTTCACAGCCTGGGGCTGAGAGGGCATTGCGAATTTGTTCGACTAAATTGAGTAAGCGGCGGGCATCACCATCGGCATGTGCCACTAAAGCTTCAATGGCCGCACTATCAAAGGCGATATCGGGGAGTGCAGCAGCGCGCGCGCGGGTTAAGAGTAGCTTGAGCTCAGCGGTGCTGAGCGGTTTGAGCACATAGACTTGCGCACGTGATAAGAGCGCTGAGATGACTTCGAAGGAAGGATTTTCGGTAGTGGCACCAATAAAAGTAAAGAGGCCCGATTCAACATGGGGTAAGAGTGCATCTTGTTGACTTTTATTGAAGCGGTGAATTTCATCGACAAATAAAATTGTTTGGCGGCCAAATTGCGCCATGGTTTGCTGGGCGCGTTCAATGGCTTCGCGAATTTCTTTTACGCCTGCCAAGACTGCAGAAATAGCAATGAAGTCGCGTTGAAAGGCTTGTGCAGACAGTCGCGCTAAAGTGGTTTTACCTACACCTGGCGGCCCCCATAAAATCATCGAGTGCGGTTGACCTGAAGCAAAGGCGAGATTTAGCGGTTTGCCAGCTGCCAATAAATGGGTCTGACCAATCACTGCGTCAATTGTTTTAGGGCGTAAAGCCTCGGCTAATGGTGGCGGCGGCTGCGTATCAAAGAGCTCGCCCATACTGTTTAATTCAGCAGAATCACGTTAGCACTCCAGGCTAAGCAAGCCATCGCCACGAAAGTGAGATGGGTGCGCATCTGCAGGAATACGCGGCAAGCAACTTCATTGCTGAAGTAGTGGGGGTAAGTAGTTTTATCAATTACTAACTGAATCAGTAATAGTGCTGCCAAAATGAGCAGCGCTACCGGAATATAGAGATGCAAGGCCAACCAAGCGGTTAAGGCCGGAATCACACCCCACACCCAGGCATTGCGTTCGCTCCACCTTGTGGCAGTAGTAGGAGTTGAGTTGATTGAGCGCAAGCTAGCACCCCAATGGATTGCACCTAAAAATGCCACAATGACTGCGCCATATCCCGCTAAGGATTCAGCGGCGAGAAAATTATTCGGCGTTGAGCCCAGTTGCGTTACGAATGTCAAACCAATAAACGGTAAGAGGCCGGCGTAACCCAGAAGGCGTACTGCTTTAAGTGGCATATTGATACACGCCACGGCCTGTTTTACGGCCTAAGTAGCCGGCCGCCACAAGCTCTTGGAGGAGGGGGCAAGGCCGATATTTTGAATCACTAAAGTTTTCAAAGTACACCTGCATGACAGCTAGACAAGTATCAAGACCAATTAAGTCGGCTAATGCCAAGGGACCAATAGGTTGATTGCAACCCAATTTCATACCCGCGTCGATATCTTCAGCGCTCGCTAAACCTTCGGCCAGCACAAAAAATGCTTCATTAATCATCGGCAACAAAATGCGGTTCACTACAAAGCCGGGTGAATTTTTAACGGTGATCGGTTCTTTGCCAATATATTTAGCCATTGCAATTACCGCATCATGAGTGGCATCGCTAGTTTGTAGACCGCGAATGACCTCAACCAAAGCCATTAAGGGCGGTGGATTAAAAAAATGCATGCCGATAAAACGCGCTGGATTGGAATTTAAGGCCGCGAGTTTAGTAATCGATAGTGAAGAGGTATTGGTGGCAATAATCGTTTCGGCGCTAACAATCTCATCAATTTGCTGTAGAATTTTTTCTTTAGTCGCCTGATTTTCGGTAGCAGCTTCAATGATGATTGAGAGCCCAGCGAGATCGTTATAGTTAGTACTACCTTTTACTTTTTGTAGGACAATTTCTTTCGCTTCAGCTGTAAGCACCGCTTTTTTAATGAGGCGATCTAAGCTTGTATTGATTTGATCTAGACCACGCTTAACCGCAGCATCGTTCATGTCGATCATTACGACATCAAGACCAGCAACTGCGCAAACCTGCGCGATGCCATTACCCATTGTGCCTGCGCCGATAATTCCGACTGATTGAATTTTCACGGCATACTCTCTATTAAATAATTACGACATTAAATGTTGCAGCACTTGCTTAATCTGGTTTTAGCTTTTCTGCTTTGGGCTTATGCCAAAGAGCTGATCTTTCGCGGGAGCGTTAGTTAGCGGTTTACGAAATTCTGCAAGTACTTGGACGCCGCGTTGAACTGCAGGGCGAGCGCCAATTTTTTCATACCATTTTTTAAAATGGGGGAAGTCATCCAATTCAATACCCTGATTTTTCCAATTGCGGGTCCAAGGATAAGTCGCAATATCAGCAATCGTATATTCCTTGCCAGCAATAAATGGATGCTTGGCCAGTTGTCGATCCATGACCCCATAAATGCGCTTGGCTTCATTGGTATAGCGATTCACGGCGTAGTCAATTTTTTCAGGCGCGTAGAGACGAAAGTGGTGGTTTTGGCCTAACATGGGCCCAACCCCTCCCATTTGAAACATCAACCATTCCATGACGACATATTTATCGCGGGTTGATTTCGGTAGAAAGCGACCTGTTTTCCCGGCGAGATAGAGCAAAATTGCACCCGATTCAAAGAGATGAATTGGCTTGCCATCAGGCCCATGCGGATCGACTAAAGCAGGAATTTTATTATTGGGGCTAATCGTTAAAAAATCAGGATTAAATTGGTCGCCTTTGCCAATATCCACAGCATAAGCGTCCCAATCACGGCCTAATTGATAACCGCATTCCTCCATCATCACATGGATCTTGTGCCCATTGGGGGTTGGCCAGCTATAGACTTCCATGGGTGTGTGTTTCTTTACCATCTGGTTTCCTTAAAGTGATTGCTTGATTTTACAAGTGCTGGAGGCGTAATAATGCACTTTTTAACGTTTCGGTCTGCTTAGCAAAGCAGAAGCGCACGACGCCTGATTCCAGTGGCTTGGCATAGAAGGCTGAAACCGGAATAGCCGCGACGCCGATTTCAGTCGTCAGCCAACGGCAAAAATCACTTTCATTCAATTTCGCTTCGGGCACGGTTAAGGCGGAATAATCGACACATTGAAAATAAGTACCAGGGCAAGGCAGGAGTTGAAAGCGCGTGTTCGCTAAACCGGCGCGAAAATAATCCCGTTTAGCTTGATAAAAACGCGGTAAATTTTGATAGTGTGCGGCAGTCTTTAGATACTGGGTAATACCATATTGCACTGGCGTATTTACCGTGAAGACATTAAATTGATGAACCTTACGAAACTCATGCGTAAGTTCGGCTGGTGCGGCGACATAGCCAATTTTCCAGCCAGTGACATGATAGGTTTTGCCAAAGCTCGAAATCAGAAAGCTACGTTTAGCCAATTGCGGATGACTAGCAACGCTTTGGTGCGCTTGGCCATCGTAGACCATATGTTCATATACTTCGTCGCTACAAACTAGGATATCGGTATTTGCAAGTAGTGTTGCCAAGCGATCTAAGTCGGCCTTGCTCCACACCATGCCCGTAGGATTATGGGGTGAGTTAATCATGATGAGGCGAGTTTTTTTATTGATCGCCTGACTTAATTGCTCCCAAGGAATTTCATAAGAAGTTACTTGGCCTTTCTGATCGCGGATGGTTTGAAGCGCAATGCCAATGGGTTTGCCACCTGCTAGTTCAATGGCGGGTTGGTAGCTATCGTACGCTGGCTCGAGCAAAATGACTTCATCACCAGAATGAACACAACAGAGCACAGCGGTCAAAATACCTTGTGTCCCTCCCGCAGTAATTGTGATTTCGGTTTCAGGCTGATAACTTTTGCCATACAAAGCTAGAATTTTCTCGGCAATCGCTTGGCGTAATTCAAGAATACCTGCCATGGGTGGATATTGATTATGACCAGCCATCATGGCAGCACTCACTGCTGCAATCAGAGCGGGATCGCACGGAAAGTCGGGGAAACCTTGGCCTAAATTAATTGCCTTTGACTCGCTGGCGAGCGCCGACATGATAGTAAAAATGGTCGTCCCCACGTGTGGTAAGCGCGAGGGAAAGGGCGCAATTGCAGCGGAATGTGCTGATGGTGGCGTGCTGTCGCTAAAATAGGGGGAATCTTGTTTCTTCATAACCAAATTGTGCCATGCTGATCGTTCTTTCCCCTGCAAAATCGTTAGATTACCAAACCCCAGTGAAGCTGAAAAAGCACACTCTCCCTGAATTCGTGCCCGAAGCCGCTGAATTGATTGCCAGCTTAAAAACACTCTCGCCCCCACAATTAGCTAAGCTAATGGGTCTATCTGATCCATTAGCAGCCTTAAATGTCGGCCGTTTTCGCGATTGGTCGAGTAAATTTACCGCGGCAAATAGCAAGCAAGCCCTTTTTGCCTTTAATGGCGACGTGTATGACGGTTTGGATGCCAGCACCTTAAATACCAAGGCCTTAGATTTTGCGCAAGACCATGTGCGAATTCTTTCGGGGCTGTATGGGGTGCTAAAACCCTTTGATTTAATGCAGCCTTATCGCTTAGAAATGGGCACTGCCTTCAAAAATGGGCGGGGGAAAAATCTGTATGAGTTTTGGGGTGAGCGGATTACCAAAGCACTAAAAAAAATCCTTGCGAGCCAAAAAAATCCTTTTTTACTAAACTTGGCTTCCGAGGAGTACTTTAAGGTGTTACAAGCTGCAGACTTCGATTGCCCCATTGTCTCCCCAGTTTTTAAAGATGCGAAAGCAGGGCAATACAAAATTATTTCGTTTTATGCAAAACGGGCGCGTGGCCTAATGACGCGTTTTGTGGTTGAAAATCGGCTTACCGACGCTGCTGATTTAAGGGAATTTAATTTAGCTGGTTACCGCTACAATGCAGCAGCATCAAAGCCATTACAACCGGTTTTTTATCGCGCAGAAAAAAATTAAGGCTTTTCATTATGGCTGTCTACCGTTCAAAAACCTCACAACGTTCTTCGCCCGAAGCCGATCGCTTAGTGGCCGATGCGATTTCCCTCGCGGCATCGGGCAGTCGAATTGAGGATGAGTTTTGGGAACTTCGCTTACTTGAGCGTTTAGCGCGCCTGCTAAAAAGCCAAAATCAAAACGTGATTGACGCAGCATTAGATCAAACTTTTAAAATTAATACAGTCGCTTTTGAAGTTTTGGCGGATAACGCAGAAACTTTAGCCGAATCGCTGACGCTTGAATACGAAGGGCAAAGTTGGGATGCACTCTTAATTGCCATGCCCATTGTGGCGCATACGCGGTATCAAATTCCGTCGGGCGCTTTGCCTGTGCAAGTGATTGAAGCAACTGCTTTAGCACTACAACGTTCGATTGCCGCCACCGATACGCGTCTAGCAATTGTGCCTTGGTTATATAGCATCGATCAAATGCCCCATTCGCATTGCCAAACCCGGATTTTGCTTGATGCTTTATCGACGGCAGCAGTTTCTGCTAGCGAGATGAAATTAGAGATGCGCGGTATGTCTGAAACAATTGCAGTATTAGCAGATCCGCGTTTTATTATTGCGGTTATTGCCGCTCCCAGTTCGCAACCGTTATTTCGTTGGCAGGCTGAAACCCCGTCCAGACAAGAGCGTGGCGTGAGTTTAGTCGAGTGGCAAGCGGCTATGCATGAACCAATTGCAAGTTTGTTTCCTGGCTGTGAATTTAATTTACTATTGCCTGAAGCATATTTCACTAATTGCCGCTTAGCGGATAAACAAGTGCGTCCCCTGAGTATTCGGGCAGCGGTTAACTTTCTAGAATCTGCGCTGAGCATCATTCCGGCGGGCTTATCATGTGTAGTTGGTGCTTTTGGCGAAGAGCAGGCCGATGAATATCGTTTAGCCTTTAGCATGAAGGGTTCGGGCGATGTTGTCTATGGCGTAATTTGGCCCCTTTACGATCGCGAACATGTTGCTAACGACGCGTTAAATGATGTTTCAAACGATGAAAGCCCCATTAAAGAAATTTGTGACGCGCTACGGGATGCTGGAATTGAAGACGTTTTTCGACACGCCGTTTTGTTTGCGCCCGAATTGTGTGACGACTGTGGGGCGCCCCTGTTCCCAGATCGTCAAGGTGAAGTGGTGCATGCGGAAATGCCAGAAGACACGCCTACCCAACAACCTTTATTTCATTAGTCTTATTCGACTTTAGTAAACAGGTGAGGGTCTTTGCCGCCTTTCATGTCAGCAGTTTGGCAAAAATCAGCTAAGCGTACGCCACTCTTAATATTAAAGAGCATGGCTTTATTGCCCAACACCACGAGGTCTAGACCCGTGTCCATATTTTTATAGCGCAAACTGCCGGGTAAGGACGTTTCTTTGTTCATCACAAAGTTTTTCGAGTTCCATTCTAAAGTGAGATTTTCAGCTGTGCCGGAGGTTTTGAGTTCCATGCCATTACTGCAGGTCCAAGAGAAGGGCGAAGAATTGCGCAGACTTTGTGCTTGACTCGTTAATGCAACTAAGCAAGCAGTACTTGCCAGCGCGATTTTGAGAGGTAGTACCAGTGCGATTTTTTTCATGTTGTGTTCCTTAATTAAGTAAGTAAGTGCTTTACGCCTGCTTGTTCTTCAAGTAATTCATTCAAGGTGTGAGTCATGCGTTCACGTGAAAACTCATCAATGGCTAAACCTTCAACCAATTGATATTCCCCATTTGCACAAATAACGGGGAAACCATAAATCATTTCAGCTGGAATACCATAGTCGCCTTTTGAGGCAATACCCATTGTGGTCCATTTGCCATTAGTACCAAGCACCCAATCATGCATATGATCAATAGCTGCATTTGCAGCCGAGGCCGCAGAAGATAGGCCGCGAGCTTCAATGATGGCGCCGCCGCGTTTCGCAACTGTAGGAATAAAAACATCCTTATTCCAAGCTGGATCATGAATCAGTTTTTCTACCGATTCGCCGTTAATCGTGGCAAAGCGATAGTCTGGATACATCGTCGGACTGTGGTTTCCCCAGACAATTAATTTTTCAATTTCAGCGACTGGTTTGCCCATTTTCGCCGCCAATTGAGAAAGCGCGCGATTGTGATCAAGGCGCAACATCGCAGTAAAGTTTTTAGCGGGTAAGCCTGGCGCTGATTTCATCGCAATATAGGCGTTGGTATTAGCGGGATTACCCACTACCAAGACCTTGACTGTGCGTTTGGCAACAGCGTCGAGCGCCTTACCTTGTGCAGTAAAAATTTGGGCGTTAGCCGAGAGTAAATCTTTGCGTTCCATGCCAGGGCCACGTGGACGAGCTCCGACCAGCATCGCAATATCAACATCTTTAAATGCCGTCAGGGGGTCGCTGTGAGCGCTCATACCCACGAGGAGGGGGAAGGCGCAATCATCGAGCTCCATCATCACGCCTGCTAGTGCCTTTTGCGCTTTTTCATCAGGAATTTCAAGCAGTTGCAAAATCACCGGTTGATCTTTGCCTAATAAATCGCCATTGGCAATACGAAACAGCAGGGAATAGCCAATTTGGCCGGCTGCGCCGGTAACTGCGACGCGCATGGGTGCTTTTGCCATTACTAAAACTCCAGATGAAGGTTAAAAATTACTTCTATTATCCCTTTAAGTTTAGGGATTCCCCTATTACACTGTCAACCATGTCTTCTATAAGACCTCAAAACCACTTATTTTTTGCCTTTGCCAGGGCCAAAATAGCTTTTTATTGGAGTCATCTTGAGTGCCAATTTAACTGCTTTAGCCACCTTTAGCCCGCTTTATCAACAGATTAAAGCCATGTTGCTCGCTAGTTTGCAAGCGGGGGAATGGCAGCCTGGGGAGGTCATTCCTAGCGAATTTGAATTAGCAGCCCGCTATGAAGTTAGCCAAGGTACCGTACGCAAGGCGATTGATGAGTTAACTGCCCAAAACTTATTGATTCGTAAGCAAGGCAAAGGCACGTTTGTTGCCACCCACCATGAAGAGCGCCAGCAGTTTCGATTTCTGCGCTTAGCGCCCGATGGCGGCCAAGCAATGGTTTTAAAAAATCACTTTCTCAGTTGCAAAAAAATGAAAGCCCCCGCTTTTATTACGCAGGTTTTGAAAATTAAAGCAGGGGAGAGTCTAATTGAAATTGAGCGCGTGCAAACCTTTGCGGGTAAGGCGATTGTCTTTGAGCAAATTTGGTTGCCCAGCTTGCGTTTTAAGACGCTGAATTTAGCTACCTTACAAGCTTGGGCGGGCCCCCTGTATGCTCTCTATGAATCGACCTTTGCCACACATATGGTACGGGCAGAGGAGAAAATTAAGGCCGTTGCTAGTGACGCGATGAGCGCAGAGCGCTTAAATTTGCAATTGGGGGCGCCGATTTTATTGGTGGAGCGGGTTTCTTATTCCTATGGCAATAAGCCTGTAGAAATGCGCCTCGCCCGTTATGAAACGAGTACGCAACACTATGAAAATACCTTAAGTTAGGCCTAATGATGGAAAATCCCCCCATGCTTTCCTGCTTTCTACTAAAATATGTTGCAATACAACATATTTAATCGATTATTCCTTTTTATACCGAGATAAAACATGGCTGACGCCCAGCAGGACTTGAACCCTTCGCGACCCAAGCCGGTCTACCGCAATATTGGCTTGGCGCAGTTAATTCATTACCGCTTACCTTGGGCAGGGAAGGTTTCTATTTTGCACCGCATTAGTGGTGCGGCTTTATTTCTTTGTTTGCCATTCTTGTTGTATTTACTTGATCAGAGCCTCGCCTCAGAACTCAGTTATAAAAAATTCCAAGCCATTGTTGCTAACCCTCTAGCGAAATTAGTGCTCTTGGGATTGATTTGGAGTTTTCTGCATCATTTTTTTGCCGGCATTCGTTATCTGCTTCTAGATCGTGAAATTGGTATCGACAAAGTTCCAGCTAATCGTTCGGCAATTGGAGTTTTGATAATTAGTCTCTCGCTGACGCTGATTTTGGGCGCAAAATTATTTGGTTTGTTTTAAGGTAAGGAACAGGATGTCAATTTATAACGTTGGTCCGCGTCGTCTCGTTGTTGGCGCGCATTATGGCTTAAAAGAATGGTTGATTCAGCGCGTGACTGCGGTGGTGATGGTGGTCTTCACCTTGATTTTATTGGGCGACTATGTGCTCAATGGGGGCGCAAATTACACCGCTTGGGCTAGCTTGTTCAGCAATCAATTCATGAAGCTGCTGACCTTACTGGCTTTTCTCAGTCTTTTTTATCATGCTTGGGTTGGTATGCGTGATATTTGGATGGATTACATCAAGCCGGTGGGAACGCGCTTAACTTTACAAGCCCTAACAGCTCTGTGGTTGATAGCTTGCACTGCTTACGCTATTCAAATTTTGTGGAAAGTGTGAGATGACAGAGATTCAAAAAGCATTACCGCGACGTCGTTTTGACGCAGTGATTGTTGGCGCAGGCGGTTCTGGCATGCGCGCCTCACTGCAACTCGCTGAGGCCGGGCTAGATGTGGCGGTGCTAAGTAAAGTATTTCCAACCCGTTCACACACCGTTGCTGCACAGGGTGGAATTGGCGCTGCCTTAGGTAATATGAGTGAAGACAATTGGCACTATCACTTTTACGATACGGTGAAGGGCTCCGATTGGTTGGGTGATCAAGACGTGATTGAATTTATGTGCCGCGAAGCGCCCAAGGTTGTGTATGAGCTTGAACACTTTGGGATGCCCTTTGATCGCAATCCCGATGGCACCATTTATCAGCGCCCCTTTGGCGGACACACGGCGAATTATGGTGAAAAGCCAGTACAGCGTGCTTGCGCCGCAGCTGACCGAACTGGGCATGCAATGTTACATACCTTGTACCAACGCAATGTGATGGCTAAAACCCATTTTTATGTGGAGTGGCTAGCGCTCGATTTAATTCGTGATGCAGCTGGCGATGTCGTCGGCGTTACTGCGCTAGAAATGGAAACAGGCGAGCTGTATATTCTTGAAGCCAAAATTGTGATTTTGGCAACGGGTGGGGCGGGGCGCATTTGGTCTGCTTCAACCAATGCCTATATTAATACTGGCGATGGCATGGGCATGGCAGCACGCGCTGGTATTCCTTTAGAAGATATGGAATTTTGGCAGTTTCACCCCACTGGAGTAGCCGGAGCTGGTGTATTACTAACTGAAGGCTGTCGTGGCGAAGGTGGCGTATTGCGCAACAAAGATGGCGAACGGTTTATGGAGCGTTACGCCCCCACTTTAAAAGATTTAGCGCCCCGCGATTTTGTCTCGCGCTCGATGGATCAAGAAATTAAGGAGGGTCGGGGTTGTGGCCCGAATGGCGATTATGTCGTGCTCGACTTAACCCATATTGGCGCTGAAACCATTATGAAACGCTTACCCTCGGTCTATGAAATTGGTATGAACTTTGCCAATATTGATGTGACTAAAGAGCCGATTCCAGTGGTGCCGACGATTCACTATCAAATGGGTGGTATCCCCACTAATATTCATGGTCAAGTTGTCGTACCCAAAGACGGTAATCCCAATCATATTGTGCAGGGCCTCTATGCCATTGGAGAGTGCTCATGTGTTTCAGTACATGGTGCCAATCGTTTAGGTACCAATTCTTTACTTGATTTATTGGTCTTTGGGCGCGCTGCGGGTAATCATATAGTTGCAGCCAATTTAAAAGACCGTGAGCATAAGGCCTTACCAGTAGATGCAGGCAGCAAGAGTGTGGCGCGCATAGCTAAGTTAGATGCTTCTACTAGCGGTGAGTATGCGCAAGATGTAGCCAACGAGATTCGCAAAACTATGCAAACCTATGCGGGGGTATTTCGCAATCAAACATTAATGGATGAGGGCGTACGCCAAATGGCGCTGTTGACCGAGCGGGCGAATCATTTATGGGTTAAAGATAAGTCACAAATTTTTAATACTGCGCGAATTGAGGCTTTAGAAATCGCCAATCTCATTGAAACGGCCAATGCCACCATGATTTCTGCAGCGGCACGCACAGAAAGCCGCGGCGCCCACTCACATGATGACCATCCAAAACGAGATGATGTGCATTGGCTAAAGCATTCATTGTGGTTTAGTGCGGGTAATCGTATGGATTACAAACCAGTGCAACTACAGCCGCTAACCATTGAATCTGTACCCCCAAAAGAACGCACCTTTTAATGCCTATTTGTAGACGAAAGAATTGAAATGAGTGATACCCGTATTTTTGAAATCTATCGTTACGATCCCGAGACCCATGACGCGCCTCGCATGCAGCGTTATGAAATTGAATTAAGCGATGAGCGCATGTTGTTAGATGCTTTAATTACTTTAAAGAAGATGGACGAAACCATTTCTTTTCGGCGCTCGTGTCGCGAAGGTGTTTGCGGTTCAGATGCCATGAATATCAATGGTAAAAATGGTTTGGCCTGCTTGACGAATATGCGTAGCTTGCCCAAAACCATTGTGTTGCGTCCGCTGCCTGGGTTACCGGTCGTACGCGATTTAATTGTTGATATGACCTTGTTCTTTAAGCAGTACTTATCGATTAAACCGTACTTAATTAACGAGACCCCACCGCCCGAAAAAGAGCGCTTACAAAGCCCCGCTGAACGTGAAGAGCTAGATGGCTTATACGAGTGCATTTTGTGCGCTTCTTGTTCTACTGCTTGCCCGTCATTTTGGTGGAATCCCGATAAATTTGTTGGACCTGCGGGCTTGTTACAGGCCTACCGCTTTATTGCCGATAGTCGTGATGAGGCTACCGCACTTCGACTTGATAATCTCGAAGATCCTTATCGTTTATTCCGTTGTCATACGATTATGAATTGTGTAGATGTTTGTCCTAAGCACCTGAACCCGACAAAGGCCATTGGCAAAATTAAGGAGTTGATGGTTCGTAGGGCGGTATGAAGCTAGCAAAATGAGCTTAACTTCGGCCGAACGCTATCGTTTGCATGCGGCAGCGCGACGGGGATTATTGGAAAACGATTTAATTTTGGAGCGTTTTTTTAAGCGCTACGGGGCAGTTTTGGATCAAGAGCAAGCTGTGGCTTTGAGTCAATTATTGGCTTTAGACGACAATGATTTACTTGAGCTGTTATTAAGTCGTAGCAATACCGTCGCAGCCCTGGGAAATGCGCTGGAATCGCCGGTCTTGCAGAAATTATTGTTGATGTTGCGGGAAAAATAAGTAGCACAATTGCACTACCGATTGTTAATTTGGAACCCTTGAGGATGAATCATGATTGAATCCGACATTAAAGCGAAGCTTTCTTTTTCTGATGGCACACCCGATATCGACTTACCTATTTATAAAGGTACGGTAGGGCCTGAGGTGATTGACATCCGCAAACTCTATGGGCAGACGGGTAAATTTACTTATGATCCTGGTTTTCTTTCAACCGCTTCGTGCAGTTCGAAAATTACGTTTATTGATGGCGACAAAGGCGAATTGCTCTATCGTGGGTATCCAATTCAAGATTTGGCTGGTAAATGCGATTTCTTAGAAATTTGTTATTTACTGCTCAAGGGTAAATTACCCAATCAAACTGAAAAGAGCGGCTTTGAAGAATTGGTTATGCATCACACTATGGTGCATGAGCAAATGCAATTTTTCTTGCGCGGTTTTCGTCGTGATGCTCATCCCATGGCGGTCTTAACTGGGCTAGTTGGGGCAATGGCCGCTTTCTATCATGATCAAATCGACTACTCCGAACCCATGGCGCGTCATATTGCTCAAATTCGCTTAATTGCTAAAATGCCTACCTTGGTAGCAATGTCTTATAAGTATTCAATTGGGCAGCCTTTTATTTATCCCGATAATTCTCTTTCATACACCGCTAATTTTATGCGCATGATGTTTGCTACACCGTGCGAGCCTTATAAAATTAACCCGGTCTTAGTTAAGGCCTTAGATCGAATTTTTATTCTGCATGCCGATCACGAGCAAAACGCTTCGACTTCAACTGTGCGTTTATGCGGATCTTCTGGTACCAATCCATTTGCGGCTATTTCCGCCGGTATTGCTTGCTTATGGGGTCCAGCGCATGGCGGGGCAAATGAAGCTTGCTTAGATATGCTCACCAATATTCAAAATAATGGTGGTGTGGAAAAAATTGGTGAGTTTATTGCCCAAGTCAAAGATAAAAATTCAGGCGTACGTTTAATGGGCTTTGGTCATCGGGTCTATAAGAACTTTGATCCGCGCGCAAAATTGATGCGTGAAACTTGTTATGAAGTCTTGAATGAACTTGGTTTAGAGAATGATCCCCTCTTTAAATTAGCTATGACCCTTGAGAAGATCGCTCTGGAGGACGAGTATTTTGTTGGCCGTAAACTCTA
Source organism: Polynucleobacter sp. IMCC 29146 (assembly GCF_021395195.1). Classification (NCBI taxonomy): domain Bacteria; kingdom Pseudomonadati; phylum Pseudomonadota; class Betaproteobacteria; order Burkholderiales; family Burkholderiaceae; genus Polynucleobacter; species Polynucleobacter sp. IMCC 29146. The sequence goes on along the minus strand of NZ_JAJVCR010000002.1, from coordinate 269,018 downwards.
TCCTAACGTCGATTTTTATTCGGGTATTGTGCAGCGCGCCTTAGGCATTCCTACTGATATGTTCACTTGTGTATTTGCCTTAGCGCGTACGGTAGGCTGGATTGCCCAATGGGAAGAGATGATTACTGATGCAGAATATAAAATTGGTCGACCACGGCAATTATTTATTGGTGAAACCGAAAGAATAGTGCCAGCAGTTGCTGAGCGAAAATAAGTCTCTTTAAGGAATTTGCATGGCCCGCACCTTGTATGACAAATTATGGGATGACCATGTCGTCTATTCTGAAGATGATGGCACAGCCACGCTTTATATTGATCGACAGTTATTGCATGAAGTGACTAGCCCTCAGGCCTTTGAAGGGCTGGCTTTAGCGCAGCGCCCAGTTTGGCGTATTTCAGCCAACTTAGCGGTTTCCGATCACAATGTGCCAACTACCGATCGGGCTTTAGGTATTGCCGACCCGATTTCTAAATTGCAAGTCGACACGCTCGATCAAAATTGTGATCGTTTAGGTATTACCCAATTTAAGATGAATGATTTGCGTCAAGGCATTGTGCATGTCATCGGCCCTGAGCAGGGTGCAACGCTGCCGGGTATGACGGTGGTCTGTGGTGATTCACACACTAGTACCCACGGCGCGTTTGGGGCCCTCGCATTTGGTATTGGTACTTCAGAAGTTGAGCATGTTTTAGCTACCCAAACCTTGCTGATGAAAAAAAGTAAGAATATGTTGGTGCGCGTAGAGGGTCGTTTGCCTCCCGGTAGTACTGCTAAAGATATTGTCTTGGCTGTGATAGGGCGTATTGGCACCGCTGGCGGCACAGGTTATACGCTTGAATTTGCTGGTGAAGCAATTCGTAATTTATCGATGGAAGGGCGCATGACTGTTTGTAATATGGCCATTGAAGCTGGTGCTCGTGCAGGTTTAATTGCAGTTGATGAAACGACGATTGATTACATTCAGGGGCGCCCTTATAGCCCTAAGGGCGAAGTGTTGCGCCATGCTTTGCAATATTGGAGAAGTTTGCATTCGGATGCAGATGCGGTATTTGATCAAGTGATTGAATTACGCGCAGAAGAAATTCAACCGCAAGTAACTTGGGGCACCTCGCCAGAGATGGTCTTGGCCATTGGTGAGCGTATTCCCGATCCAGAAAAAGAACGTGACCCGAATAAGCGCTTAGCGATGGAGCGTGCTTTAGAGTACATGGGGCTCATTCCCAGCATGCCGCTGACGAGTATTCAGCTCGATAAGGTATTTATTGGTTCATGCACTAATAGCCGCATTGAAGATTTACGTGCAGCAGCCAAAGTGGTCGATCGTTTAGGCAAGAAAGTTGCCGCAAATATTAAGGTCGCCATGGTTGTGCCTGGATCGGGCTTAGTCAAAGCGCAAGCCGAACGCGAAGGTTTAGATCGGGTTTTTAAAGCTGCTGGCTTTGAATGGCGCGAGCCTGGATGTTCAATGTGTCTAGCGATGAACGCCGATCGTTTAGAACCGGGCGAGCGGTGCGCCTCCACTTCCAACCGCAATTTTGAAGGTCGTCAAGGTGCTGGTGGGAGAACCCATTTAGTTAGCCCAGCGATGGCGGCTGCTGCTGCAATTGAAGGTCATTTTGTCGACGTTTGTAAAATTGCGTAAGCAAATTCATTCGAAAAAACATCATAAAGGGGTGAAGAGATGAAATTAATTAATCACCGTGCTCAAACAGCGCGCCTTATAGTCTTAGCGCAAGGCATTGTTCCCGCTACGCTCATGGTGCTGATGAGCGTAGGCTGCACAAATACGGTTACCGGCATGGGTAAAGATATTCAAAAAATGGGCCAATCGATGAATAGTCAAAGCAGTACCTCTGGAACGGCGGCTAAAGCCAACCCGAGCGACTCGTTAAGTCAGGGCAAAGATGTTGTGGTAACCCCCGTAGTAGTTACACCAACAAAATAAAGCAAAACACTAGCGTAATGGAAATAGCGTAATGGAGAAATTTACGGTTTTTACAGGTTTGGTTGCGCCGCTGGATCGCGAGAATGTCGATACTGATGCGATTATTCCGAAGCAATTTTTAAAGTCGATTAAAAAAACTGGCTTTGGACAAAACCTATTTGATGAATGGCGCTATAAAGATCATGGTGAGCCAGGCCAAGATTGCAGCATTCGCCCGCTCAATCCCGATTTTGTTTTAAATCAAGCGCGCTACAAAGGCGCCGGTATTTTGTTGGCGCGTAAAAATTTTGGTTGCGGTAGCTCGCGGGAGCATGCGCCCTGGGCCTTAGCGCAATATGGCTTTAGGGTAGTGATAGCCCCCAGTTTTGCAGATATTTTCTTTAATAATTGTTATAAAAATGGCCTATTGCCCGTTGTTTTAAGTGAGTCGCAAATTGACCATCTTTTTCACGAAACTTTAGCCTTTCCGGGTTACGAGTTAACTGTCAATTTAGAACAACAAGAAGTGAATGCGGGCGATAATCACGTCTATGCATTCGACATTACGCCATTTCGAAAATATTGTTTAACGAATGGGTTTGATGATATTGGCTTAACTTTGCAGAGTGCCGATAAAATCAAGACCTACGAAGCTGAGCGCTTGTTGCGGATGCCTTGGTTAAATACTCAATTGCCCTAAGGGCACACAAAGGTTTTTATGAAAATTGCGGTTCTCCCTGGTGATGGTATTGGGCCAGAAATTATTGCCGCAGCGGTCTCGGTGCTGGAGGCCTTAGGGCCATCATTCGATTTAGAGTTTGCACCTGTTGGGGGAGCGGCTTATGATCTGGCGGGACATCCTTTGCCGCCCGCAACCTTAGCTTTAGCTCAGTCTGCCGCGGCGATTTTATTTGGCGCTGTAGGCGACTGGAAATACGATACATTGGCCCGAGAATTACGCCCTGAACAAGCCATTCTAGGTTTACGTAAACACCTTGGTTTATTTGCTAATTTTCGGCCAGCGATTTGTTATCCCGAATTAACCGCGGCCTCGAGTTTGAAGGCCGAAATTATTGGTGGGCTCGACATCTTAATTGTGCGTGAACTCAATGGCGATATTTACTTTGGCGCGCCACGGGGAATTCGGGAATCAAGCAACCCGCTGTTTTTAGGTGCCCGCGAAGGTTTTGACACTATGCACTATAGCGAGCCAGAAGTTGAACGTATTGGTCGGGTTGCATTTGAGGCTGCTCGTAAGCGGCATAAAAAAGTATGTAGCGTAGATAAAGCGAATGTTTTAGAAACCTCCCAACTCTGGCGCGATGTAATGACCCGCCTGAGCCAAGACTATAGCGACGTGGAATTAAGCCATATGTATGTCGATAATGCGGCGATGCAATTAGTTAAAGCCCCCAAGGCATTTGATGTAGTGGTAACGGGAAATTTATTTGGCGATATATTATCTGATGAAGCGGCCATGTTAACGGGCTCAATTGGGATGTTGCCATCGGCATCATTGGATAAAAATAATAAAGGTTTATACGAGCCCAGCCACGGCTCAGCACCCGATATTGCGGGGCAGAATATTGCCAACCCCTTGGCCACCATACTTTCAGCAGCGATGATGTTGCGCTATTCCTTAGGTCTGCCCGCTGAGGCCGAGCGGATTGAGCGGGCGGTACAAAAGGTATTGAGTCAAGGTTATCGCACCGTCGATATTTATACGCCCGGTACTCAGCAGCTGGGAACGCGTGAAATGGGCGAGGCAGTGGTGAAGGCTTTATCCTAGAGGTACTATTTCAATTTTTTATTAAGTAATACATGGTTAATTCTTCAGTTGAACGGCAATCCAGTAATCCACCTTTAGTAGGCTTGGTGGGTTGGCGCGGCATGGTTGGTAGCGTGCTCCTAGAGCGCATGTTGGCTGAGCATGATTTCGATTTAATTGAACCCATTTTTTTTAGCACTAGTAATGCTGGGGCTGAAGTCCCTTTATTCGGCGGACAAAAAGTCGCTAAAAAAATGAGCACGTTACAAGACGCGAATGATTTGCAAGCCCTTGGGCGTTGCGACATTATTTTGACTTGTCAGGGCGGCGATTACACCAAGGCCATTTTTCCGCAACTGCGCGCTAGTGGCTGGAATGGCCATTGGATTGACGCTGCCAGTGCTTTACGGATGCAGGATGATGTAGTTTTGGTGTTAGATCCGGTGAATCGCTCGGTAATTGATGCTGCCTTGGCTGCCGGAAATCGGAATTGGATTGGCGCGAACTGTACGGTTAGTTTAATGATGATGGCCATTGGGGGTTTATTAAAGGCAAATTTAGTTGAGTGGGTGAGCGCCATGACTTATCAGGCTGCCTCGGGTGCAGGCGCACAAAATATGCGTGAGCTTTTGCTACAAATGGGTGCTGTGCACGCTGCAGTACAAAGCGATTTAGCCAATCCAGCCACTGGAATTTTAGAGATTGACCGAAAGGTCAGCGCGCAGTTACGCTCGGCAGATTTCCCCACCACGAATTTTCGCAACACAGCTTTAGCTGGTAGTGTGATTCCATGGATTGATGAGCCAGTTGAGTTTGGGCAGACCCGAGAAGAATGGAAGGGTGGCGCTGAGCTGAATAAGATATTAGGTAAGCCGCCATTTCGGGCGCCCGGCAGTATTGCGGTAGACGGTATCTGTGTGCGAGTTGGGGCGATGCGTTGTCACTCGCAGGGCTTAACCGTGAAACTAAAGCGCGATATTCCGCTGACAGAAATTGAAGCGCTCTTGGCTGCCGATAGTAGCTGGGTAAAAGTTATTCCTAATGAACGCGTGGCGACCGAGCGCGAGTTATCGCCAGCCGCAATTAGCGGCACTTTAACCGTTGCCATTGGGCGTTTGCATAAGTTAGCAATGGGACCAGAGTTTCTTGGGGCTTTTACCGTGGGCGACCAACTAACTTGGGGTGCAGCAGAGCCCTTACGGCGTATGTTGCGCATTCTGCTCCATGCCGATACTTAATTTGGGCTGCACACCACAGCGGTTCAGTTTTTTCGCTGTATTGATTTGGCTGGTTGCCTTAGCATGGGGGCATTCGGCGATGGCAGTTTCCTTAGGCTCGCCTTTAGTTACTTCGCAGCCGGGCGAACCTTTTCGCGCAGAAATTCCATTATTACTGTCGCCAGATGAGATGTCGCTAGTTGAGCAAATGACAGTAGAGGTGCCAAGCTCAGCGACTTTTGATCGATTTAGTATTTCTAAGCGAGTTTTAGAATTAAAACCCCAAGCCCAAATTCGGCTGGGGAAATCGGCAGCCGGGCAAAATCAATACCAACTACTGATTCAGTCTGACCGCGCGCTAAGCGACCAACAGGACCCTTTTTTAGATTTGCTCGTGCAGTTAACTTGGCCCTCAGGAAACATCAGCAAAGTCTATTCCTTATTAGTGGCTGATGCGCAAAAAGTTGTGGTGCAGCCAGGGCAAACCTTAAGTGAAATTGCACTGCAAATGGCGCCTCAGCTGGGTGGGGCCAGTTTAGATGAGACATTGTTGGCTTTATATAAAGCGAATCCCGATGCCTTTGCGGGCGGCAGTATTCATCGCCTCAATGCTGGCGCTGAACTGTATAAGCCCAGCCAAGCATTGCTGCAATCGATCACTCCGGCTGCAGCCAAAAGCTTTGTGTCTAAAAGCAATGAAACCTGGGTAGAGTTAAAAAAATCGGGCGATAGTAGCCCAACTAAAAATCCAGATTCTAAACTAAATGTAGCTTCTAAATCCCTGAAAGAAAAGGAAATTAATAAAAATGAACCGAAGCAAGAAGCCCTTGACCGTTTAAAAATTGGCCCTGGTATTGGGGTTGGCGCCGAGCAACGGCGTTTTCAAGAAGAGCTGGTGATGCAAGAGCAGGCTTTATCCCAAGCGCGGGTTCGCGCAGCTGAGCTAGAAAAAAATATTGCCGATTTACAGATCTTATTAAATCAGCAGAAGGCAGAGCAGCAGGGGGCTAAACCCCCCCCATCCTTTACTTGGGGGCCGGTGCTATTGGTCGTCAGTTTATTGCTTTTAACGGGGGGTTTGTTTTGGCTTTTAGCGCGTTACACCCGTCAAGCGGAAACGCGTCAAGCGTTTCGAGTTAACGAAACTTCAGGCGGTCCTTTTCAGCCAGATTCACCTCAGCATGCCGCTCAGCGCGCATACCCAGAAAGCGTGGGCTTACCAGAAATGCCCGCACGTGCTAAGGCCCTGTTTGCTGGTCTCAATCTTGATTTGGATACCCCCCCGCAATTTGAACGGGTTGATCCGCAACTGAGCGCTAGCTCCTTACCCCTTGCGTTTGAGACCTTACAGGTGAAATTCAATTTAGCGCGAGCTTACGTCACTATTGAAGATTTTGTAGCCGCACGTACTTGCTTGAATGAGATTATCTGCGCTGAATTGGCTACTGATATTCCAGCTCATGCGACTCTTATTGTTGCTGCACAACATCTCTTGCAAACCTTAAATGAGCGTAGCGTTTAAGGTGAAGTGGTGAGGATAAGCTAATGGTTGCGCCCAGCAAACGTATCGCCCTAGGCTTGCAATATGACGGCAGTTCATTTTCTGGTTGGCAATCACAACCAAATGGTAATACCATTCAAGATCAATTAGAGCAAGCGCTTGAGCGTTTCATTGCCGCCGATCCAACCGCTTTGCCACTGCGGGTGACCGCTGCGGGCCGGACTGATGCGGGTGTACACGCCTTAGGGCAGGTAGTGCATTTTGATACCGCAGTTGAGCGCGACGCTTGGTCATGGGTGCGCGGTTTAAATCGCTACTTACCGCAAACCATTGTGGTGAATTGGGCACAGCCAGTTCCGATTGAATTTGATGCGCGTTTTTCGGCCTACGAGCGTACGTATATTTACGCCTTACACGCAGGACCATGTCGGGCGCCGACCGTAGCAGAGCGGGCAGGCTATTTAATGCTGCCAGCACAACAATGGTTTGATATCGCCGCCATGCGAGCCGCAACTACTTGTTTAATTGGCCAGCATGATTTTTCTGCTTTTCGGGCGGCAGAGTGCCAAAGCAACACTCCCGTTAAACACCTCTACGAAATTACTTTACTCGACAAGGAGCCTTGGCTATTTTTTAAAATTCGCGCCAATGCTTTTTTGCATCATATGGTTCGTAACCTTGTGGGCAGTTTAATTGCGGTTGGCTTGGGTAAGCAATCAAGTGCTTGGATGGCGACCGTGCTAGCTTCTCAAAATCGGCAGATTGCGGCGCCGACGTTTGCAGCCGATGGTTTATATTTGACCGCAGTAAAGTACCCCAGTGAATTTGCTATTCCCGAGCCTTGGCTCAGGCATTCTTGGTTGCCTTATGGGGCGCTGGAGGCTTTAGGGTTTCCACCTTCAGAAGTCCAAGAGGCTTATCCTTAGCATATGGGTTTACTTCAATACTCTCCTGGGAAAACCAGAATTAAAATTTGCGGCTTAAGGGATGCGGTAGCAGTGAATGCGGCCGTTCAGGCTGGCGCAGATGCGATCGGCTTGGTTTTTTATCCGCCTAGCCCACGAGCTATTTCGATCGAGGCAGCGCGCCCCTTAATGCAGCACATACCCGCTGGGGTCGATGTCGTTGCCTTGTTAGTGAATCCCAGCGAGGCTGAAGTTGAGCGCCTGCGCACCAATTTGCCCATTACTTTGTGGCAGTTTCATGGGGATGAATCTCCCGCCAACTGTATCGGGCTCGCAGCCGGCCAACCTTGGCTTAAAGCAGCCAGAATTGGGGAGAAATTCGCCTTTGCCAATTTTTCCCTACAATATGACTTAGCTAGTGCTTTTCTCTTAGATGCTTTGGTTGCAGGATATGGGGGGGGCGGGCTACCTTTTAATTGGCAAGGGATTCCACAGTCATGGGTAAGCGCAAACGCGCATCGGGTCGTTTTGAGTGGTGGGTTGAACGCGCACAACGTCGGCGAGGCCATTGCTCGCTTGCGACCTTGCGCAGTGGATATTTCGAGTGGCGTTGAAATTGCCAAAGGCGTAAAAGATCCAACGCTAATCCGTGAATTTATTGAAGCGGTGCGCGCTACCGATACACCCAATTAACCCTTAAAAGCGGTTACTGATTAATTAGAAGAGGTACTTATGTACGATAAACCCGATTCCCGCGGTCACTTTGGCCCTTATGGTGGAGTGTTTGTTTCTGAAACCCTGATGTTTGCTTTAGAGGAGCTCAAGCAGGCCTATGCCCGCTATCAACACGACCCTGAATTTTTAGCTGAATTTCACCGCGAGCTTAAGCATTTTGTTGGCCGGCCTTCACCGGTTTATCACGCAAAACGGTGGAGTGAAATGCTTGGCGGCGCGCAAATTTATTTAAAGCGCGAAGATTTAAATCACACCGGCGCCCATAAAATTAATAACGTTATTGGTCAAGCGATGCTTGCCAAGCGCATGGGCAAGCCGCGCATTATTGCGGAAACTGGCGCGGGCCAGCATGGGGTTGCTACAGCTACCATTTGCGCCCGCTACGGTCTGGATTGCACCGTTTACCAAGGCTCGGTCGACGTTGAGCGGCAAGCCCAAAATGTCTACCGCATGAAGTTACTGGGCGCTAAAGTCGTGCCTGTTGAGTCGGGTACGAAAACGCTTAAAGACGCCTTAAACGAAGCCATGCGTGACTGGGTGACGAATGTTGAAGATACCTTTTACATTATTGGTACTGTGGCAGGGCCCCATCCTTACCCAATGATGGTGCGTGATTTTCAAAGCGTGATTGGTGAAGAATGCAAAGTGCAAATGCCAGAAATGATTGGCCGTCAGCCCGATTATGTTTTAGCTTGCGTTGGCGGCGGTTCAAATGCCATGGGTATTTTTTATCCCTATATTGAATATCCTGAAGTACAACTGATTGGCGTCGAGGCTGCTGGTCGTGGCATTGCTAGTGGTGCGCATTCAGCAGCTTTATGCGCTGGCAAACCCGGTATCTTGCATGGTAATCGCACTTACTTGTTGCAAGACGATAATGGCCAAATTGCAGAAACCCATTCGGTTTCTGCGGGGATGGATTATCCAGGGGTAGGGCCTGAACATGCCTGGTTAAAAGATTCTGGTCGCGCTGATTATGTGGCCATTACCGATGCGGAAGCACTCAAGGCATTTCATGACTGCTGTCAAATTGAGGGCATCATTCCTGCGCTTGAGTCGGCCCATGCAATTGCCTATGCATGCAAAATGGCGCCCACTTTAGCTAAAGATAAAACGATCTTAATTAATCTCTCCGGGCGCGGTGATAAAGATATGCACACTGTTGCATTGGCAACGGGTTCAGAGGGCTAGTTCATGTCAAAAATTCAGGCTCTGTTTGCCGATTTACACCGCACTGGTAAAAAAGGACTGATCCCTTTTATTACTGCGGGTGACCCCGACCCGGCCTCGACAGTCGAGTTGATGCATGCTTTAGTGCGGGGTGGTGCGAATTTAATTGAGCTGGGAATCCCTTTTTCTGACCCAATGGCCGATGGTCCAGTCATTCAGCGCTCTTCGGAACGGGCTTTAGCCAAAGGGGTGACGTTGCGGCAATGTTTAGCGATGGTGCAACAGTTCCGCTCCAGCGATAACGCGACACCAGTAGTCTTAATGGGTTATGCCAACCCCGTTGAGCAAATGGGTGCAGAGTCTTTTGCGCAGCAAGCTAAGGCCGCTGGGGTAGATGGCGTACTGATTGTGGATTATCCGCCTGAAGAGTGCATTGATTTTGCTGCGTTGATGCGGGTAGCTGGAATTGATCCTATTTTCTTGTTAGCCCCCACTTCTTCGCAGGCACGGATTGAGGCAGCCGCGAAAGCAGCTTCTGGTTATATTTACTATGTTTCCTTGCGCGGTGTTACGGGTGCGGCACATTTAAGCACCCAAGATATTGCCAGCATTATTCCTGCGATTCGGGCAACCACAGCGCTTCCCATTGCTGTTGGCTTTGGAATTCGTGACGCCGCTAGTGCGCGTGCAGTGGCTCATTTGGCCGATGCGGTCGTCATTGGTAGTCGGATTATTCAATTGTTGGAAGAGTCGGTTAAGCAAGGTGAGATGACTGCAGCAGTACAATCACTAGAAAATTTTATGCGTGAAATTCGTGCCGCCCTCGATGCGCAATAAAACTATTAGAGATCATCATTAATGAGTTGGATCGATAAACTACTTCCCCCGCAAATTCAACAAACCGACCCGGCTAATCGCAAATCGATTCCAGAGGGTTTATGGGTCAAGTGCCCCGCGTGCGAAACCGTTTTGTATAGCACCGATATTGAAGCCAACTTGTCAGTTTGTCCTAAATGTGCGCACCATATGCGCATTGGCGCACGGCAACGCCTCAAGGCATTGTTAGACCCTAAACCACAGGAAGAAATTGGTGCGACGATTTTTCCGTTGGATCCATTAAAGTTTTATGATTCAAAAAAATATCCCGATCGCTTAAAAGAAGCTAAAGATGTCTCAGGTGAGAGCGAAGCATTAATTGTGATGGGTGGAAAAATTGCAGGTATTCCGGTAGTGGTCGCGAGTTTTGAATTTCAATTTATGGGCGGCTCAATGGGTTCGGTAGTGGGTGAGCGTTTTGTGCGCGGCGTTGATGCGGCGATTCAACAAAAATGTGCATTCATCTGCATTACAGCTACAGGTGGTGCCCGCATGCAAGAAAGTTTGTTATCGCTTTTACAAATGGCCAAAACCAATTCGATGTTAACGAAGTTAGCGCACCAAGGTTTACCGTTTATTAGTGTTTTAACCGACCCAACTATGGGTGGAATTTCAGCTAGCTTTGCTTTCATGGGCGATATTGTGATGGCTGAGCCGCAAGCTTTAATTGGTTTTGCTGGTCCCCGAGTGATTGAACAAACTGTGCGTGAAAAATTACCCGATGGTTTTCAGCGTGCTGAATTTTTGTTGCAACATGGTGGCATTGATATGATTGTTGATCGGCGCCAAATGCGCAGTGAAATTGCGAATTTATTAGCGCTTTTACAAAGTCGCCCAGCGCCAAACGTTGTTACAGTTTCTGAAGATCTTGCTTAGTTGACTTCAGCACCAGCGAACCCTTACTTTTTTGCAACCCTAGAAGCATGGCTTAGCCACTTAGAGGTAGCGCATCCGCTTGGCATTGATATGAGCCTAGAGCGGATTACTTTAGTAAAAAATGCCTTAGGCCTGCAAATAACTTGCCCTGTAATAACCGTTGCTGGTACCAATGGCAAAGGTTCAACTTGCGCTTTTTTAGAAGCCATTTTGATTGCGGCGGGCTATCGCGTCGCTTGCCATACTTCGCCCCATTTATTGCACTTCAATGAACGCGCTCGCTTGCAGGGCGTGGCTGCAAGCGATGCACAATTACTCGTCCACTTTGCTGCTGTAGAAGAAGCCCGTTTGCGGGTTCCTAACACCCCAACCCTAACGTATTTTGAATTCACTACTTTAGCAATCTTGCATTTATTTGCCCAAGCGAATTTAGACGTAGTGATCTTAGAAGTTGGTATGGGTGGCCGTTTAGATGCGGTAAATATTATTGATGCCGATTGCGCAATTGTTACCAGTATTGATATTGATCACGCCAGTTTTTTAGGGACAACCCGCGAAGCGATTGCGAGAGAAAAAGCTGGTATTTTTCGGGCCGGTAAGATAGCTGTATGTGGTGATCCATTGCCACCACAATCCTTAATCGACTATGCAACAAGCCTAGGTTGCGATTTACATCTTTCCGGTCGCGATTTTCATTTTCAAGGTGATCAACAGCAATGGGCATGGTCAGGAAGGGATAAGCGCTTTAGTGGCTTAGGTTATCCCGCTTTACGTGGCGCCAATCAACTCTTAAATGCGGCGGCTGCGCTTGCTGCTTTATCTGCTTTGCACCACCGCCTACCCGTATCGGCGCAAGATATTCGACTCGGCTTTGCAACAGTGGAATTGCCCGGCCGCTTTCAAGTTTTGCCTGGTAGACCAACTCGTATCTTCGATGTGGCTCATAATCCCCATGCTGCTGCAACCCTTTATCGCAGTTTGGATTCCATGGGTTACTTTCCTTATACCTTTGCTGTTTTTGGAGCGATGGCCGATAAAGATATTGCAGCTGTTTTGCAACCCTTTATATCTTTGGTTGATTATTGGTTTTGTACCGATTTACCCACAGCTCGAGCAGCTAGCGCGTTGGCAATCAAAGCGCAATTGCTCGCTTTGGGCGTAGCGGAAGAGCGCCATAAAGATGGCGGGATCCGCTGTTTTGCCGATCCAGCTAAGGCTTATCAAGAGGCTGTCGCAAAAGCCGGCGAGGGTGATAGAATAGTGGTCTTCGGATCCTTCTATACTGTTGCTGGCGTAATGGCTTATCGAAACAACCTGGTTAATTGATCCATGATTCGTTTACCGAAGCTGTTTAATCGCAATACCAAACCCGAGCCGGTCGGTCGGGTTCCTATCGGCAGCCGATCGCGAGCCAGCAGCAAATCAGGCGGTGCTTCAAGTGCCTACCAGCGTTCCTCACAAACCCAATCGGCCGATGATCCTGCTTTAACAGAAGATCCTGATCGGCAACGCGCCCGTCATCGTTTAATTGGCGCAGCAGTTTTAGTGCTAATTGCAGTCGTAGGTTTGCCCCGCCTCTTAGATGGAAGCCCGAAAACGGTGAGCAATGATATTGCTGTCAATATAGTCACCAGCTTGCCCTTGGTTGGTGCTGTGGTTAGCAGCTCGCCAGCCAATACACCTCCTGTTACAACCCCAGTCATGACACCACCAGCACCTAGCGCACTGGCTGTGACGCCACCAACGCAAGCGGCGACAGAGTCTGCAACAGAAACTAAGCCACCACCTGTTTATGCCCCGATTACGGTTGCACCAGCAAAAAACTTGGGCTTAGCTGCAGGTGAAGAAGTTGTTAAGCCTAGTTCCAGCGCTTTGGCTGACAATGCTATCCCAGAGGTGAAGACCAGCGGCACAAAGTTTGTGATTCAAATTGGCGCATTTGCCTCAGAAGAACGTGCAAAAGGTTGGATTGCTAAATTAAAAGAACAAAAAATCCCCAATTATGTGTTGAATAGAACCAGTGCTGATGGCACTAAGTTATTTGTTTTACGTGCGGGGCCATTTACCGACAAAGACGCGGCAGAAGCGGCGGAGAAAAAGATCAAGGCAATGGGTTTAAGCCCGCGTTTAGTAGAGGTAGGGAAAGCCTAATGGAACTCCTAGCTTCGTTGAAGTTAACCCCAGTAGATTATGTTGTCTTTACAGTGCTTTTAATCTCGGCCTTGGTGGGTGTGTCGCGCGGTTTATTTAAAGAAGTACTCGCACTATTTTCATGGATCATCGCTGCCTGGATTGCTTATCACTACAGTGAATACTTATCTACTGAGTGGCTGTCGACGTTCAAAATGGATGAGCTCTTTCGTCTTGGTTTAAGTTTTCTGATTTTATTTGTCGCCGCTTTAATTGCCTGTGGCTTGTTGGGCGGCATCATTCAAAAATTAATTTTGTCGGCTGGCCTCAGTTTGACTGATCGTTTTTTAGGCTTAATTTTTGGCTTGTTACGGGGCGCAGTAGTAGTAGTTATCCTGGCAAGCTTGGCGGCTTTAACGCCACTTACTCAATCTACCGATTGGCGCTTAGCAAAAACGCGCACTACTCTAGAAATTGCCACTAGCTTAATTAAAACGTGGTTACCAGCTGATTGGGCTAGTCAATTAGGTGCTTTACCAAAGGGTGCTATCCCAAACCTTGCTTTACCACTCAAATTAGGAAGCTAAGGCTATGTGCGGAGTTGTTGGCAGTGTTTCACACTATCCCGTAAATCAATTGCTGTATGACGCGTTGTTGCTGTTACAGCATCGTGGCCAAGACGCCGCTGGAATTGCCACCATGAATGGCAATTCTTTTGCGATGCATAAAGCTAATGGCTTAGTGCGAGATGTTTTCAGAACGCGGGATATGCGGAGCTTAATTGGTAATGCAGGCATTGGGCAAGTGCGTTACCCAACTGCAGGTTCGGTAAGCAATGAAGAAGAAGCGCAACCATTTTATGTTAGCGCACCGTACGGCATTATTTTGGTACATAACGGTAACTTAACCAATGCACTCAGCCTACGGGTAGAAATAGCCTATCTCGATCGACGCCACATTAACACTAATTCTGATACCGAAGTACTACTTAATGTATTGGCCGATGAATTACAACGCGAAACTAATGACGCGCCTCTAGATGAAGACGCTATGTTTAAAGCAGTAAGTAGTTTATCGCGGCGGGTGAAGGGCTCTTATGCAGTAATCTCGATGATTGCGGGCTATGGTTTACTGGCTTTTCGTGACCCCTTTGGCATTCGTCCTTTGTGTATTGGTCGACTTGATACCGCAGATGGACCAGAATGGTTAATTGCTTCTGAATCTGTCGCCTTAGAAGGTCTTGGCTTTACGTTTGTGCGTGATGTCAATCCGGGTGAAGCCATTTATATTGACCTTGAGGGCAATTTTTCTTGCCGTCAATATGCTGAATCAAGCCTAGTGCCGTGCATTTTCGAATATGTGTATATGGCGCGTCCCGATTCAACCATTGACGGTGTTACTGTTTATAACGTGCGCATGCGCATGGGTGATTACTTAGCAGAAAAAATTCGTGCTGAAACCGATGTTAGTCAAATTGATGTCGTTATGCCCATTCCAGATTCAAGTCGACCCGCTGCTATGCAAGTGGCTAAACGCTTGGGCATCGCTTATCGCGAAGGCTTCTTTAAGAATCGCTATATTGGTCGTACCTTCATCATGCCTGGTCAAGAGGTGAGAAAAAAATCAGTACGCCAAAAATTGAATGCTATGCGCGTTGAATTTAAAGACAAAACGGTTTTAATTGTTGACGATTCAATTGTGCGGGGAACTACTTCCTATGAAATTGTACAAATGGCTCGTGAAGCGGGCGCTAAAAAAGTCATTTTTGCCTCGGCTGCGCCACCCGTGCGTTTTCCTAATGTCTACGGGATTGATATGCCTACCCGAAGTGAATTGGTTGCTTATGGGCGTACCGATGAAGAAATTAACCGCCTCATTGGCGCTGACCAATTAATTTATCAAGACGTTGAAGATATGAAGCAAGCTGTGCGGGATATTAATCCTGATTTAAAGGAATTTGAAGCCTCCTGCTTTGATGGCCACTATATTACAGGTGATATTAACGAGTCTTATCTCGATGCACTAGAAGCCGCGCGCAACTCCGAGTCGGCGCAAGCCGATCGGCAAAAAGACCCTAGCGATTTTGCCCGCTCGCAATTGCATCTGCATTTAGCTACCGAAGATTAAATACCATGACGCGTAAACCCCCTAAGCGATCACCGCTTGATTTTACTCAGCTTGCCCAAGAGACGGTTGCGGTACGCGCTGGCACACGGCGCACCACTGAATTTAATGAGCATTCAGAAGCCTTATTTCTAACGTCTAGCTATTGCTTTAATAGTGCTGCCGAGGCGGAAGCGGGTTTTGCGAATGCGGAAGATGGCTTTATTTATTCTCGCTTTACAAACCCTACAGTGAGTATGTTTCAAGATCGCTTAGCCGCTCTTGAGGGTGGTGAGGCGTGTATTGCCACCGCATCTGGAATGGCAGCCATTTTGAGTGTAGCGATGGCGCATTTACAAGCTGGCGATCATGTGGTGTGCTCGCGCTCAGTGTTTGGAGCAACCATTCAATTATTTACGACCATCTTAGGGCGCTTCGGCATTACTACAACTTATGTCGATGTTTGTGATAGCAAAGCCTGGAAAGCAGCAGCCCTACCTAATACCCGTATGTTTTACTTAGAGACGCCTTCCAACCCATTAACTGAGTTAGCTGATATTGCTGCGATCGCTAAAATTGCCAAACAAAAGAATGCCTTATTCGTAGTGGATAACTGCTTTTGTACTCCTGCATTGCAGCAGCCTTTAAAGTGGGGTGCAGACGTCGTGATTCATTCCGCCACCAAGTATTTAGATGGTCAGGGGAGGGTCTTGGGCGGCGCAATTGTGGGTAACAAGACTTTCATTATGGGTAAAGTATTTCCCTATGTGCGCACGGCGGGGCCAACCCTTTCAGCGTTTAATGCCTGGATTTTTCTGAAGGGTTTAGAGACCCTCGACTTGCGCATGAAACAGCAAAGCAGTAACGCTTTAGCTTTGGCGAAGTGGTTAGAAAAACAACCGGCGATTGCCCAAGTCTTTCATCCGGGTCTGCAATCGCACTCCCAATATGCTTTAGCACGTCGCCAACAAACGGCGGGTGGCGCAATTGTGTCATTTGTTTTAAAAGGCGGTAAAAAAGCAGCTTTTCGTTTAATCGATCAAACCCGCTTATGTTCAATTACCGCCAATTTAGGTGATACCCGCACAACCATTACGCATCCTGCCACTACGACCCATGGTCGAATCTCGCCTGCGGCGCGCAAAGCAGCGGGGATTAGTGATGGCTTGGTGCGGGTGGCAGTTGGGCTTGAAAATGTCGCCGACCTGATTGCTGATTTCAAACTAGCCCTCAGTAAGAGCGCCTAGTTTTAGGCGACCCATTTAATGGGCTGGTAATAGTCTGCGTGGATCATTAATAGGGCGCAGCGGCATGATATGAATTTTACTGGCATCAAGCTCTAAGAAGACTGTACTGCCAAGCTGAATTCCCAGTCGTTTGATTTCGGCTGATGAGGCTTCCCAAACCAGCGATTCTTTGCTGGCACCGACGCTAAAACGGACAACTGCGATTTGACCAATAGAGCTAAGGGCCTCAACTTGTGCCGGCAAATAGTGCGGAGCAGCTTGCGAATAGACAGTTAAACCCTCTGGCGGAATAACCCAGGCTACTGGGCTAGCAGGGGGAATTTTACCTTTATCTAAGACGTCAAAATGCCAATCATTCGCCAGCCAATCGAGGCGTCCTGAGTTAAAGATGCCATTAAATACATTGGGAATGCCGACCAAGGCAGCGACCCTTGAATTGCGTGGTTTTTGAAATAATTCATTGGGGGCGGCAGTTTGTAGGCCAATGCCCTGATCAATGACGGTAATGGTATCAGCCAGTAAATTGGCCTCACGTAAATCGTGCGTAACTAAAATCATCGGAATGGCGAGGTCTTGGCGTAATTCTGCCAAAATTCGATAGAGATTTTGGCGGGTAGGATTGTCAATGGCTGAAAATGGTTCATCCAATAGCAGTACCTTGGGATTTCTGGCTAAAGCGCGAGCGAGGGCAACCCGCTGTTGCTGCCCGCCTGAGAGCTGGCCTGGAAAGCGCTCAGCGAATTCACTCAGAGCCATTCGCTCCAGCCATGTTCGCGATTGCGCAAGCCGTGCTGCCTTAGATAGTCCACTATTTTCTAGGGCAATGGCGACATTATGTAATGCCGATAGATGGGGGAAGAGGGCGTATTGTTGAAATAAAAAACCGCAAGAACGCTGTGCTGGCGAGTAGTTCGTGATGGCTTGATTGGCGATTCGCCCTTCATACCATGTTTCACCAGCACATTCAATGAGCCCTAACTCGGGCTGATGCAAGCCGGCAATTGTTCTGAGGATGGTGGTTTTACCGCTACCCGATGGGCCAACTAAAGCATGCAACTCACCAGCCGCACAGTTGAGATTCAGTTCCAAAGGAATGCGAGAGTGATAGGGGTTGCCGTGTGACTGGCTCTGGATGCGGACTTTCAGCATGAGCCGATCCGTTGGGCGCGCCGCTGACTATTGGCGCCAAAAAAACCATATGAGATCACGATTGCGCAAAGCGAAATACCCAATAACAAGAGCGAAAGCAGCCCTGCACCTGAGACATTAAAACTTTGCACTTGATCATAAATAGCAATCGATGCCGTTTTTGTTTTACCAGGTATTGCTCCGCCAATCATGAGAATGACGCCAAATTCGCCTAGCGTATGGGCAAAGGTTAGTACCGCAGCGCTAAGCACACCACGCCAAGCTAAAGGTAGATTAATGCGGTAAAAGATTTGCCAAGCGTTTAAACCGCAGACCTCAGCTGCCTCTTTAAGGGCGTTGGGGATAGCTTCAAAGGCTCGCTGAATCGGTTGTACGGCAAAGGGCAAATTCACTATTAAAGAGGCAATTAGAATGCCGAGAAAGGAAAATACCAAAGGCTCACCAAACAGTGTTTTGCCGCTAAAGCCCACCAATAGGTAATAACCTAAAACCGTGGGGGGCAGCACCAAGGGTAGTGCTAGTAAGGCCTCGAGCCAGGGCTTCCATCTACCAGCCGTGACCAAATGATGCGCCAGCCAAATACCCAAAGGCAAAATAATCAGCAGCGTACAAAAAGCCAGCTGGAGCGATAAGAAGATGGCTTGGGTATCAATCATGGTGGAATCACCGCCTATATTAGCTGAAAGAGTTACTGGGGCCTGGCTAGCTCAATCACTGCGCAGCGGTTTGTTAGCAAAACTAGGGTTTCTACTTACTTTATAAAAATATATTATATTTAATTAGAAAATATTTATTATTTATCTTATAATTATCGGCATTCATTACCAGGCTTATTAAGCAATGTAGATTCAATTGATAACCGCAGATCATCACTAATAAAAAAATGGTACAAATTACCAATAAAATTGATTTAAAAAAAATGCGTCAATCTGCTGATGGCGCATGTAAATTAATGAAAGTGCTCTCGAATCGCAATCGATTAATGCTTTTGTGTGAAATTAGCCAGGGTGAAAAATGCGTCAGCGATTTAGAGGTGGGACTTGGAATTGTTCAGCCCACCTTGTCGCAGCAGCTAACAATTTTGCGGACGCAAAAACTCGTTAAGACGCGCCGCGAAGGTAAGCAAATTTACTATTCATTAACTAGCCCCATTGCTATTTCAGTAATGGATTTGTTGTATCAACACTACTGTAAAAAATAACTAGGAGTTTATATGCAATGCAACGTTGGTAATACAGATCGATATTTGCGCATGGTAGTCGGCGCTGTTTTAATTCTCTTGGCGCTGCTTGGCGTAATTGGCGTGTGGGGCTGGATTGGCATTGTGCCGCTTGCAACAGGTTTTTTTCGCTACTGCCCAGCTTATACTTTACTCGGTATTGGCGGTAATAAAACAGCAAAATAAGTTTACCAAGTTGTAATAATTCAGCGTTTAATTTATGGCAATGAAAGAAAATAGAGTTCGCGCAAAAATCCGTCAGGCCCCAGAAGGTTTTCTAGGCCTGGACTTGATTGCAGAGGTTAATCAATTCGGCTTAGATCAAAAGCGCCGCAGTTTTTTGCGGCAGGGTTTGGCGGCTGCAGCAAGTGGGGCCATTGGTACGGTCGGTACAGGCTTAGCGTTACCTGTTTTAGGAGCGGTTGAGGGCGACCCAGCCATTTTAGAAAAACAGGTGTGGCAAACCACCCTAGGAAAAAACGTCGCCACTATGCCTTATGGTACGCCATCGGTATATGAGGCAAACTTAATTCGACGTGAATCACCAGGGCTTACGCGTGTATCGGCTGCTTCGGTGGCCTTTACTCCGTTGCAAGGGTTATTTGGCATTATTACTCCTAATGGTTTGCATTTCGAGCGACAACATCAGGGCTGGTACAACATCGACCCTAATTTGCACCGCTTAATGGTGAACGGCCTAGTAAAAAATAGCCGCGTATTTACGATGAGCGATTTAATGCGCTTACCATCGGTGTCGCGCATTCACTTTATTGAGTGTGGGGCAAATACGGGTTTGGAGTGGGGTAATGTCGCCGTACCTACGGTGCAATACACCCATGGCATGTTATCTTGTTGCGAATTTACAGGGGTGCCACTCAGTCTTTTATTGGACGAGTGCGGCGCTGATTTAAAAAAAGGTAAATACCTCTTGGCTGAGGGTGGCGATGGTTCGGGAATGACGCGCACAATTAACTTAGATAGCGCACTCAAGGATAGTATTGTGGCTTGGGGCATGAATGGTGAAATGCTACGCCCAGAGAATGGTTTTCCATTGCGCTTAGTAGTGCCCGGAGTGCAAGGGGTTAGTTGGGTTAAGTGGTTACGCCGACTCGAGGTTGGTGATATGCGATACGCTTCTAAAGATGAGGCAGTCCATTACAACGATTTGATGCCTGATGGTTTAGCGCGGCAATACACCTCAATTCAAGAATGCAAATCCGTCATTACCACGCCTTCGGGTGGCCAGCAACTCCTTGAAAAAGGTTTTTATAACATTACGGGCTTGGCTTGGTCTGGTCGCGGCAAAATTAAGCGGGTCGACGTTTCAGTAGATGGTGGTAATAACTGGCGTACTGCCCGCTTAGAAACGCCAATCTTAACGAAAGCACTCACGCGCTTCAATATCGATTGGACATGGGATGGCGCTCCAGCCATTATTCTGTCGCGAGCCATGGATGAAACTGGTTATGTGCAGCCCACGATCAAAATGCTACGCGATGTAAGGGGTACGCGTTCGATTTATCACAATAATGCAATTCAGGCGTGGAAGGTTGATAGCAATGGCGAGGTGAGTAATGTTCAAGTTGGCTAAGCAGAATTGCGCTCGGTTCTTGCGTCATACACTAAACCTATGCTTCGTACTAGCCACGCTGGTGGCCCTACCGAGCTTTGCTCAAAATGCTCCCGCTAGTGCGGCATCGAGTTTGCCTCATTATCAAGGTATCGGCAGAATAGCCACCGCAGCAGAAGTGAATGCTTGGGACATTGATGTACGCCCAGACTTTGCTGGTCTTCCCAAAGGATCAGGCTCGGTTGCGCAGGGTCAAGCATTATGGGATGGAAAATGTGCGAGTTGCCACGGTACCTTTGGTGAGTCGAATGAAATTTTTACCCCGATTGTGGGTGGTACAACACAAGATGATGTGAAGTCAGGTCGAGTAGCGTCGTTAAACGACAATAAACAGCCTCAACGAACGACCTTAATGAAGGTTGCAACTCTATCTTCGCTGTGGGATTATATTTATCGGGCTATGCCATGGAACGCACCGCGCTCGCTTTCCAGCGACGATACTTTTGCTTTGCTAGCGTATATTCTTTCTTTGGCAGAAATCGTCCCTGATAATTTTGTCTTAAATAACCTTAATATTGCGGACGTGCAAAAGAAAATGCCTAACCGCAATGGCATGACTTTGAAACATGGTTTATGGGATGTGGGTGGAAAGCCAGATGTTCAAGCCAAAGCGTGCATGAATAATTGTGTTGCGTTTGTGCAAATTGGCTCAAGCTTACCTGATCATGCGCGCAATGCGCACGGCAATTTGGCTGAACAAAATCGAGAATATGGGCCATATCGTGGGGTGAATACCAGTCAACCCCCTTTAGCCCAATTACCGCTTCAAATAGTTGCTGCACCGAGTACAGCTCAGGTTGCGACGGCTAAAATGAGCGGTCCAAAACTACTTTTTAAAGATAACAATTGCTCTGCTTGCCATGCCGATCATAGTAAGTTGGTAGGGCCATCGATTAGCGATGTGGCCACCAAATATCGGGGTCAGTCTGGCGCTGAGGCTAAACTAGTGGCAAAAGTAAAACAAGGCGGATCGGGGGTATGGGGGCCCATCCCAATGCCTCCCCATCCCGATATATCGAGTAAGGATTTACAGGTTTTGGTGCATTGGATGCTAACTGGGGAATAAATACCAGTGGTTGTTAGCTTTCCTTGCGATTGATCGACAAAAGGTGTTTGAGTTTGACTGAAGGAGTTTTTATGAATAAGCAGCGACGAGATGTAATAAAGTACTCGGCCATATTTGGATTGATGGCTGCAGCAGGTTTAATTAGCGAGGCGCAAGCTCAAGCTTGGAATAAAGCTGCTTTTGAGGGCAAAAGCCTTGACGATGTTTTTAAGGTACTCGGCAGTGCTCCAGAAAAATCGGGCGCCGTAACGTTAAATGCCCCTGATATTGCTGAAAATGGCGCGGTTGTACCCGTGGGCATTTCTACTACCTTGAAGGCAGATCAATTGGCTATTTTGGTAGAAAAAAATCCTAGTGCTTTGGCAGCCTTATTTTTTATTCCTGCTGGTACAGAGCCGTTTGTGACAACCCGCATCAAAATGGGTCAAACTTCTAATGTCTATGCACTAGCAAAGGCAGACGGTAAGTGGTTGATGTCTTCTAAAGAAGTAAAAGTGACTTTGGGTGGCTGCGGCGGTTAAACCCAATGTCGATGAATAAAGCAATACAGATTATTACTAATGGGGATTTTCCCTTAAAAGATTAAGGAGCAATAATGGCTGATCCAATGCGCGTAAGAGCAACCGAAAGCGGTGGCGTAGTTGATGTAAAAATTTTAATGAAGCATGATATGGAATCAGGTCAGCGGAAAGATGCTGCCGGCAAAATCATTCCAGCGTGGTTTATTAGTACTCTAAACGTAAAGGCGCAAGGTAACGACGTATTTAATGCTCAGTTTGGGCCTGCAGTATCCAAAGACCCCTTTTTGAATTTTAAATATAAAGGCGCTAAGGGTGACAAGCTTGTAGTTAGTTGGGTTGATAGTAAGGGTGATAAACGTACTGATGAGGCAACCGTCGCTTAGGTTTTGTATTGCTTTCCAATAATAACAAGGGATAAAAGCCATGAGACAGCATTTTTCGCTGAGTTGTAAATTCGGGTATGCAATATTGTTTAGTGCCTTAGCCACACTTGCACTGGTAAAGACGGTGCAAGCGCAAACCGCAAGCGAGGGCATTGCTAAATACCGCGAAATGATTGCCGATGGCAATCCTTCTGAGCTCTATGAAGCGGCAGGGGAAGAATTATGGAAAAAGCCTATGGGCCCAAAAAATGCCACTTTAGAGCAGTGTGATTTGGGTCTTGGCCCTGGCGTGGTTGCGGGTGCTGCGGCACAGTTACCGCGATATTTTAAAGATAGTAATCGCGTACAAGATCTCGAGTCGCGACTGATGACTTGTCGAGAGAAATTGCAGGGCATCGATCCACAAGCCACTATTGATGCCCCATTTCAGGTGGGCCCCAAAAAAGAAATGGAAGCTTTGGTCGCTTATGTAGTCACCCTCTCAAAAGGTAAAAAAATTAATGTCAGCACCACGCATCCGAAAGAAAAAGAAATGCTGGCTTTAGGCAAGCGCGCTTTTTTCTTTGAGGGTGGACCGATGGATTTTTCTTGTGCCTCTTGTCATGGAGAAAATGGTAAACGAATTCGCTTACAAGACTTGCCTAATTTGACTACTCAAGCTGGGGCGGCCTTGGGTTGGGGATCTTGGCCTGCGTATCGTGTTTCTAGTGGTCAATTTTGGACAATGCAACAACGTTTAAATGATTGTTATCGGCAGCAACGTTTTCCCTTCCCAATTTATGGCTCGGATGTGACGATTGCTTTATCCATGCATATGGCAGCTACAGCTAATGGGGGAATTGTGCAAACCCCAGGCTTAAAACGATAAGAATGGAACTCAAAATGAACTATGTAAAACATAAAAATATGCGCACATTAGTTAGCTCAGCCCTGCTATTGAGTGCTACCGTATTGGGTTTCCTGAGTTTTTCAGGCATCGCCTTAGCGCAACAAAAGGCTGACCCAGCATTTCAGAAAATGATGCAAAGCGGCTTTAAGGCTGATGGTATAGCAGGCTTAGACCGAATACAGCAAGACGAAACGCAGGCTTTTTGCTCTGATCCAGTCTTTGCTAACGGCAATAGTAAGGCAGCTACCGCTAAACGTGAAGCGATTCAAAAATTGAATATGGCTGAAATTCAACAACCTACAGACGGTAAATATGTGGGCGATTGGAAAAAGGGTGAAGCGATTGCGCAAAGTGGTCGTGGTGCTACTTGGACCGATACTGCGACAACCCCTGTGGGCGGAGGTTGTTATAACTGCCATGAAATTAATAAAAAAGAAATTTCTTATGGCAATCTTGGCCCTAGTCTATGGAACTACGGTAAGTCGCGGGGCTATTCGAAAGAAATGATGGTGTACACCTGGAATCGGATTAATAATTCGAAGGCTTATAACGCTTGCAGCAATATGCCGCGCTTTGCGCATTTTAAATTACTGAATGAAAAACAAATGCAAGATTTAATGGCTTTGTTATTAGATCCAGAATCGCCAGTTAATCAATAAGGTTTTATGTCAATTCATCGTCGCGAGTTTTTGCAGGCGCTAGCTATAGCTGCTGCAGGTGGAATGGGTTTAAGTGCTAATTTAGCTAGCGCACAAATTGCTGCAAAAAAATTCTATGATTTACCAGCCTTTGGTAACGTCCATTTATTACACTTTACCGATTGTCATGCGCAGCTTTTGCCAATTTATTTTCGCGAACCCAATGTGAATTTAGGTATTGGTCCGCAGGCTGGGCAGATGCCCCATTTAGTGGGCGATTATTTTTTAAAGGCCAATGGCATTGCAGCGGGAACACCCGATGCCCATGCCTTTACTTACCTAGACTTTAGTGCTGCTGCACAAAACTACGGGAAGATGGGTGGCTTTGCTTATCTTTCTTCCTTAATTCAGCAAATGAAAGCCTCTCGTCCCAATGCGCTGCTATTGGACGGCGGTGACACTTGGCAGGGTTCGGGAACAGCCTTGTGGACCAACGGCCAAGATATGGTTGATGCCTCCTTGGCGCTTGGGGTTGATGTCATGACGGCGCATTGGGAAATGACCTTAGGCGAAAAACGCGTCTTAGAAATTGTTGAAAAAGATTTTCGAAATAAAGTTTCTTTCTTGGCCCAAAACATTAAAACAGCAGATTTTGGGGATGACGTTTTTAGCCCCTATGTCATTCGACAAATGAATGGCGTTTCAGTTGCCATTATTGGTCAAGCGTTTCCCTACACACCAATTGCAAACCCACGTTATTTTGTACCTAATTGGACCTTTGGTATTCAAGAGGAAAATTTACAGAAAAATATTAATGAGGCGGTTGGTAAAGGGGCAAAAGTAGTCGTCTTGCTTTCACACAATGGGATGGATGTCGATTTAAAATTAGCCTCGCGGGTTACTGGTTTACATGCCATTTTAGGTGGCCATACCCATGATGGTGTGCCAATTCCGGTGAAGGTGAAAAATAGCTCGGGCGTAACATTGGTGACTAATGCCGGATCGAATGGAAAATACCTCGGTGTTTTAGATTTCGATGTGAAGGGCGGGAAGCCAGTTGATTTTCGTTATAAATTATTACCAATCTTCTCAAATTTATTACCTGCCGATGCCGGCATGAGTCAATTAATTCAAAAAATTCGTGCTCCATTTGAAGTTAAATTAGCTGAAAAATTAGCCGTAACTGACGCTTTACTCTACCGCCGAGGTAACTTCAACGGCAGTTTTGATCAAGTGATTTTAAATGGTCTAATGAGCCAAAAGAATGCAGAGATTGCCTTTTCACCCGGGTTCCGTTGGGGCACTTCATTGCTACCAGGGCAAACGATTACGATGGAAAATTTACTCGATCAAACAGCGATTACTTATCCCTACACTACCGTTTCCAATATGACGGGAGAAACGATTAAAAATGTTTTAGAAGATGTGGCGGATAATTTATTTAACCCGGACCCTTATTACCAGCAGGGCGGAGATATGGTGCGAGTTGGTGGGTTACAGTACACCATCGATCCAGCTGCATCCATGGGTGGCCGTATTTCAAATATGCGCTTGAATGGCAAGCCACTTGACGCTGATAAATCTTACCGCGTAGCGGGATGGGCGCCAGTTAGCGAAGACTCTAAAAATCTCGGCGGCGAGCCAATTTGGGATGTGATTGCGCGGCATTTACGCGAAATGAAAACAATTAAAGCGGTTAAATTGAATGAGCCCGAAGTTAAGGGTGTAAGCAATAACCCTGGGATGGTGATTTTAAATTAGTAGTCACAATCAAGCGAGCAAATTTATTAGCGTAGGCCTAAAGGATAATGATGAAATATAAATTTACTACTGCCGTATTGCTCACGCTCGTTTTAACTTTTGCTGCGCTGGGTTCTCAGCTCAGTTTTGCACAAAGCGCCAATACCCCAACTCAAGTGGTATATCACGTTGATGATGCTGAAACCCAAGGACTAAAAGCCCTGCGTAATATTCGCAACCATTTGGATACTGCACCAAGCACTAAAATTATCATGGTAACGCACGCTAACGGAGTTGATATCTTGATGGAAGGCGCTAAGGATAAAAAAAATAATGTTGAATATGCGCCCTTAATTGGAGCATTAAAGTCGCGGGGAGTGCGGTTTGAGGTTTGTGAAATTACTTTAAAAAATCGCAATTTAAAAAAAGATCAATTCATTCTCGATGCTGACTTCACCCCTTCGGGTGTGGTGCGAATAGCCGATCTTCAGGCAAAAGATCATTTTGCTTACATTAAGCCGTAATTACGGCGTTTTATTCCTGGGTTTATTTTGCCAGTTAGCACTGGCGCAGGGTCACAGACTCATTGATGTAAGCGATACGGTGCCGAATCAAATTCAACCTATTGAAGTCGCTAAACAAGTTTATTTTGTACAGGGCTTGCCTGAAATGGGCAGCGCCAAAAATCAAAACTTTATTTCTAATGCCGGTTTTGTGATTACGCCCAAGGGAGTGGTGGTCATTGACGCCTTAGGCTCGCCTATCTTAGCTGAGCAATTACTGCAAAAAATTAAGCTGCTTACTCCGCAGAAAGTAGTCGCTGTTATCGTAACGCACTATCATGCCGATCATATTTATGGTTTACAGGTTTTTCGTAATGCTGGCGCAGTTATTTATGCCAATGAAAATGGCAAGTTGTATTTAACTGCAGATGCAGCGCAGCAGCGTTTAATTAGTTCGCGTCAAGATTTTGCCCCATGGGTAAATCAAAATACGCAATTGATTGCGGCCGATCATTGGGTCAAAGATCGCTTTACGTTGGTAGTGGGAGGAGTAGAGTTTTTATTAATAAGAGCCGGGCCAGCACACACAGCTGAAGATCTTCTGGTCTACGTACCAAGCAAAAAAGTGCTTTTTGTTGGCGATCTGGTTTTTAATGGGCGTATTCCATTTGTAGGTAATGCAGATAGCCAGCGGTGGATCGCGTCTTTGCAACAAATTGAAAAACTACAAGCCGCAATTATTGTGCCTGGTCATGGAGCATATTCTAATAACCCGCCGCGTGATATCGCCTTTACAAGCGAGTATTTGCGTTATTTACGTCACTCCATGGCGCCTGCAGCGCGAAATTTAGACTCCTTTGATGAGGCCTATCAAGCCACCAATTGGGGGGAGTATGAGGGTATGCCATTGTTTCGTGCTGCTAATCGCATGAATGCGTATAACGTTTATCTCTCCATCCAAGAGGAGTAAATTCCTTTAAAATAGCGCCATGATCGGTTTTCGCGCTAAATCTCCTTTTCAGCTTTTTTTTAAAACAATGTGTTTTTTTATTGGCATTTTTTCTGCTAATGCTTTTTGTTTTGCTGCAGATACCGCCCTCAAAAATGGCAAGCTCATTGAAGAAACAAAATGCTATGCCTGCCATGCAAAAAAATCGGGCTTTGGTAATGGCGATATGATTTATACCCGTAATGATCGCAAGGTGGAGAGTTATTCACGCCTCAAAGCAATGGTCGCAATTTGTAATAGCGAACTACGACTCGATTTATTTCCCGAAGACGAGGCTGATGTTGCACAATATTTAAATCATCAGTTTTATCGTTTTAAGAATAATTAAGTAAGAATAACTAAACTAGTGCCAAATTCCAGCGATCTACTTCACCTTAGCCAACATATTTTGTGGCTAACTTTGGCAGTCACAATTTTACTGGGCGCATTAATGCAATGGTCGAGCTTTTGTACCATGGGCGCGGTATCCGATATCTTGGTCATGGCGGATTACACGCGTATGCGGCAGTGGTCTTTGGCAATTGGCGTGGCTATTGTGGGGGTGGCGGTTTTAGCTGCGCAAGGCTATATCGATCCGAGTAAATCTATTTATACCAGCAATCGCTTGCTTTATTTATCGACTATTATTGGCAGCCTTTGCTTTGGTTTTGGCATGGTCCTTGCATCTGGTTGCGGTAGTAAAACCCTGATTCGCATTGGCGGCGGTAATTTAAAGTCCGTCGTGGTTTTTTTTGTGCTGGGCTTGGTTTCCTACATGACTTTAAAGGGGCTCTTGGCAGTATTGCGCGTAAATACTATCGACACCTGGTTTATTTCCCTAAGCACTGCACAAGATCTACCCAGTATTTTTGCTGCCCAAACCAGTATGGCTAAAACCCATTTGCAACTGATTTTAGGATTGCTGATCGGCGGTGGATTTATTCTGTTCGCTTTGCTAAAAAAATCGTTTTGGCAAATCGATAATCTGTTGGCTGGGGCTGGGGTTGGATTGGCGATTGTTGCTATTTGGTGGGTTTCTGGCTATCTCGGCTATATTGCTGAAGATCCCAAGACCCTAGAGGAAGTATTTTTAGCGACGAATTCTGGGCGCATGGAAAGCCTTTCTTTTGTTGCGCCATATGCTTACACTCTCGACTGGTTGATTTTATTTAGCGATACCTCGAAGGTCTTAACACTTGGAATTGTGGCGGTTGGTGGCATGATCATTGGCGCTTTTCTTAGTGCTGTACTCACCAAAACATTTCGTTGGGAAACCTTTCATGGGGTCGAAGATACGGGCAATCATTTGCTGGGCGGCGCTTTAATGGGTTTTGGCGGGGTTACTGCCCTTGGCTGCACGATTGGTCAAGGTTTAACTGGGATATCAACACTCGCGCTTAGCGCTTTTTTAGCCTTGCCTGGTTTTATTGGTGGGGCGTGTCTAGGTCTGTGGTATTTGCAGTGGCGTCTTGAGCGCCAGGCCAACTAAAAGGTGAGGCGCTATGCACATTGATTGGACCGTATTTACACCCTTTCCCGCGTTATTAGGCGGCATCATTTTGGGTCTTGCTGCCGCACTGTATATTCATTTGCATGGGCGAATTTTAGGGGTTAGCGGCATTGTGGGTGGTTTGACTAAACCCGAGGCGGGCGATTGGCTTTGGCGTCTTAGTTTTGTGTTTGGTTTATTGTCAAGCCCGCTGTGGGCCAGTTTAATTTTTGATGTGCGAGCCATCGTGGTCATTGATGCAGGTTGGGGCGCATTAATTGTGGCCGGCCTCTTAGTGGGCTTTGGTGCTAGTTATGGTGCGGGGTGCACCAGTGGGCATGGTATTTGTGGGATTTCACGACTATCCTTAAGCTCTTTAGTGGCGACGATCACTTTTATGGGCACCGGCTTTCTAACCGTTTTTCTCCTGCGCCATGTCTTTTAGGTGGCCTTGGAGAGCGCAATGATGAAACGTCATTTTGGACTACTTAGTCAATTTGCCATCGGCGTTATTTTTGGTTTAGGCCTGATTATTTCTGGCATGACTAACCCGCAGAAAATTCTGCAATTTCTTGATCTCACTGGCAACTGGGATCCGAGCTTAATTTTCGTGATGTTGGGTGGTATTTTGGTGGGTTTAGCCGCTTTTTATCTCGCCCGTAAACGCACTGAAGCATGGTTTGGTGGGCTGATTCAGTGGCCCAAAACTAGCCCAATCGACCGCCATTTAGTCATTGGCAGCGGGTTATTTGGCATCGGTTGGGGAATTGCGGGATTTTGCCCAGGACCTGCTATCGTTGCCTTAGGGTCTGGGCATGCCAAGGCCTTGGTTTTTACCGTCATGATGTTCATCGGCATGCTGATTTATCAGTACCTAGGCAGCCAAATCAAAAAACGTCTACATTAATTACATTAAATGCTTTTTAAGAGGTTGAAATGAGTCTTGGAATTGCTTGTCATAATGCATTATTTGGTACGGTTGGACAAATTGCGCCAGCTGATTTAGCAGAAATTGCCGCTCAGGGCTACAAGAGCGTAATTAATAACCGACCTGACTATGAGGAGGGCCCCGAGCAACCCCCTCATGAAGCGATTCAAGCTGAGGCCTTAAAACTCGGCTTAAATTATGCCTTTTTACCCGTTGTTAGTGGTGCGATTACGCTTGCACAGGTTGAGGAAATGGCTGGCTTACTGAAAACCCTGCCAGAACCTATTCTGGCTTTTTGTCGCTCGGGCGCCCGTTCAACTAATCTATATCAAATGGCGGTGCATCTCAATCAAGAGCGCAGTTAAATGCCCGATTTGTTAAATGCCACAGAGCGGCGCGCCTTAGCAACGAGTTATCCTGCCTGGCAGCTACTCACAGAGCGCGATGCAATGAGCCGCACCTTTTTGTTTGCTAATTTTGAAGCTGCATTTCGCTTTATGCAAGGTTGTGCTGTTTATGCTGAGCAAATCGACCATCATCCCGAGTGGTTGAATGTTTGGAATCGTGTTGAGGTGGTCTTAACTACGCATAGTGCAGGCGGCTTAACTCAACTTGATCTGCAACTAGCTCAATGGATGGATCAAACTGCTAGTGCAATCGGCTTGCAGCCGCCGAAATCATAAAATGCGTACTTGGTTCATGAAGCGTAATTGTTCATTTACGCCACGGCAACTCAGCTATTTCTACTTTTCTTTGGCTGCCTTTTCATTAATAGTGGGCAGCTATTTTTTATGGCAAGGGATATGGGTCATTATTTGCTTTACTTTGCTTGAATTGACCCTGGTTGCAATTGCTTTACTGGTTTATTCGCGTCATGCGCTTGATTATGAAAAAATTTCAGTAGATGGCGATCTGCTCATTTATGAAAAGAGCTGGGGTGGCCAAGTTAGCTGTCACCAATGGAATGCCCGCTGGGTAAAATTAATTCATCTGCATAATGATCCCAATCAATTGGCTTTGCGTTACGGCAATGAAAAAAAGCCCATTGGTGTCTTTTTACGTGCTATCGATCGGCCCCGTTTTGAGCATGATTTACGCCTGCATCTTACTTAACTCGATCGTAATTAAAGGCTTTTATGAGAATTGAAATACCCGAGAACAAGCGCTTTGTTCATGAATCGACGATGGACATTCGCTGGGGCGATATGGATGCATTTCAGCATGTCAATAACACCCTTTATTTTCGTTATATGGAGCAATCCCGCATCGACTGGATTGTTTCTTTAGGATTTACGAATATGGTGGATAAGGAGGCCTTATTGATGGTAAATGGCTTCTGTAATTTTTATGCGCAATTATCCTTTCCTGGAACCTTGATTGTGCAAACCTTTATTGGCAATATTGGAAAATCGAGTATTGATTTGTATAACACCATTGCCTTGGCGAATGCGCCAGAAGTGATTTGTGCAGCCGGCGGAGCCACGATGGTATGGGTCGATTTAGCGACCAATAAATCCCGTCCTTGGCCTGAGCATATTTTAAAAATATTGCAATAACAATATTCCCAGAGCGTGTCTAAATTGTTGCTGGAACCGATGGTTGATTTTTCGCAATACGATGCCATTATTGACACACGTTCTCCGGCTGAATTTGCCCTCGATCATATTCCTGGCGCGATTAATTACCCGGTCTTAAATAACGAGGAACGGGCCCGAATTGGCACGATTTATAAAAACGATTCAGCGTTTGCCGCTAAAAAAATTGGCGCGGCTTTGGTAGCACGGAATATTTCAGCCCACTTAGAAAATCATTTTTTAGCCTTTCCTTATAGTTGGCGCCCCCTGATTTACTGTTGGCGGGGAGGCGAACGAAGCGGTGCATTTACCTTGATTCTGCAGCGCATTGGCTGGAAGGCCGATCAATTGGTGGGCGGTTACCAAGCTTTCAGACGCCACGTTATTAGTGAGCTCAATGATTTTGCTAGCCAGTTTTCTTTTATCGTTATCTGCGGCATGACAGGAACCGGAAAAACCCGTCTATTGGCTGAATTACAAGGGCGTCAGTTGCAAGTACTTGATCTAGAGGGCTTAGCGGTACATCGGGGCTCGGTCTTGGGTCATCATCCAGAAGCCCCGCAACCGAGTCAAAAAAGTTTTGAAACTGCCCTATGGAATACCTTGCGTTTATTCGACCCAAGCAAGCCAGTTTATGTTGAATCGGAAAGTAAAAAAGTAGGGGGCTTGCATATTCCCGACCCCTTAATGGCGCGAATTCGGGCTGGGGAGTGTATTGAGATTCAGGCTGAGATTACGTTGCGGGTGCAATGGTTAATGGAACAATATCCGCATTTTTTAGTCGATGTTCCTGCTTTAGAGGCGCAGCTCATTAGCTTGACGGCTCGCTATGGCCGCATGCAGATTGAGGAATGGTGTGCAGCTGCTCAGGCAGGAGAGTTTGCTGAGTTAGTGCATGCCTTACTGGTGCAACATTACGATACTGCGTATCAACATTCAATTGAGCGCAATTTTACCCATTACCCCACTAAGCGCAGCTTAGATTTAGCTGCACTGAGCCCAGCCGCTTTTAGTGCCTTGGCTGATCAGGTGCTAACTTTAAAGCGCGCTTAATTAAAGGCTTGAATGCCTGTTTGGGCGCGACCTAAAATGAGGGCATGAATATCATGCGTACCTTCATAAGTGTTCACGACCTCTAAATTAAGTAAATGCCGAATCACACCATATTCATCTGAGATTCCATTGCCACCATGCATATCGCGGGCCATCCGTGCAATTTCGAGTGCTTTCCCGCAAGAATTCCGTTTCATAATTGACGTAATTTCAGGTGAAGCTAGATGTTCGTCTTTCATTCGACCCAATCTTAAACAGCCTTGTAAACCGAGGCAAATTTCAGTTTGCATATCAGCTAGCTTCTTTTGAATGAGTTGATTGGCGGCTAAAGGACGACCAAATTGAATGCGATCAAGGGTATATTGGCGCGCCGCATGCCAACAAAATTCTGCTGCGCCTAAGGCACCCCAAGCAATACCGTAACGTGCTGAGTTTAAGCAGGTGAATGGACCTTTTAAGCCGGTAACGTGGGGTAATTCATTTTCGCTAGGAACAAACACTTTTTCCATGACGATTTCACCCGTAATGGATGCGCGTAAACCCATCTTGCCCGTAATTTTTGGCGTGCTTAAACCAGGCATGCCTTTTTCCAGAATAAAACCCCGAATCTCATCGGCATCATTTTTAGCCCAGACGACAAAGACATCAGCAATAGGTGAATTCGAAATCCACATTTTGGCCCCCGACAGCTCAAAGCCACCTGGAACGCTATGGGCCCGGGTAATCATGCCGCCCGCATCTGAGCCAAAATTGGGTTCAGTAAGACCAAAGCAACCAATCAATTCGCCAGTGGCTAACTTGGGTAAGTATTTTTGTTTTTGTTCTAAGCTACCGAATTCATTAATGGGCACCATGACTAATGAAGACTGCACGCTCATCATCGACCGGTAGCCTGAATCAACTCGCTCGATTTCGCGAGCAATTAGCCCATAGGAAACATAATTTAAATTAGCGCCGCCAAATTCTTCGGGGATGGTAATACCGAGTAAGCCTAATTCACCCATTTCGCGGAAGATGCTGGTATCAGCCCCTTCCTCGCGAAAATCGGCTTGGATACGGGGTGCGAGACGTCCTTGCGCATACTCAAAGGCAGCTTCGCGTACCATGCGCTCTTCGGTCGTGAGTTGCTGGTCTAACAGCAGGGGGTCGGCCCAATTAAATGGGGTTTTACTCATATCTTTGACTCACTTTTTAGGCTTTGAAATAGGGCTGGGCAAAACCAACCAATTAGCACTATTCTAGTCAATTACTGACTAAAGTATTTTGCTGGGCTCTTCACCTTGGAAAAAAACCCGCCACCGCGCCGCCATTATCGCTACTACGATTTAATCTTAGTGGCTTTTGTGGTGGTCTTGCTGTGCTCAAATTTTATTGGCGCTGGCAAAGCAGGAACCCTTGATTTACCGTTCTTTGGTCCCGTTATCTTTGGTGCCGGGGTGCTTTTTTTTCCTATTGCCTACTTTTTTGGCGACATTCTAACGGAGGTGTATGGCTATGCCTATGATCGGCGTGCCGTCTGGGCTGGATTTGCCGCCTTAATTTTTGCGGCAATCATGGCGCAAGTGGTAATTGCTTTACCGATTGCCCCAGGCTCTTATATGGCGAATTATCAACAGGGCTTAGAGACCGTCTTTGGTAATTCATGGCGCATTGCCTTAGCATCGATTAGTGCCTTTTGGTGTGGTAGTTTTGCTAATGCCTTTATTATGGCAAAGTTGAAAATTGCCACCGCCGGACGTTTTTTATGGTTGCGGGCAATTGGCTCAACCGCAGTTGGCGAGTTAATCGATTCCTCGCTATTTTATCTGCTAGCGTTTTATGGTATTTGGCCGCTCGCTGAATTGCTGCAAATTGCCTTAGCGCAGTATGTGCTAAAAACCAGTTGGGAAGTGCTAGCAACCCCGCTGACGTATTGGGTAGTTAATTTTTTAAAACGTAAAGAACATGAAGATTATTATGATATCCATACTAATTTCACCCCCTTTCGCATGCGCGTTGACCGCTAGGAGAAGCTATGAAGCCATTTATTGATCCCACCATATTACCCAGTGAAATTACCCCGCAAGCCATCTTTGCACAACGTCGAAACTTAATTAAGGCGGCAGCAGCGGGCAGCTTCGGCGCGGGCTTGATTCCCTGGTTTACGCGTGAAGCATTTGCTCAGACTCAACCTGCTGGGCCGCCGGCAGGTGGGGTTAAATTAAAAACTATTCCTTCCAACTATTCCACTACCGAAACGCTATCGGCTTATAAAGACGTCACTACCTATAATAATTTTTATGAGTTTGGTACTGATAAAGCCCAGCCTCATGAAGCAGCTAAAAGCTTAGAAACCCGACCGTGGACTGTTACCGTTGAGGGCTTAGTTAAAAAGCCACAGACTTTTGATA
Source organism: Polynucleobacter sp. IMCC 29146 (assembly GCF_021395195.1). NCBI lineage: Bacteria > Pseudomonadati > Pseudomonadota > Betaproteobacteria > Burkholderiales > Burkholderiaceae > Polynucleobacter > Polynucleobacter sp. IMCC 29146. The sequence goes on along the minus strand of NZ_JAJVCR010000002.1, from coordinate 234,405 downwards.
TTGAGGCCTTACTAAAATTAGCGCCTATGGAGGAGCGTATTTATCGCATGCGTTGTGTTGAAGGCTGGTCAATGGTCATTCCATGGGATGGCTATTCTTTATCTAAATTACTCAACGTAGTTGAGCCCACTAGTGCCGCTAAATACGTCGAATTTATTTCACTTGCAGATCGTAAGCAAATGCCGGGCGTCAACTCATCCGTATTAAATTGGCCTTATCGCGAGGGTTTGCGCTTAGACGAAGCGATGAATCCATTGGCCTTACTTACTTTTGGTTTATACGGTGAGGCTTTGCCAAAACAAAATGGCGCCCCCGTACGCATGGTGATTCCGTGGAAGTATGGTTTTAAAAGCGCCAAGTCAATTATTAAAATTCGTTTAACTGAGCAACAGCCACCGACAAGCTGGAATACCTCAGCTCCAAGTGAATATGGCTTTTATTCCAACGTGAACCCTAATGTTGATCATCCCCGTTGGAGCCAAGCTACTGAACGACGGATCGGTGATGGCCGCGGTTTTTTTGCGCCTAAAGTGAAAACTGAAATGTTTAATGGGTATGGCAATCAGGTGGCGAGTTTATATGCAGGCATGGACCTTAAAAAATACTATTAATCAAACAGGTTTTTTAAAGGGTTTTAAGTTTCTGGTTTTTTTGCTGGCCCTGATTCCACTAGAGCGACTTTTCTATTTTGCTTACAGCGATCAATTGGGCGCCAACCCAATTGAATTGATTACCCGCTCAACGGGCACTTGGACCCTGGTTTTATTTTGTCTTACTTTAGGTATGACACCGCTGCGCTTAATTACAGGGTGGGGCGGCTGGATACGGGTGCGTCGTATGCTCGGCCTATTCGTATTTTTTTATGCTTGTTTGCACTTTTTAATTTGGCTTTGGTTAGATCAAGATTTTGCTATAGCCTCGATGGCGAAAGATGTAATTAAGCGCCCCTTTATAACCATGGGTTTTATTAGCTTTGTGTTGCTCATTCCATTGGCACTCACATCAAACCAGTGGTCGCAGCGTCAATTAGGGCGCCGCTGGGCCTTGTTACACCGTTTAGTTTATGTCATTGCAGGCACGGCAATTTTGCATTATTGGTGGGATAAGGCGGGTAAAAATAACTTTTCAGTCGTTTCGATTTACCTCGGAGTTATTATCTTATTACTAGTCTTACGAATACCGCTGATAAAAAATCAACTCAATCGAATCCACCTTACGAAACCAAAGCCACCTGTTTAGGAATCATTAAATGCCATTGAAGATCATCCTGTGCAGATTAATACCATCGACTGCGCTAGTTTTCAGCCTGATTCTGAGCGTTTCTAACGTGGCTGCACAGACCAAAGACCTTGCTTATCCCAATCGCCAAATTACTTTAATTATTCCTTTTCCACCTGCAGGCGCTACCGATGCACTAGGCCGACTGCTGGCGCAGAAATTATCACAGCGTTTAGGCCAGACAGTTATTATCGATAACCATCCCGGCGCAGGCGGCTCAATTGGCTCAAATATCGTTGCCCGCGCTGCTCCCGATGGCTATACCTTACTTTTGTCTACTGGCAGCACTCATGCAGTTGCGCCGAGTTTTACTAAAAAATTACCTTATGACACCCAAGCCGATTTCACCCCTATTGGGGGGGTTGCCATTGCGCCTGGCTTACTAACGATTACGAAGACTTTACCGGTTAAAAATCTAGCTGAATTTATTGAATACGCGCGGGCTCATCCGAATGAGATTAATTATGCGACGAGCGGTAATGGCACGGTCATGCATTTGAATGCTGAGTCGCTAAAAGCCGCTGGCCGTTTTAATATGACACACATTCCCTACAAGGGCTCTGCTTTAGCTACGCCTGATTTAATTTCCGGAAAAGTGCATTTATTATTTGATACCACCATTGCCAGTTTGCCTTTAGTCACTGAAGGGAAGTTAATGGCCTTAGGAGTTGCTAGCCCAAAGCGCTCACCCTTGCTGCCGAATGTGCCAACCATTGGCGAGGCAGGTAAAAATTATGGTCTAGAGCAATTCGAGACGTCGAATTGGTTTGGGCTGTATGGCCCTAAAAATGTACCTATTGAAATTGTCAATAAACTAAACGCGAATCTCAATGCCATTTTGCTTGAAAAAGACACCAAAGAGCGCTTAGCGCTTTTGGGGGCTGAACCAATTCCTGGGACCCCTGAAAAATTTGCCACCATGGTCGCGCTTGATCGGGTCCGGTGGACCAAAATTATTAAACAAAATCAAATTTCGATCGACTAATCTATACACTGGCTCAACATGCAATTTCATTGGCAAAACCCTTATCCCACCATTCGCATGCCAGTAATGGGGCGCAATGTTGTGGCGACATCACATCCTTACGCGGCGCAAGCGGGTTTGAAGATTTTGCATCAAGGTGGTAACGCCATTGATGCGGCGATTGCCGCCGCCGCCGCCCTAATGATTGTTGAGCCTGTTTCTAATGGTTTAGGTAGCGATTGTTTTGCCATAGTTTGGGATGGACAGGAATTGCATGGCTTAAATGCTTCTGGGGTTGCCCCACAGGCGTGGAACCCAGCCTACTATGCGAAGAAATATGGCGTCGATGCTAATGGCATTGCTAAACGACCGATGCGCGGGTGGGATACCGTCACCGTGCCTGGTGCTTTAGCAGGGTGGGAGGCTTTGCAGAACCGCTTCGGTTCCTTGCCTTTAGCTGATTTATTGCAGCCGGCTATTGAAATTGCCGAACGAGGCTATGCAATGCCGCTGATTGTGGCGCATAAGTGGGCAGCGGCGATTCCGGATTTACAGACCCAGCCGGGTTTTGCCGCGGCTTTTATGCCGCATGGTAGAGCGCCGCTTGCTGGTGAGCGCTTTACCTTTCCAAGCGCTGCTCGCACCTTAAGAGCATTAGCAAAAAATGGTATTCGAGCCTTTTATGAAGGTGAAATTGCCGAAGCGATTGTGGCGTTTGCGAAGGCGACAGATGGCGCCATGACTTTAGCTGACTTAAGCGCATACCGCCCCGATTGGGTAGGTACGATTCAACAGAGTTTGCGGGCGGCAGATGGCCAGCAATATGACTTACATGAAATTCCACCGAATGGTCAGGGTATTGGCGCCATAATTGCCTTGGGTATCTTGCAACATTTTGATTTAGCGAGTTTGCCTGTCGATGGCATTGAAAGTCAGCATTTACAAATTGAAGCGATGAAGTTAGCTTTTGCAGATGTGTATCAATATCTTGCTGACCCTCGTTCAATGGCGGTAACACCAGAACAAATGCTTAGTCCGAGTTATTTGGCTGAGCGCGCCAAACAGATTAATCCTAAAAAATCGACCCATTTCAAACATGGCTTACCCGCTTCAGGTGGCACCGTGTATTTAACTACCGCTGATGCACAGGGGCGGATGGTTTCTTTTATTCAAAGCAATTACATGGGCTTTGGCTCTGGGGTAGTGGTGCCAGAGTGGGGCGTCAGTTTGCAGAACCGCGGTTATGGTTTTTCACTCGACCCTCAATCGGCCAATGTAGTTGCTGGCGGCAAGCGGCCGTTTCATACCATCATCCCCGCTTTCCTTACCCGCAATGATGGCGGTCAAATTTTCCCCCAAATGAGTTTTGGAGTGATGGGTGGCGATATGCAGCCGCAAGGCCATTTACAAACCTTGGTGCGCATGATGAATTATCAGCAACAGCCCCAGGCTGCTTGTGATGCACCACGCTGGAAGGTGAATCGCGATTTCACCTTAGATGTTGAGTCGAACATGAACCCCGCTACGGTGGCGGGCTTAATTGCCATGGGTCATACTTTAAAGAAAATTGATGATCCCTATATGGATTTTGGCTCGGGGCAGTTTATTTGGCGCTTAAGCGATGATCTTGAGGATGGCTATATTGCCGCTAGCGATAGTCGGCGCGATGGCTTGGCGGCAGCGTATTAATTTGGCGAATTGATTGAAATAACTGCATTGAGCACGAACACCGTTAAAATAGGCGGTTTGCTATAAATCATTTCGATTGAGAAGGTTATCGTGCTGTCAGCTTCTAACATTACTATGCAGTTTGGGGCCAAGCCCTTGTTTGAAAATATTTCGGTTAAATTCGGTGGTGGTAACCGCTATGGCCTAATTGGCGCTAACGGTTGTGGCAAGTCTACCTTCATGAAAATTTTGGGCGGCGATCTCGAGCCCACTAGTGGCAATGTCAGCTTAGACCCCAATATTCGTTTAGGTAAATTACGTCAAGATCAATTTGCTTTTGAAGATGTACGAGTGCTTGATGTAGTGATGATGGGGCATGAAGAAATGTGGCAGGCGGCAGCTGAACGTGATGCCATCTATGCTAACCCCGATGCAACTGACGAAGATTATATGCATGCTGCTGAGCTTGAAGCGAAGTATGCTGAATATGGCGGATACACGGCAGAAGCTAAAGCCGGCGAGTTGTTACTTGGCATTGGTATTCCCATTGAGCAACACGATGGCCCGATGAGTAATATTGCCCCCGGCTGGAAATTACGCGTACTGTTAGCGCAAGCGCTTTTTTCCGACCCCGATGTTTTGCTCTTAGATGAGCCGACGAATAACTTGGATATTCACTCGATTCATTGGCTTGAAGAAGTGTTAAATAATTTTAATAGCACCATCATCATTATTTCCCATGATCGCCATTTTCTTAATGAAGTATGTACGCACATGGCTGATATGGATTTTGGGACGCTGAAAGTGTATCCCGGTAATTATGATTCTTATATGTTGGCTTCGGTGCAAGCGCGGGCGCAGCAAATGGCCTCGAATGTAAAGGCTAAAGAAAAGATTGCAGAACTACAAGCCTTTGTCAGTCGCTTCTCAGCGAATGCCTCTAAGGCTCGCCAAGCAACTTCACGGCAGCGGCAGTTAGAAAAAATCGAGATTACAGAAATTAAACCTTCTTCGCGCCAAAACCCATTCATTCGCTTTGACTCCGAAAAGAAATTACACAATATGGCAGTGGAGTGCAATGGCCTAACTAAAGATTTTGATCGCACTATTTTTAAGAATTTTAAATTAGGCGTTCGTGCGGGCGAAAAAATTGCCATTATTGGTCAAAATGGCGCTGGCAAAACAACCTTACTAAAAACAATTTTAAGTAAACGTTTTAATGGTTTGCAGGCCGATAAAGGTGATGTTAAATGGGCTGAAAATGCGGATGTTGGGGTGATGCCGCAAGATACCAGCGAATTATTTCCTACTGAAACAACCCTGATGGAATGGATGAGTGGTTTTCGCAATACGGGAGATGATGATCAGGTCGTACGAGGTACTTTGGGTCGCTTATTATTTTCCGGAGACGATATTGGAAAGTCGGTAAAGGTCTTGTCGGGCGGCGAAAAGGGGCGGATGATTTGGGGGCAATTAATGCTGCAAAAGCATAATGTGCTGGCGATGGATGAGCCAACCAACCATATGGATATGGAATCGATCGAAAGCCTACAAATAGCGCTCGAAAAATATGAGGGTACCTTACTCTTTGTTTCGCACGATCGTGAATTTGTCTCGGCTTTAGCCAATCGCATTTTAGAGGTTAAAATGGATGGATCGGTGGTTGACTATTCAGGCACGTATGAAGAATATTTACGTAGTCAAGCCATTACAGGTTAGTAATTTAATTAGCTAAAAATAAGGAAGTTTATGCAAATTACCAAGAAACTAGTTTTTGCTGTCTCATTGGCCTCAAGCATTGGTTTGAGCACTCTAGTTGTGCAGGCCGCCGAGTTTCCTGGCGATCGACCGATTACCTTAATTGTGCCTTTCGCTGCCGGCGGTCCTACCGATAAAGTGGCCCGTGAGCTTGCGCTAGTCATGGGCAAGCAATTAAAGGGGCAAATTATTGTTGAAAATACCCCAGGCGCAGGCGGTACTATTGCGGCTAAAAAAGTGGTAAACGCACCAAAAGATGGCCATACTTTACTAATCCATCATATTGGTATGTCAACCGCTCCAGCGCTATATAAAAATCTTGGTTTCGACCCGATGAATGATTATGAATATATTGGTCAGGTTGCTGATGTACCGATGATGCTCATTGCGAATAAAGATTTGCCGCCGAAAAACTTCAAAGACTTAGTGCCTTATATGAAGGCTAACACGAGCAAGATTGCCTACGCTAACGCAGGCATTGGCTCGGCGAGTCATTTATGCGGTTTACTACTGATGAGTCGCATTCAGATCGATTTAACTACTGTACCTTACAAGGGAACTGCACCCGCATTAACTGATCTAATGGGTAATCAGGTACAACTCATGTGCGATCAAACTACGAACATCGGTACGCAAGTTACCGCAGGCTCAGTAAAGGCATACGGTACAACTACTTTGCAACGCATTAAAGCGTATGACAAGGTGCCCACTTTGAATGAAGAGGGTTTGAAAAACTTTGAAGTTAAAGTATGGCACGGTGTATATGCGCCCAAGGGCACCCCTAAGGCTGATACTGAAAAATTAGCCGCCGCCCTAAAAGCTGCGATTCAAGATCCCAGCTACAAAAGTAAGATGGCTGAAATGGGTGTTGAAATTCCGAGTCAAGCCAATGCTAGCCCAGAGGGATTGAAAAATCACTTGAAAGCACAAATTGATTTGTGGTCGCCAATTATTAAAGCAGCCGGAGTCTACGCAGACTAATTAAAGTTCTTAAGTCTTAGTCTGGAAGCGCATCGCAGTACCTTCTAACTGAATGCGTTCCCAGACTATTTTTTTTTCTACAGGTGATAAAAAAACCCAGTTACTCACTTCCTGCGCGGTTCTGCCACAACCCTTACACACTTCATCAAATAGGGTAGAGCAGACGCCAATACAGGGGGAATCGGATTCAGCATCGCCAATAGCTAAAGAATTTGCGCCATCACTCATAGACATACTTTAGCTGAAATTCCAATTACCGTTTTGACGCAAGGGCGAATGCTCTTGAAGTTCATCAATATATTCGGCAATGCCTTCGCGCTCACGCTCTAAAAATCGATCTACTGCATTTAAAAAGCGTTCGTCGGCTAACCAATGGGCTGACTGCAAGGTAGTAGGTAGAAACCCACGGGCCATTTTGTGTTGGCCTTGAGCGCCACCTTCGAATAATTGAATTTTCTCCGCGATACAAAATTCAATGGCCTGGTAATAAGCAGTTTCAAAATGTAAACAGGGAATATGCTCAAGGCAGCCCCAATAGCGACCATAGGCAGTTGAGAGCGGAGCATGGCGATCGACCACTAGTAAAGAGGCTGCAATAGCTTGCGAATTACGTTTAGCCAGAATTAAATGAAGATTTTCAGGCATGCGCTCTGCCCATTGCATAAAAAAATCTTCATTGAGATAGGGTGTAGAGTGATGTTCAAAATAGGTATTAGCATAACAACGATAAAAGAATTGCCAATCATCAATTGTTGCTGCTGTTCCCGAGAGGTGAGTAAACGAAATACCAGCTTCAGCAACGAGACGACGTTCGCGGCGAATGTTTTTGCGTTTCTTCATATTGAGGCTACTTAGAAAGGCATCAAAATTGATAAATGCTTGGTTATGCCAATGAAATTGCACGGCATTGCGCAGCAAAAACCCCTGCGTGACTAAGGCAGCTAAACTTTCCTTGAGAGGAAATAAAACATGCGCAGAGGATAATTGGTGTTGAATGACCAATTGCTTCAGACCCTCAACCAGTGCAACGCGAGCGGCTGCTGAGTGAGTTAATATTCGCCCACCTTGTACTGGCGTAAAAGGTATAGCACATAATGCTTTGGGATAATATTGCAAACCATTTTGGGTATACGCTTCAGCCCAAGCCCAGTCGAAGACGTATTCCCCGTATGAATGACGCTTAAGATATAAAGGCATTGCGCCACAAATATCAGTACTGCCGGTCTCACGCAAAATCAGGTGGGCTGGTTGCCAGCCTGTTTCGTTACCAACGCAGCCACTCTCTTCAAGTGTAGCTAGAAATTCGTAGCGCAAGAAGGGCCCCGATTCTGAATCTAATAAAGCATTCCATACAGCCGCTTTAATCGGGGCTAGGCTATGCACTACTTCAAGCGAGTAAGACATCAGGATGGATTAATTAAATAGCCACAAATTCGGATTTCGAGCTTACCAAATATGGGCATTTGCACTAAGCCACGCATCGGTCAAATAGGGGGCTTGTTTGGCAAAAATCAAGGTAGTATTTTCAGTTAACAAGGAGCCAGCTTCAATCGCTAATAAACTAGTAGCAAAAGACTCGACTTTGCCGTTGTCATTTCTACGCATGATGAGATTGGGTGTTACTTCAGAAGGATGTTTTAAGCTTGCCGCTGCGAGGAGATCGGCAACGGCTTTTAAGGTATTGTGATGAAATGCGTAGACTCGCTGCCCTTTATCTAAGGGGTCGAGGGCTTTTTGCCGTTGTGCATCTTGGGTTGCAACCCCAGTTGGGCAACGGTCGGTATTGCAAATGCGTGATTGAATACAGCCAATAGCAAACATAAAGCCACGTGCAGAATTACACCAATCAGCCCCGATGGCGCAGGTACGCAGGACATCAAATGCAGTGATAATTTTTCCTGCAGCACCCAGCCGAATTTGAGAACGTAAATTCACGCCCACTAGCGTGCTATGAATTAAGCGCAGAGCATCGCGCATCGGCATGCCGACATGATCGATAAATTCAACGGGGGCTGCGCCCGTGCCACCTTCGCTACCATCTACTACAATAAAGTCAGGGGTAATGCCGGTTTCCAACATCGCTTTAACGAGGGCAAACCAATTTTCAGGCTGACCAATACATAGTTTGAAGCCCACGGGTTTACCATTCGCGCTGACCCGTAATTGCTGAATGAAATGCATCAATTCAATGGGCGTATGAAAGGCAGTATGGCGATGGGGCGAAATACAGTCTTTGCCTAGAGGAATATCACGCGTTTTAGCAATTTCAGGGGTAATTTTTGCTGCTGGTAGCACGCCACCATGCCCTGGTTTTGCACCTTGCGATAATTTAATTTCAATCATTTTAATTTGAGGATCGTTAGCTACCTCGGTAAACTTCGCTAAATCAAAATGTCCGCTTGAGGTGCGGCAACCAAAATACCCAGAGCCAATTTCCCAAATAAGGTCGCCACCATATTTACGGTGATAAGGCGAAACAGATCCTTCTCCCGTATCTTGGGCAAAGCCGCCTAACTTTGCTCCCTTGTTCAGGGCTAAGATCGCATTGGCCGAGAGTGCACCAAAACTCATTGCAGAAATATTGAAGATTGAAATAGCATAAGGTTGCGTACAAGCGGCGCCACCAACCTGAACATGCAGGCTTTTAAGCGGCACCTGTGGTGAGGGTGCATTCGCATAAGCAAGCCATTCGTAACCGGCAGCATAGACATTTTCAAGCGTACCAAACGCGCGTTGATCGGATAAATTTTTCGCGCGTTGATAAACAATGGCACGTTGATTCCGTGAAAACGGCACCTTATCGGTATCGGATTCGATTAAATATTGTCGAATTTCAGGGCGAATTGCTTCCAGCCAAAAACGAAATAAGCCTGCCACTGGATAATTTTTTAAAACCGCATGCTTGGTCTGCAATAGATTAAAGAGGCCAATTAGCGAGAGGCTAGCAAAAAGAATAAAGCCAAACCAAGCAATAATCGGTTTAGGCTCCGATAAAATAAGGTATGCAAGGAAGATGGATAGCACAATACACAGGTGCCAAACCAAATGACGATGAAAGAAGGTGGATAAGTTCATAGCCCCATTCTAGTGAATATTGAGCGACATGTTTTATTAGACCCTGTTAAACAATACTAGTATGATATGAAGTACAGTTCCTCCACTCTATAAGATTGTCATAAAAATGAAATACTTTCTTTTATCCTGCTTTACCTGCATCGTTGCTGCTGTTTTATCAGCCTGTGGAGGCAGTCGGATTGGCAGCACAGACAAAATGCCCGAGTCGGGTTTTTTACCGAATTACAAGCTCTTACAGCCAGTGCAGGATATGCCACAAGATGTACAAATGTGGCGTTATCGCAAGGTGGGCCTATCCCCAAGTCAATATACCGAAATAATCGTCGACCCAATTTATCTGAATCAAACCGAATATTCAGGGGCAATTACGCCGCAACTTGTGGCAGAAACTAAAGTAATTTTAGATCAAACTATTCGCGCTGCGATTGTGAATAAAGGCTTAAAAATAGTGACCCAGCCGGGCCCTAAAGTGGCGCGGGTTTCCCTAGCTATTACTGGGGCAGAGCTTACCAATGATAATTTAAAAGTGTGGAATTTTACGCCGATTGGCTTGGCGACAAACGCAGCTGCTTATGCTGGCGGAATGAATTCAAAAACACCAGCTTTAGTAGTTGAAAATAAAATTACCGATAGCCAATCAAAAGAATTTATTGGTGGTGGTGTTGTTACCGTTCAAGGCGAATCATTCCGCTTGGAATCGAGCTCAGTAAAAGCGTTTCAAGATATGGCTAAACGCATTGTGACTTTAGCTTTGGAAGCCCCAGGTAAATAAGCCTCATTTTTTAATTCGGCTTGAGTTAATACTGCAGACGTATTCCATCGTGTTCAATTTGGATTTGTTTGGGAGCATTGCCAAGTAGGGGCGAACTATTTTCAAAGCGATAAATGACTTGTTGCTCCAGTAGGGCTGGCACTATTTTTTTAAGTAAGGCGGCTATTTGTTCCGAAGCGTTGTTATCGCTATCCACTGTAAATAACTCGAGCTGAGGCTGTGCAAGTCGCACTAAGCGATCGCTGGCTTTATATTGCAATCCAGAATTTAAGGCAATATTTCCCGCATAGGTTTTCTTCCCTAAGGCTAGCCCGTTGACCACATAGTTTGCATTTAATACAACTCGCTGTTCGTTTGCTAGTAAAGTTATCTCTGGATCTTTGAAGATTATTTGGGCAATGAGGGCATTTTTGCTGAGTGGAAAAGCACCCCACAAAAATAGCTCAATCCATTGTTTAGTGATAAAAAAATCAGTTTGAGCGATTGCGTTATTGATTAAAGGAAATAGGCAGAGAGCCAGTAGCCATTTACGCTTATTCATGCCATGGGTTTTGAGTTTCATACTTATGGCGTGATATCGGGCAGATGAAAATCAATCCCCGTACGGTCTTTTAACTCTTGATAAGAAATGGGTGGAGTCATGGCTGCCGTATTGGTATTTTCTATCCAGTAAGCCCACGCTTTCTTACGACTAGGGTCATAAACTAATTTATAAAGATGGCTGGGAATAGTGACTTGGCTAGCGCCAATTCGACCTAAGTCGCCAGTTGACCCTGTGAACACGTAAATATCTCCGCCAGCCCGCAGCGCGTAATGCCGTGTCGCCTGCTCAACTTGTTTAGCCCAAATACCCCGATTATTTTCGCGCGCTTGGGGCATCATGTTGGCGAGAGAAAAAGATTGCGCCATGGCTTGCTCATTATGCATATCGGCAGCAGGGGCGTTATGACCACGATCGTAACCACTATCGCGATAGTCAGTAATTAAGGCGCGTTCTTGGCGCGGCAAGCGCGCCTCCTCATAAAATCGATTACTTCTTTTTTGGCGTTCACCCATTAAGCGATTACGATTCAGTTTTTCGACCACATAAATGGGTTTTTTATGCTCAGGCGAATAATAGACTGCAAAACCTTCAAAACAGAGGTCGCGACCGATTTGTGCAGTGGAGGGTAACTGTTGCGTCGGGAAATAGTCAAGGCATGCATCGAATAGCGCAAATGCGCTATTTGGCAGGGCGATGATGACAAGGACAAGAAGGCGGTACAGTATTGACATATTGCGCATTAGTTTAGGACACAATGCGCATCATTGATTGGAATACGAGTGATATGAACGCAGAAGCCTTAGAAAAGGTGCTTACTTTTAGAATGCCTTACGGGAAGCATCAAGGCCGCATTCTTGCTGAGTTACCCGGCAATTATTTGGCTTGGTTTGCCCGGCAAGGCTTTCCTAAGGGCGAATTGGGGCAATTACTAGAATTGATGTATACGCTCGATCACAATAACTTACGCAGCCTATTGCGCCCCCTAAAGAAAGGTAATGGTAATCTAGCTTAATTCTAGTTATTGAAGGGAAAAGTGATGCCGGAGAAATACGAAACAATTTTAGTTAGCGCCCATGGCAAGGTAGGTTTAATAACCCTCAATCGGCCTCAGGCGCTCAATGCCTTAAGTCCTGAATTAACTCGCGAGCTGGGCTTAGCTTTGGATGATTTTGAGGGTGATGAAACGATTGCTGCAGTAGTGATTACTGGCAGTGATAAGGCCTTTGCCGCTGGAGCAGATATTAAGGTAATGAAAGATTGGTCCTATATGGATGTCTATAAGGCCAATTTTGTTTCGGCAACTTGGGAACGCTTAGCGCGTTTTCGTAAGCCCACTATTGCTGCTGTCGCAGGATATGCCTTAGGCGGTGGTTGTGAGTTAGCGATGATGTGTGATTTTATTATTGCCGCCGATACTGCAAAATTTGGTCAGCCTGAAATTACGATCGGTACTATTCCAGGGGCGGGTGGCTCGCAGCGCTTAACCCGGTTTGTGGGGAAATCGAAGGCAATGGAAATGGTCCTCACAGGCCGGATGATGGATGCCGCTGAAGCAGAGCGTAGCGGCTTAGTGAGTCGAGTCGTACCTGCTGATCAGTTAATTAGTGATGCCTTGGCGACCGCTGCAAAAATTGCCAGTATGTCTTTGCCAATCTTAATGATGGCAAAAGAAGCGGTGAACATGGCTTATGAGGTCCCTTTGGCTGAAGGCATTCATTTTGAGCGGCGCTTATTTCATTCAACCTTTGCTACGGAAGACCAAAAAGAAGGGATGGCGGCATTTACTGAAAAACGTCCCCCCGTATTTAAAGATAAGTAAGAAAAAACTATTATTGATATAGAAAGTAGATACCTTGTTCAGGAGTTTGATTCATTTCTTGCGTGGGGGCCAATCAAGGCTCGGTTTTCAGCTCAATGATGGTGGTCGATTAGCTTCGGGATATAAGGGCTATGCAGGCGATTGTGTTATTAGATCGATTGCCATTGCTGCTGAATTGCCCTATGCCCAAGTTTATGAAGCTTTACGAGCGGCAAATTTTGCTTATGCTGATAGCAAACGCGATCGTCTGGCTAAACAATTAAATCAGCGCGGCGCATCACCACGCAACGGTAATCACCGTAAAGTATTTCACGATTATATTTTGGCGCAAGGTTTTCAATGGGTGCCAACCATGAAAATTGGCGGCGGCTGTCAGGCACATCTACGACTTCACGAAATTCCATCAGGGCGGGTTATTGTTAAGGTCTCCAAACACTTAACTGCTGTCATCAATGGCGTAATTCATGATACTCATGATCCATCGCGGCGAGGTACGCGCTGCGTTTATGGTTATTACTTAAAGACCTAAACTAAACTTAAAATAATATGCACTGCTAATTGCAGAGCATTTAAATGCCAGGCCCCCAGCGGTATTGCCAAAGCACATTAATGATGTTGAAGTTATTGCCCACCTTCGCATATACCCCTTGACTAGCGGCAATACGAATCGAGTTATTTTGATTAACGGGCAGCGCTAGAGTAGTGCCAATACGCCAATTTTGCAGATAATTATTATTTGACCTGCCATCAATCGTGGTCTGTCCGCCAGTATAGTAATTGGCATCAGCAGCAATCCAGGCTCCAGTTTTGAAGGTATAAACGACATGGCCTTCACTCGAGTAAATTGGGCTTTGGCTTAAGGTGTTGCCACCATAAAAGTTTTTATTTTCAGAGAAATATGTAATTGAACCCGTGAGCTCTATTTGCCATGGACCAAAAGCCTGTGAAGCTCCAACGCCAGGCTTAACATACCAGCGGTTCGCACCAATGTTTAATAATTTGCTACTGTCATAGCTCCCCCAAGGGATGGAGGTGGCAATACTTGCGCCAATAATCAGATCTTGTTGATAGTTTTTAAAGTCAGCAATAGAAAGGGCCGGGGCCCCATACAAATTAACTGAGAGCGTTAAGAGTGGGTCAATTAAGCCATCAGATACACCGCTAATCGAATGGCCACGAGCGTTATACGAGCCATAAAGCTGACCATAGGGTAGAGCGAGGGTAAGCTTTGCAGATTGACCATTGATATCTAAAATTCGCGTTAGGGCAACGATTTCAGAAGAAAGTTGATAGTTGGGGCTGCTTACTTGGGTATAGGCCAGCCCAAGAAAATTAATGTTAACTGGCGAATTGTTGTATGCTCGCGGATCAATTTCTTGGGCCCCTAGGTTGCTAGATAAGATAAAGATCAGCGATAAACTGCCTATTTTTAGCGCCCTTAGAAACCTTTTCATTACCCATTTTAGCGGTCTAAATATTCCTCGGAGTTGTTGGCAATTGCTGCTGTAGCGCATACAATGCCTGCAAGCATCTTAATAGGGAAGTTTGGAGCGAGCCCAGACTCATTCATTATCAAACCTTATCTTTTTTTAGTATTTTTTGCCGGGACTTATTCTGCTGGAGTTTTAGCAGTCGAAACACCTTGCAAGCCTCAGCCACATAAAGTAACTGGCATCCTCATGCCGTGCCCGGATAAGAGTTCTGATATGCCAGTGAGCAAGGGTCCTGTGAGTATTCCCGCTGGCAGTCAGCCTGAGAGCACTCAACCCAGCACAAGCCCTAAACTGCAAGCAGTGCCGCCTTGCAAGCCTCAACCACACAAGGTAACTGGCATACTGATGCCTTGTCCAAATTAACAGCCCTATTTTGGGGGAGCTAAAAAATGACATTAATTGAAGTTATTCAGGGCGTCAGCGATGTGATGGATGGACTGGGCGTGGCAGTAGTCGCCTTGGGCGTCTTATGGGGCTTGTATGTTTTTATTAAAGACCTACCAAAGATGCCCATCGATGATGCTTATAAATTATTTCGTAATCAAATTATTCGTGCCTTGCTCTTGGGTTTGGAAATATTGGTTGCAGGTGACATCATTCGTACGGTCGCAGTTAGCCCAACATTAATGAGTGTAGCGGTGTTAGGGGCAATTGTGGTTATTCGTTGTTTCTTAAGTTGGTCTTTGGCTTTAGAAATGAATGGCCGGTGGCCATGGCAGTCGCCAAGAGAAACAAAATAATTTTCTTCATCCTTATTTAAGCATGCAGTTCAATATATGCCCTTCCTACTGGTTTTAGTAGTAAATAGTTTTTTGGTGATGGCCGCAATCTTGTTTCATTACGAGGTTCTTTTTCATTTAGCGAAACGCTTGGCTGCCATTCATCACTTTGCGCCAAGAATCCGGGTTTTATTTGGAGTGATTGTTATTTTCCTTGCCCATGTTATTGAAATTTGGCTTTTTGGGCTCGGCTACTTTTTTACTTTAAAAATAGATGGCCTTGGTAAGTTAGTTGGCAGTATTGCTGGCGGTGGATCACTGCTCGACTGTGTTTATCTTTCCTTTTTAACCTTCACTACGGTTGGCTATGGTGATGTTGTGGGGGAGGGTTATGTACGGTATTTAACTGGGGTAGAAGCTTTAACAGGTCTAATTTTAATTACTTGGTCAGCTTCTTTTATTTATCTTGAAATGCAAAAATTTTGGAACTTGCCTCGGGCTTCGGCCAATGAATAAACGTAACTGAACAAAGTAAGGTAAATTTCAAATTATTGAATTTGCTGGGCCTAAAAAGACTTTTTACTATGCTGCTTTGGTTTGTCATTATTTATTGGATTATTTCAATTGGCATCGGCTTATGGGCAGCCATGCGCGTAAAGAATACGGCTGACTTTGCGGCCGCTGGTCATAGCCTGCCTTTGCCAATTGTGACGGCAACTGTTTTTGCTACTTGGTTTGGGTCTGAAACGGTATTGGGTATTCCTGCTACGTTTCTGAAGGATGGTCTGGGCGGAATCGTTTCCGATCCCTTTGGGTCTTCGCTCTGTTTGATCTTAGTCGGCTTATTTTTTGCCAAGCATTTGTATAACCGTAAGATGCTAACGATTGGCGATTTCTTTCGTGAAAAGTATGGGCGTACAGTTGAAATACTCGTTACCTTATGTATTGTGGCCTCTTATTTAGGTTGGGTTGCTGCGCAAATTAAAGCCCTTGGTTTAGTATTTAATGTCGTTTCTGAAGGTGGGGTCAGCCAAACTACCGGCATGTTAATTGGCGCTAGCAGCGTTTTAATTTATACCCTGTTTGGCGGTATGTGGTCGGTTGCTATTACTGATTTTATCCAGATGATTGTGATTGTGGTTGGGATGCTTTACATCGGCGGTGAAATGGCTAGCGAAACTGGGGGGATTAGTGTAGTTATTCAGCATGCAGCTGCAGCTGGGAAGCTCAATTTTTGGCCTGACATGAATTTAGCTGCTATTTTAGGTTTTATGGCGGCATTATTTACGATGATGTTAGGTTCGATTCCTCAGCAAGATGTCTTCCAACGAATTACCTCATCTAAAAATTCAACTATTGCAGTCCAAGCAGCCATTTTAGGAGGAGTACTCTATTTTATTTTCGCTTTTATCCCGCTTTTCTTAGCCTATTCAGCGAGCCTATTAGACCCCGCTCTAATTGCAAAATATTTAGACACTGATCCCCAATTAATTTTACCTAAGCTCATTTTGAACCATGCGCCATTGTTTGCCCAAATTATGTTTTTTGGCGCCTTACTATCGGCCATTAAAAGTTGTGCTAGTGCCACGCTATTAGCGCCGTCAGTTACGTTTGCTGAAAATATTGTGCGGGGTTTTTATCGTCATTTAACAGATCTTCAGCTGTTGAAAATTATGCGTATTACCGTACTTTGCTTTACTGTCATCGTAACTACCTTTGCAGTTAATTCTGAACTTTCTATTTTTAAGATGGTTGAAAGTGCCTATAAGATAACCTTGGTGTCGGCATTTGTGCCTTTGGCGTTTGGAGTGTATTGGTCACGCGCTAACTCGTTGGGCGGGTTATTGGCGATCATCAGTGGTTTAACTGTTTGGATTGGCTGTGAGATTTTTGCGCCACTAGCAATTTTGCCGCCGCAATTGGCCGGTCTACTGGCTAGCATTGCCGGTATGTTAATTGGCGGTGTATTTCCGCGCTCTGCTGGCGTGCCAGAGGCCTATTTGCGGGAGTAGTATATTGGTAGTATATTAGATAGCATTGCGACCGAGTCTTTCATTCACAGGCGGATTACATGCTAAAAACTCTTTCAGAACAGCAGGTGAGGCAATATCAAGAACAGGGATACCTTAGTAAAATAAGGGTATTGAGTGCCGAGCAGACCCTAGAGATCCGCCAAAAACTTGAAGCTTTCGAGGCTGAACAAGGCAAACCCTTAAATGGCTCCCAACGGCACAAAACCCATTTACTCTTTACTTGGCTTAATGAGTTAGTCCGCAATAGCAAAATTCTTGATGCAATAGAGGATTTATATGGCGAAAATATCCTGTGTTGGACGACAAATTTTTTTATTAAAGAGGCTAATGATCCCGGTTTTGTTTCATGGCATCAAGACTCGACTTATTGGGGTCTATCTTCACCTGATGTAATAACTGCATGGATTGCTTTATCCCCAAGCAATCAAACTAATGGTGCGATGGCAATTATTCCCGGCACACACTTGCTCGATCAGTTGCCCCACCGAGATTCTTTTGCAAAAAATAATTTACTTACCCGTGGCCAAGAAATTGCAATGGCAGTAAACGAGGCCGAGGCGGTAACCTTAGAGCTAGAGCCGGGTGAAATGTCTTTACATCATGTGCGTATTATTCATGGCTCCCCGCCGAATCATTCTGCCGAGCGGCGAATTGGCTTTGCGATTCGCTATATTCCTACTTTCGTTAGACAAATTGAAGGTGATGATTCAGCTACGCTAGTGCGCGGCATGGACGAGTACCAAACCTTCACTCATGAGCCCACCCCAAGCAAGGATATGGATCTTGATTTTGTTGCTTTACACCAAAGTATTACCGATAAAAGCGCGAAGATTTTATATAAAGATACGAAGATCGATAGTTATGATGCCTCGATGGCCAACCCGAAGGAGCGGGCCTGACAAATTCAGGAGCTAGTGATAAGGGATGCGCTCAGTTCCTCTTAAGCTTAGTGACCAGCGCTGCGAATGGTTTAAATTTTAGGATTGGCGGAGCGATCCCATAAGTTAGGCACTTGAGCCGAAGAATAGCCGGAAACAAATTGTTTCTTTGCTCCAGTTTCATGATGATAGGTATGGCGATTGACTGCGCCAATATTAGCCCCATAGACATGAATGCTAATAGCGTTTTGGGTGGAGGAGGCATTGCGCACAATATGAATATCGCCAATATCTGGACTAACCGCTTCAACTTCTCCTGGATTAAGGATGACTTCAGGACCATCTTGCACTAATTTGCCAGCTTGATCGTGCTTAAAGCGCTGACTAATTTCAGAGCCGCGAAGCATACCAATTAGGCCCCATACACAGTGATCATGAATTGGTGTCTTATGGTCTGGCCCCCAAACAAAGCTAACCACGGAGAAGCGCTCTAAGGGATCGGTATGTAACAAAAATTGTTGATAGTATTCATGATGATGAATGGTGCAAAAGGTCGGCAGCCAAGTGTCATTTGCAATAAGTTGTTTTAGTAAGGCCCCACCTTTATTAACTAGGGTAGGCTCATCCTGGGTTTCATTGACTAAATGAGTCATTGCAATGACAAACTCGCGCAGTGGGCTAATCGGATGGGTGGTTGCTGACATGGGTTTTCTCCGGAAAGGAATAAATATTAGGGTATCCCCCCACCATTATTCCAGTAATATAATTAATATTCAAGTAATATATCAGAAACATATTTGATGATTCGAATGGTTATTGTTTTTTCTTTAGCTTAGGAGGGTAAGCAATGAGCTCAGCAGCAAAACCCATGTTCATGAATGAGCGCCAACGGAAGTTTCGCGCGGCTTATATTGGCGCTATTAGCCCGTTTTATAACGGCATCGTGCATATTGGCGTGATGTATTTAGCAGGTTTAGTGGCAATTTATTATTGCGCCTCTCAATTAGTTAACCCTGGCTGGGCTTGGTTAACAGTAATTCCAGTTGCCATTGCAGGTAACTTTGTGGAGTGGGGTATGCATTTTTTTGTCATGCACCGTTTAATTGATAAGTTTGCCTTACGCGCCATTTATGATCGTCACACCCGCCAGCATCACCAGTACTTTACTGATAACGATTACACCATCGATACCGCACAAGAGTTTCGCATTGTATTTTTCCCTTGGCGAGTCTTAATTGTCTTGGGTGTTTTCGGCACTCTTTTCGGCTATATTGCAGCGCAGATTTTTAATCCTAATGTGGGATATATTTTATATATCACCATGGTTGGCCATTATTTGCTTTACGAAACCTTTCATTTTTGCTGCCATGTAAAAGACAATTGGTTTGTACGTAATATGCCATGCGTAAATACCATCCGTCGCCACCATGCCGCTCATCATAATTTAGGCATCATGATGCATAAAAATATGAACCTCACTTTTCCTGTAGCAGATTGGTTTTTAGGCACGTCTGATATTAAAAGAAGTCTTCTCGGCACTCTCTTTAATGGTTTTGATGAAACATATCTCGACCCTAAACTAAAACCGATTATTAACAAGTTTCAAGACAGCCAAGTACAGGAGGAAAAAGTGACGCTTGAAGGGCCGATTCTATCCCCTGCTGAGCAGCAAATTTTGCGCGCATAACCAGATGGTACAGGCCGTTTTTTTCGACGTCTTACCTAAAGAGGGTTCTGTTGAAACCTACTTTAGTATGGCCGCTAGCTTACGCCCAATCGTTGAAAAAAATCCCGGCTTCGTGGCGGTAGAGCGTTTTGAAAATTTACAGGAATCGGGGTGGTTTTTTTCATTTTCGCAATGGCGTGATGAATTGGCTCTGGCGCAGTGGCGGTGCCAGCCAGACCACTATGGAGCTCAGGTTTGTGGGCGTAGCCTCATACTTGCAGACTATCGTTTAAGAGTGGCCGCACAGCAAGTTGGCGCACCTATACAAAGCGAGATAAAAGAACGTGAACAGGTAGCGATGTTGATTGGGAATTTTGCGGCAATTGAGCACGCGTTTAAAGCGAGGCTAGACGCCGGCAATGATTTACAACTGTTCCGAGGGGTTATCGATGCACAGCGCGGTATCGGGCTGGTTAACCACATTTCAGGACCCGTTGAATTTGCTGCCTCTACTCAATATGAACTCAGATATTTTGAGGTTTGTCGTGACTATGGTATGTTTGATCGTGCCCAAGCCCCGCAACAATTTGCCTAAAAAATAATTCAAATGCTATGGATACTTTGGTCAAAATAAAATCAGTAGCTGCAAAGGAAGATTTATCGCTTTCTGATCAAGCTTATCGGCGTCTGGAAGAGATGATTGCCACCATGGCGCTTGCTCCCGGTGCCCCCATTTCTGAAAGTCAGCTATCTACTTTATTGGGAATTGGCAGAACACCCATTCGCGAAGCACTGCAAAGATTAAGTCGTGAACATCTGGTCACCATCTTACCGAAACGCGGTATTTTTATTTCTGACCTAAACCCGCAGAAGCAATTGCGCGTACTAGAAACCAGGCGTGAGTTAGAAAGACTGATTTGCAAGAAGGCTGCTAAACGCTCGACCAATGATGAGCGTACTGAATTTATTAGGCTGGCAAAAGATTTTCGGAGATCTGCAAAAGAAAAAAATAATACCTTATTTCTAAAAATTGATAAAGAATTAAACGACTTAACAATTAAGGCGGCTAAAAATGAATATGCGGCAGCAGCTATGACTACTTTGCACGGCATGTCGCGACGATTTTGGTTTGGTAATTTTCATCAGGAGGTGAGTATTTCTAGTATTGCTGCTTTGCACGCTACGCTAGCAGATGAGATTGCTGCCGGGCAAGAAGAGGCTGCCGGCCAAGCATTAGATAAGTTGCTTGACTACATTGAAGATTTCACCCGCAGAACAGTATTACCCGATCATTGATTTATTTTAAGTAGTTGCAGTTGGGTATTTTAGTAATTTATAAAAAGAGGAGACAAAATGAAAAAGAAATTAGTTCAAAATGAAAGCCGCCGGTCTGTCATTAAAGGTATTGGCGCCACTTCTTTGCTTGCTGCAGGGGGGTGGGGTTTTCCTGCAATTGCTCAAAATACTCCAATTAAAGTTGGTATTTTGGCGCCACGCGCTGGTATAGCTGGCACTATTGGCGAATGCGGCTTACGGGGCGCAATGTTTGCAGTAGATAAGATTAATAAAAGTGGTGGTATTGGCGGCCGCAAAGTTGAACTCATTGTCGAAGAAGAAACAAATGCCAAAGATACTACCGAACGTTTTCGCAAATTAGTTTTACAAGATAAAGTAGATTGCGTACAAGGGATTGTTTCGTCTGGCGTTTCATTGGCGATGAGCCCTACAGTTGAAGAAATGAAAGCCTTAACCATCTATTGGGATGGCACATCCCAAGATGGCGTGAAAGAAACTATTCCGACACCAAAATATTTATTCCGCTCTACGGATAATGAGTGCGAGGCGGTAATGGCTTCATTACTGGCGATTAAATATTACAAAGGTAAATTTGCCACCATTGCAGGGATTAATCCCGACTATTCTTATGGCCGAAACAATTGGGCTGCCTTTCAGGCACTTTTAAAGCGCTTTGGCATTCCCCATAAGGTTGTGGCAGAGCAGTGGCCAAAGGTGGGCACGATGGACCTTTCTAGTAATATCGCTGCCTTAAAAGCTGCTAAGCCCGATTTAATTTTCTCTTCTTTATTATTTGCTGACTTACCAGTATTTATGCAAAATGCGCATGCTGCAGGTTTGGCCAATGGGGATATTAAATATGTGATGCCTGCTGCTGGCTTTCAGCAAACCTTGATGAAAAAAGAATTTACTCCCGAGGGCATAGTCTTTGGTTTAAATACGTTAGACTTTAACTATCCCAATGCTAGCCCCCTGCAGAAAGAGTTTGTGCAGTTTTATTACAGCAAATATAAAGATTATCCAAATTGGGAAGCTGATCGTGCGTATTTTGCCATGCAGATATATAAAGCAGGCACTGAAAAGGCGATTAAAACAAAGGGTGGGGCATGGCCTAAGACTGAAGAAATTATCGCTGGTATTGAAGGAATCGAGGTTCAGTCATTAGGCGGTCCTGGCAGAATGCGGGGCGACCATATTGCTGAACAAACTTTCTATCAAGGCTTAACTACACATAAAAATAAGTATGATTTTGTAACCACAAATCCTGTGGATAAGAAATTCAGCAGCGAATTACAAAAGCCGCCAGGCATGGATTTTTGGCAATGGCTTGAAACTGCAAAAATTACTCTTTAGATCGCGCTAAACCGGGCCGTAGCAGTACGGCTCGGTTTTTTTTGAGCATCTCTTATGACAGCATTTATCGATATCGTATTAAGTGGCATTTTTCATGCTGCAGTACTATTTTTATTAGCTGGTGGTTTGCAGTTGGTTTTTGGCGTACAAAAAATTGTGAACTTATCTTGTGGCGCTTTTTATGCACTAGGCGCCTATTTTGGCATTACTTTTGTTAACCTAGCAATCCAGCAGGGCATTTCATCATCTTATTTGCTGGCACTTATTTTATTGGCCGGCATGATCATCGGCCTGGTTGGGCCTTTAATAGAGCGACTATTGCGCTTAGTTTATCAGCGTGAGGAAGGCTTTCAATTGCTGCTTACCTTTGCCATTATGTTGGTCTTGGAAGACTTAATTCGGATGCTTTGGGGCGCTACTCCTATGACCTTGGGCAATATTTCGATGGTATATGGCAAATTAAATTTTGCTTCGACTACCTTACCCGTTTATAAGGCTCTCGTAATTGGTTCAAGCATCTGCTTAGCTTTAGCACTTGGTTGGATGCTGCAAAGAACTAATTTTGGGCGTATTGTGCGAGCAACTGCAGAAAATCGCCGCATGAGTGAAGCCCTTGGGGTCAACGGCGTCTGGATTAATGTCGCTATCTTTACCCTGGGTACCATGTTGGGCACCCTTGGTGGCGCCTTAGTGGTGCCGACTTCCGCAGCTTCGCTCGATATGATCTCCGAAGTTGTTGTCGAAGCCTTTGCAGTAGTAGTCATTGGTGGGCTAGGCAGCATGCGGGGCGCTTTGGTAGGCGCTTTAATTGTTGGTTTAATGCGCGCGTTTGCGGTATATGCCTACGCAGAGCTTGAGCTACTCCTCATTTATTTAATAGTTATTTTAGTTTTAATTATTAAGCCTTCTGGTCTTTATGGAAAGGCAGCTGAATGACGCTTAAGTTTAAGTTGGTGATCTTAATTTGTTTGGCCGTGCTTTGTAGCTCGCCTTGGATTTTAAGCCCTTATTACATGACCTTGTTATTGCCAGCAGTGGCATACAGTATTATTTTGTTGGGCTTCAATTTACTCTTTGGTTATACCGGCCTTTTATCTTTTGGTCATGCAATGTATGTTGCTTTAGGAGCTTATACAGTTGCCATCTTGACGAGCCGCCTTGGCATTAAAAGCATGGAAGTCAATATCCTTGGGGCGGCGCTTGTTTGTTTTCTTATTTCGATTCCCATTGGGCTACTTTGTGTGCGCTATGTACGAATTTTTTTCGGCATGCTGACCTTAGCTTTTGGCATGTTATTCCATTCCATTCTCTTTAAGTTCTATGATTTATCGGGTGGGGATTCTGGCATTAAAGTTATTCGCCCCAACTTATTTGGCGTTGACTTAAGTGAAATGGATAAAACTAGTTTTTTAATTGGCCCATTTTTTTACTATTCAATTGGGGTCATGCTTATCCTCGCATTGGTGATGTGGCGGATTGTGCATTCGCCACTCGGCCTGCATTTGCAGTCCATACGTGATAACCCCCGTAAGGCCGAATATTTAGGCATAAAGGTACATCGTTTTCGTTTAATTTCCTTTGTTATTTCGGCGGTGTATGGCGGAATCGGCGGCGCCTTATTAGTCGTGCCCGTAGGCTTAGCCGATCCTGAGTTGGCTTATTGGACTCAATCGGGCAATATTGTTTTTATGACTATCTTCGGGGGCTTTAATAATTTCTTTGGCCCGATCATTGGTGCATTTGCGTTTATTGGGCTAAAAGATCAAATTGTCAGCCAAACTCAATATTGGCGGTTGGTATTGGGAATCGTGTTAATTCTGCTAGTGGTTTTTTTACCTGGCGGAATCATGGGCTTATTGACTGGCAAGAAGTCTGTGGCTCGTTCGCAGGAGGGGCGCTGATGCCGATTTTAGAATCAAAGGCGGTTTCAAAACATTATGGAGTTTATAAGGCACTGCAAGACGTTAGCCTGCAATTTTTTGAAAACGAAATTATCGCGATTGTGGGCCCGAATGGGGCAGGAAAAACTACCTTTGTTAATGTGCTTACTGGTTTATTAAAGCCAACTCATGGTGAAGTTGCCTTTCATGGCAAATCGATTGCTGGAGTTGGTCCCGTAACCTTAGCGAAATTAGGCATGGCGCGTGCTTTTCAGCTAGTACAAATATTCCCGCAATTAAGTGTGCAAGAAACTATTATTGCTGCCGTTATTTCTCAACGTAATATGCAATACAACTTTTGGTCAAACGTTGGCTCCAAGTCGGAGTTAATTGAGCGCGCGCTTGAGGTGGCAGCTATTTTTAACTTAGACAAAAAAATGGCTTGGCAAGCTTCCTATTTGTCTCAAGGTGAGAAAAAGCTCCTAGATATTGCCAGCGCATTTGCTTTAAGCCCAGAGGTGATTTTATTAGATGAGCCAACGAGTGGTATTTCTACAGGCGAGAAGCGCGGCATTATGGATACCTTGATGGCTGCAGCGAAATTAGCTGGCATAAAAACGATGCTGTTGGTTGAGCATGATATGGAATTAGTTGCCGAGTATTCAACGCGAATCGTTGCTTTGGCAGAAGGCAAATTATTAGCTGATTTACCCCCCAACGAGTTTTTTAATGATCCTGAACTGCAGGCAACTATTATTGGTAAACGGGTGAATCATGCTTAAGGTGAAGGCGATTTCGGTTGAAATTCAAAATAGCCCCATTCTGCGTAAAGTTAGCCTTGAAGTTAAGGCCGGTGAATTGGTATGTTTGGTTGGTAGAAATGGCGCAGGCAAAACTACTACCCTAAATAGCATCATGGGTTATCGCAAACCAAAAGAGGGCGATATTCTGCTTGAGGAAAAATCGATTCTAGGAAAACGGACGTTTGATATTGCCCGATTAGGGATTGGATTTTCTCCAGAAGAAAGTGAAGTTTTTGGTGATCTAACTGTGGCTGAAAATATTGAAATGTCAACCTGGACAATTAAAACTAAAATGCCCAATGCTGAACGCATTGCGATGGCCTATCGTATTTTTCCTAAGCTAGACGGGTATCGCGAACGTGGTGGCAATCATTTATCGGGTGGTGAGCGGAAGATGCTTTCAATTGCTCGAGCGCTGACGCTTGATCCGAAGTTATTAATTCTGGACGAACCTTTCGAGGGGCTTTCGCCTGCGATTATTCCGATTATTAGTGACGGCCTATCGAGCATTCGTGAGGCAGGCCGAGCAATTTTAATGGCCGAGTCCAATGCTTTTCATATTCCCGACTATGCCGACCGTGTTTACGTGATTGAGCGTGGCGAAATTATTTTTTCTGGCAGCGTGAATGATGCTAAACGGCATACTAATTTAAGTCTTAAGGGCGAAGCATAGTAATTATTAAGGAGATTAAGTTGAACAAAGCAACGGCAGTGCCTGAGCAAAAAAAACGAACCATGCAAGATATTTATGCCTCAAAAAAAACAGGTGAGAAAATGGTTTATATGTCTGTACCCGATTACACCTCAGCAAAATGGGCAGAAACTGCGGGGGTTGATGTTGCTGTGATTGGGGATAGTTTGGCGATGATTGCGCATGGGCACTCTAATACGATTCCAGCGTCGATGGATATGATGGTGATGCACGCTGCTGGCATTCGACGTGGCGCCCCAAATACCTTTCTGCTGGGTTGTATGCCTTATCAAAGCTACAACACAATTGATCGGGCGCTCACCAATGCGACGCGGTTTATGCAGGAAGCAGGCTCAGATGCGGTGAAGCCTCAAGGTGGAAAATCGCAAGCACATATTTTGCGAGCTATGGTCGATGCAGGTATTCCAACCGCCTCTCATATCGGCATGACCCCCCATACCGTAGCTGTATTTGGGGGCTTTAAGGTACAGGGACGTACAGCTGACACCGCCATGAAAATTTTAGAAGATGCCTTTGCAATTCAAGATGCCGGCTGTTTTATGCTGGAGTTTGAAGCTGTGCCAGCAAAGATTGCCAGCGTTATTTCACAGCAATTAGAAATCCCAACAATTGGAATTGGTGCTGGCGTTGGTACTGACGGTCAAATTTTGTTATGCCATGATTTATTGGGCGTATTTTCTGATTTCAAGCCGAAATTTACTAAACGTTATGCGAATTTAACTGAAGTAGCGGTTGCCGGCATTAAGGAGTACATTGCCGATGTTAAGGGAGGTACCTTTCCAGATGATGAGCATAGTTATTCTGTGGACGAAAAAGAATTTGACAAGTTTCTTAATCTAGTAGAGAAGCGAAAGCATCATTAACCAAGATTTCACTTTCACTGCTAAATGAGCGCTAATCGTCAGAAAATAGCGGTAGTGGGAGCAGGCGCCGTCGGCTGTTATTTTGGTGGCATGCTGGC
This sequence comes from Polynucleobacter sp. IMCC 29146, assembly GCF_021395195.1. Classification (NCBI taxonomy): domain Bacteria; kingdom Pseudomonadati; phylum Pseudomonadota; class Betaproteobacteria; order Burkholderiales; family Burkholderiaceae; genus Polynucleobacter; species Polynucleobacter sp. IMCC 29146. Next base: position 207,752 of record NZ_JAJVCR010000002.1, on the reverse strand, counting down.
ACGCAGTAATCATGAGTTAATCCTGATTGGTCGCAGCGAGCGAGTGGATGCTATCAATCGTTTTGGTTTGCAAATGGATTGCCAAAGTTTTCAAGCTAATGTAGCTTTACAAGCAAGTGCTGATTTTGCGAGCATCGCTGCTGCAGACATGATTTTACTTTGTGTAAAGTCTTACGATACCGTTGCTACGATGCAGGCTCTAAAACCATTCTTATCTGCTAATGCAGTGATTGTCAGCTTGCAAAATGGAGTGAGTAATACCGAATTAATTTCATCGCTAGTTGCCAATCCTGTTTATGCAGCCGCTGTTTATGTGGCAGTAGTAATGACTGATTTAAATACGGTAAAACATTATGGTCGTGGTGAATTACAAATTGGCTCATTTATTCCAGATTTAACTATTACTCAGCAGCAAGCTCAGTCTTTAACACAATTAATTAAACAATTTTCAAATTCCGGCGTACCCTGTGCCCATTCTATTGATATTAAAAGAGAGCTTTGGTTAAAGCTGTTGGTGAACTGTAGTTATAACGCCATTTCTGCAATTGGACAAATCAGTTATGGGCAAATGGCTCAAGTACCTGAAATTCAGGCATTAATCGAACGCCTCACGGACGAGTTTTTATCGGTGGCGCAGTGTGAAAAAGTCAAGATCAGTAAGTCTGAGGCAATTCAGGCAAATGAAATTATTGCCCGCACTATGGCGGGGCAAAAATCATCCACTGCGGCAGATGTAGCGCGGGGAAAAAGAACGGAGATCGACTTTTTAAATGGTTATATTGTGCGTAAAGGCGCTCAATATAACTTGCTAACCCCAGCTAATCAGGCTCTGTATGCCTTGGTCAAAATGATTGAGGCCAAATTCAAGTAACACGCATTAACCTCAATTTATTTTGCACTGCAATATCTCAGCTAAATTAAAGCTTCTATTTATTAGAATCAGATATACTTCTTTGGAAGCAGGAGAGCGAGAGGTTATTTATCTCCACCGAAGGCGCAAACTCCCATGAACGCTCAGGTATCCCAAAAGACTGGTACTGCTTAACTTAAATAGCCGTCTGGAGAGTCGCCACTGAAATGGGGCGCACCGAAGGAGCAAATACCTAACTATGTTTAGGTATGAATCTCTCAGGTACCAAGGACAGAGGGAGCGGCAGCCGTAAATGAATGGCTGCATTTTTGCCTCGATTCATTTGGCGGAAAGTACTTGGGAGTTTCATGCTATGCAAGTTAAACCAGCACATCAATATAAAGTCCTCATTTTTGGCGCCTCTTATGGCTCTTTGTTAGCAACTAAATTGGCACTAGCGGGCCATGATGCCACTCTTGTTTGTCTACCTAATGAAGTGGAACTGATAAATCGTGAGGGCACAAGAGTACGCTTTCCCATTAAAGGCAGAGAGGGCTTAGTTGAGGTAGATTCTCGGGGTTTGCTGGGAAAAATTTCTGCCACTACACCAAATAATGTCAACTTAGCAAATTACGATTTAGTGGTGCTTGCAATGCAAGAGCCACAGTATGGCGCAACTGGCGTGCGGGAATTACTGCATGCCGTGGCAGAAGCAAGGTTGCCAACGATGTCTATTATGAATATGCCACCCCTTACTTACTTAGCTCGTATTCCTGGTTTATCGCTAACAGATTACCGTAATTGTTATACCGATCCTAGTGTTTGGGATGGCTTTGATCCCACGATGATGACTTTATGTAGCCCTGATGCGCAAGCATTCAGGCCGCCAGATCAGCCTATTAATGTATTACAAGTTCGCTTACCCACTAACTTCAAGGCTGCGCGCTTCGAGTCAGAGGTTCATACCCAAATGTTACGTCAAATCGCCGCTGATATCGAGGCAGTGCGCTTTGATACAGGTTCCGAAGTAATTGAGTTGCCAGTGAAATTAAAAGTATTTGACTCAGTCTTTGTGCCACTAGCAAAATGGAGCATGTTATTAGCAGGTAATTATCGCTGCGTTGGCGCTAATGGCATGCGGCCAATTAAAGAGGCAATTCATGATGATCTTGGGCTATCAAAAAATATTTATAACTGGGCTCGGCAACTTTGCCTATTATTGGGGGCAAGCGAGACAGATTTAGTGCCCTTTGAAAAATATGCGAATGCAGCGCTTAGTTTAGGTAGCCCTTCATCGGCGGCACGGGCTTTATTTGCGGGAGCAAAAAATATTGAACGGGTTGATTTGCTAATGCAAACGGTCGCCGCCAAACAGGGCATGCAATCAGAGGCAGTTAATCAGATTGTGAACTTAGTGAATCAGCAATTAGAAAAAAATCGGGCTTTGCCGGTGGTGGCTTAGCAACTAGTATTACCAAGACTAATCGTCTGCCAGATCGTCGTCTGGCGACGGTTTCTTTTGCGTATTTAATTTGTTTGGAATGCCGTTAACTAAGATTGCTTTAGTGACCCAAGCCGATTGATTTTTATCGGTTTCAATAATTTCTTTTAAATGAGCACAATCGCTACGATGGCTACAGGCGGCAAAACTATCGTTAGCTTTATGGGTTGTAAATTCTGAGCATAATTTTTGATACCAAACACCATCTAATGGACAAGAATCTTTTTTCATTCGCTAATCCTTTGTAATAAATTCACCTGAATTTAGTGTTTAGTCCGTCAACCTCGTTTTTTTAGTTCGGACTAGGACTAGGATAGGGTCAATGTCATTTTTTATTTTGATGCAGATCAAGATCGAGAGCACTTAATGGATTTGGGGTAAAGTGGATCCAATAATTAGAAATTCACCAAAAAGGTGCTTTTTTCTGCATTTTTCTATCCAGATCTGTTCTAATAAAAAGGTTAATTTTGTTGGGCTTTTGCTGGTATTGCTGCTTTATTCCACTTCTCCATTCTTTTTCTTATAAGGATTAAAAAATGAAACGACGCGACTTTTTAGGAAAAGCCTCAGTAGGGGCTGCTGCAGGTATTTTGGCTGCTCCAGCCATTGCCCAATCCATGCCAGAGGTAAAGTGGCGCTGCGCATCTAGCTTTCCAAAAAGTTTAGATACGATTTATGGTGGTATTGACGTGATTGCAAAGCGGGTAGCTGCGCTAACAGAGGGTAAATTTCAAATTCGTCCTTTTGGGGCTGGTGAAATTGTGCCTGCGTTTGGTACGGTTGACGCAGTGCAGCAGGGCACGGTTGAATGTACCCATACCGCAGGCTATTATTTTGTTGGTAAGAATAAGACTTTTGCGTTTGATACTACTGTGCCATTTGGCATGAACCAACGGCAGCAAAATGCCTGGATGTATTGGGGCGGTGGCTTAAAATTACAACGTGAATTTCTTAGCAGTTACAACATTATTTCATTTCCAGCGGGCAATACTGGAACCCAAATGGGTGGTTGGTTTCGTAAACCCGTTAATACCGTAGCCGACTTAAAGGGGCTGAAGATTCGAATTGCAGGTCTTGGTGGCGAAGTGATGGCACGACTTGGGGCAATTCCCCAGCAAATCGCTGGTGGAGATATTTATCCTGCGCTAGAAAAGGGCGTGATTGATGCGGCCGAATGGGTTGGGCCTTACGATGATGAAAAGCTAGGTTTTTATAAAATTGCGCCGAATTATTACTATCCTGGCTGGTGGGAAGCTTGTTCAATGTACTCGCTTTATGTCAACATCAAAGAATGGGAAAAATTGCCCAAAATGTATCAGGCTGCGCTCGAGGCCGCCTGTTATGAGGCGAATGCAGACATGATGGCTGAGTATGACTTTAAAAATCCCCCAGCCTTACAACGTCTACTAAAAAATGGCGTTAAATTATTTGCTTATTCAAATGACATTATGAAAGCGGCGCAAAAAGCCTCATTTGAAATGTTTGAAGAAGAGGCTGCAAAAAATCCCTCCTTCAAGAAAATATATGAACCTTGGAAAAAATTCCGTGCCGAACAATTGCTTTGGAATCGGGTCGCAGAAAATACCTTAGCATCATTTAATTTTGCTAATCCAGTTAATTAAGCGCTAGATTGAATGCTTAAGCAGTTGTTGCGCCTCGCTGGATTTGTTGATCGGTTAAATGATCGCTTTGGCGTTTTGGCAAGCTGGCTAGTGCTGATATCAGTGCTGGTCAGCGCCGGCAATGCTTTAGTGCGCTATGGCTTTAATGTTAGTTCTAATGGTTGGTTAGAAGTCCAGTGGTATATGTTCATTGGCATGGTGATGTTCGGTGCCGCTACCACCTTAAGGCTTAACGAGCACGTCAGGGTCGACGTTTTATATGCCCTGTATCCAAACCGAGCGCGGCTTTGGTTGGATTTCTTTGGCGGTATTTTTTTCCTCTTGCCAATGACGACGATTATTGGGTGGTATTCGTGGGATTTGCTCTATAACTCGATTTTAGTAACTGAAATGTCTAATAATTCGGGCGGCTTGTTACGTTGGCCGGCGCGGGCAATGATTACCTTGGGCTTTTTCTTGCTAACGTTACAAGGTTTATCAGAAATTATTAAGCGGTATGCCGCTTTGCAAGGCCTAATTAAAATCGATCCTCGCTATGAGAGGCCACTGCAATGATTGCTCATGAGGTAATGGCGCCATTGATGTTTGGCGGCCTAATTGTTTTTTTACTGATTGGCTATCCCGCAGCTTTTTCTTTGGGCGCAGTAGGCTTATTTTTTGCTTTCATTGGCATTCAGTTAGACTTTTTTCAGCCAACTTTTTTACAAGCCTTACCTGATCGTGTTTTCGGCATTCTTTCTAATGACTTACTGCTATCGATTCCATTTTTTACTTTCATGGGGGCGATACTAGAACGCTGTCGCTTGGCTGAAGATTTATTAGAAGGATTAGGTCAATTATTTGGCCCAATTCGTGGTGGTCTGGCTTATGCAGTGATTATTGTTGGCGCAGTGTTGGGGGCAATTACTGGCACAGTTGCGGCCTCAGTTATTGCCATGGGATTAATTTCCTTGCCCATCATGCTACGGTATGGGTATAACCCTCGCGTCGCTACTGGAGTGATCGCTGCTTCTGGCACCATTACTCAATTAATCCCGCCTTCCTTAGTATTAATTATTCTTGCCGATCAATTGGGCAAATCTGTGGGTGATATGTATGCGGGAGCAATTGGTCCATCGATTATTCAAATTATCTTATTTTGTTTATTTATATTTTTCCTTTCTGTCTTTCGCCCCCAAGATGTACCTGCACTTCCCATAGATGCCCGCCCGCCAATTGACTGGAAACTGATTAAGCGAATCATGTGGGGGGTTATTCCCTCCTTAGCCTTAATTTTCTTGGTTTTAGGTACGATTTTGATGGGTTTGGCGACGCCGACAGAGGGTGGGGCAATGGGTGCGGTTGGCGCCTTGGTATTGGCTGCCATGAATAAGCGTTTACAAAAAGATTTAGTGTGGCAAGCTATGACATCGACTATGCGCATTAATGCGATGGTGATGTTTATCTTAATTGGTTCAACTGTTTTCGGTCTTGTTTTTCGTGGGGTCGATGGTGATTTATGGATCGAACAGCTTTTGTCAAATTTACCTGGGGGTCAGATTGGCTTCTTAATTGCGGTTAACCTCTTTGTATTTTTTCTCGCCTTCTTCCTCGATTATTTCGAAATTGCTTTCATTATCATTCCCTTATTGGCGCCAGTAGCAGACAAATTAGGCATTGATTTAATCTGGTTTGGCGTCTTGTTGGGGGCAAATATGCAAACCTCCTTCATGCATCCGCCTTTCGGTTTCGCTTTATTTTATTTACGAGGGGTAGCTTCAAAAGAGGTAAAAAGTTCAGATATTTATTGGGGCGCTTTACCTTGGGTAGGATTGCAATTAATTTTGGTTGCCATTCTGATTTTTTTCCCAGAAGTGGTTACCTATTTTGTTGATAAGCCTACAGTGGCAGTTGAGAGAGGTGATGCATTGATTGATCCCTTTGCAAATGCTGTGCCAGCGGCACCCGTCGTAGATTCCAGCGCAGATATTGAACGGCAGCTCCGGGGTTTGAAGTAAACAGATAAAGAGTTAACTTATGCAAGCTAAATGGGGTATGCAAGGAATGGCTGTTGCACCGCATTCCTTGGCAGCAGAATCGGCTTTAGCGGTATTAAAGGAAGGTGGCAATGCGCTTGAAGCAATGGTTGCAGCTGCAGCAACCATTGCCGTGGTTTATCCGCATATGAATTCGATTGGGGGCGACTCTTTTTGGCTTATTTATGCTCCTGGTAAAGCCATCGGTGGTATCGATGCTTGTGGCGCTGCCGCGAGCCTAGCTTCAAGGCAATGGTATTTCGATCAAGGCATTACAGAGGCGATTCCATTTCGCGGCCCATTAGCAGCGAACACAGTGGCTGGTACGATTTCTGGATGGGGTGCTGCGCAGCGATTATCACAAAAGTGCCTGGGGGGAAAATTACCGTTAACTCGCCTTTTAGCTGACGGTATTTATTATGCTGAAAACGGAATTCCTGTAACGCATAGTCAATCGAGTCTAACGGCCAAGAAGCTTAAAGAGTTAGAACCTCAGCCAGGTTTTGCAGAAACCTTTTTGGTGGCTGGCCAAAGCCCAAAGACTGGCAGCATTTTTAAACAGGCCCGTCTAGCAAAGACGCTGCACAGAATTGCACAATATGGCACTGAAGAGTATTACCGCGGCGCTCTTGCTAACGTCATCGCTCAAGAGTTACAAACTCTGGGTAGCCCAATTCGGCTTTCAGATTTGCATCGGCACGAAGCCAAGTTAATAGATCCATTGCGATTGACGCATAGCTTGGGCAGTGTGTACAACATGACACCACCCACTCAAGGCGTTGTTTCACTGATGATTTTGGGAATTCTTGATCGTTTAGATTTACAGCGTTTCAAACTAGATAGCGCTGAGTATGTGCATCTTTGTGTTGAAGCAACCAAGCAAGCTTTTAAAATTCGTGATCAATTTATTACTGATCCTGCTTATATGCATTGCGATTCCCAAGATTTTTTAAAACCTGCATTTTTGCAAAAACTCGCGGATGCAATTGATCTCAATAAAGCATTGCCCTGGGGGCAGGGCAAAGGTCCGGCTGATACGATTTGGATGGGCGTTGTGGATAAACAAGGTTGTGCTGTTTCTTTTATTCAGAGTATTTATCACGAGTTTGGTGCTGGCATTGTATTACCAACCTCAGGAATTAATTGGCAAAACCGTGGTTGTAGTTTTTCGTTAAATCCTGCTTCACTAAATGCCTTAGAGCCTTTACGTAAACCCTTCCATACTTTAAATCCTGCTTTAGCACTTTTTAAGGATGGTCGTACCATGGTTTATGGCACGATGGGGGGAGATGGACAGCCACAAACCCAATGTGCAGTCTTTACTCGAACAGCAGTTTATGGTCTAGATCCACAAGCTGCGATTAGTCGGCCACGTTGGTTATTGGGAAGAACATGGGGTCAAACTAGCGATAGCCTGAAGCTGGAGTCACGCTTTGATTCACAAGTCATTAGCGACCTTGCTGCTCTTGGTCATGAAATTGAGCTACTCAATGATTTTGATGAAACTGTAGGACATGCTGGCTGCATTATGCGCGAACCCTCGGGTGTATTACGAGGGGGCTGGGATCCTCGCAGTGATGGCGGGGTCGCAGCCTATTAAGCAAGCATTTAGATTTTGTATTAAAGTGTTTATTAGCGATTAAATTATCAACAATTTGGTTATTAAAAATACACAGGAGACCTTTCATGCAAAAATTAGATCAAAATCAGTTTTCTTTTAGAACGCTTGCCTTAGCCTTGGGGACTGTTGGTCTTATCTCGCTTAGTGCATGTCAGTCTATGAAGCATGGCAATGGACAACAGGCTTCTGCCAAATTAGAGCCACGTTCAGGCTCAACTACAACTGGCGAAGTCCTATTTATTTGGCAGGGTCATGATGTTTTGGTTACGGGTAAATTTGCTGGACTTAAACCCAATGCTGAGCAAGGTTTTCATGTGCATGAGAAAGGAGATTGCTCTGCGCCTGATGCGACTAGTGCTGGCGGCCATTTCAATCCTGATACCAAAGACCACGGTATGCCTAATAGCAATATGAGCCATGCAGGTGATATGCCAAATATCAAATCAGATGCCAATGGAAATGCCACTTATTCTGCTAAGTTAACCGGGTTTTCAGTTGATAACAGCTCAACCGGAATTTTAGGTCGTTCTGTAGTAGTGCATCGCGATCCTGATGACTATAAATCTCAGCCAGCTGGAAATTCTGGTCCGCGGATTGCTTGTGGATTAATCAAGTAAATTTTTATCAATTACATAGCTGTCATTAAGGGATGACAGCTATGGGCAACTAGATTTTAAATGTGAGCCGTGTTTAGAATTGCGCTCTTATGCTATTCTGATTTATAAGATTATAAATTGGAGGCAAAAATTTATAGCAAAGTGAAGCAACTTGCTCTTTTATTGAGCCCTTGGCTTATCTTATTGGCCCTATGGCAGATCATTATCTCGGCTAGCTTGGTAGATCGCTCACTCATGCCCAGCCCGCCCGAAGTGGCTGCTAAATTTTACGACTTATTAAAGAATGGTCGCTTACTTGGCGATATTATTATGTCGACCCAGCGGGTTTTTTTGGGGGTAGTAAGCGGCATTGCTTTAGCGGTGCCGGTAGGATTTTTAATTGGCTGGTATAAAGACGTCCGCACTTTTCTAGATCCGGTTATTAATTTTTTTCGCGCGTTGCCCCCAATCGCCCTAATTCCTTTAGTGGTTGTTTACTTTGGCATTGACGAGCCTGCCAAAATTATTATCTTATTTTATGCATCATTTTTTGCAGGCGTTATTGTGATGTATGAGGGCGTTGCACAGATTAGCCCAATTTATATTAAGGTAGCCCATACACTTGGAGCAACCGACTGGGAGATATTTACGCGTGTAATTGTGCCGCTGACAATGCCGCATATTTTGACTGCACTGCGAGTGGCATTAGGAGTCGCCTGGGCTACTTTAGTTGCATCTGAATTGGTCGCTGCACAAAAGGGGTTAGGGGCACTCATTCAAAGTGCCGGATCATTTTTTCAGCTTGACGTTATTTATGTTGGCATTATTGCAATTGGGTGTGTGGCTTTAACTATGGACCTAATCTTAAGGTCGTTGACTAAGCGATTAATTCAATGGCAAGATAGGGTGGAAGCGCAATGAGTCAGGATCGCATTCGCTTTGAAAAAGCGACAGTTGATTTTAAAGTTGACAAGGGTTTGCTACGGGTTATTGATGACATCTCTTTCTCAATCTCGGATGGTGAATTTATTTCTATAGTAGGTCCATCGGGTTGCGGTAAGACCACTTTAATGAATATTATTGCTGGGTTTGTGAAGCCGACATCAGGAACGGTAAAACTTGATGGCGTTGAAATTAATGGTCCTTCTCAGAACCGTGGAGTTATTTTCCAAGAGTACGGAATTTTCCCATGGCTTACTGTTGAAAAAAATATCCTCTTTGGCTTAACTCTACGAAATAGTAAAGTGCCCAAAGATCGACATCAAGAAATATGTAGCCGATACCTGCAGTTGATGGGCTTAACTGATTTTGCTTTAGCTTATCCCCGCACTCTTTCAGGAGGCATGCGACAGCGTTTGGCGATTGCCCGTGCCTATGCTACGAATCCAGAATTTCTGTTAATGGACGAACCCTTTGGCGCCTTAGATGCTCAAACCCGAGCCAAAATGCAAGACTTACTACTTGAGGTTTTGCAGCATGAGCGTAAAACGGTTTTATTAATTACGCACTCTGTAGATGAGGCAATTTATTTATCATCTAAAATTATTGTAGTAACTGCTCGTCCCGCTAAAATTAAAGAAGTGATAGAAATTCCATTTCCTTATCCCCGTCATGAGTCAATTCATGATGACCCCCAATTCATTTCTCTTAAGTCGCGCCTGAGAGATTTGGTTATGAAAGAATATGAGGCGCAACAAAAACTTTCTAGCAATTAGACTAGAAGCCTTTATTAATAGGAGATTATGGTGAAAAAAAATAATTCTGAATTTAATCGTCGTCAATTTATAGTTGGTGCTGCATCTGCATCTGCATTGGCAATTACTGGTTTTCCGGCTATTGCCCAATCAAAGGTGAAATTAAAAGTTGGCTATGTTGATACCCTTGCAGTCACAGGTCAACTATGGACTGGTGTGCATCGTGGTCAGTGGGCGAAGGAGGGAATTGAATTTGATCCCTATAAATTTAATACTGGTTTAGATTTATTTAATGCCATGATTGGCGGAAGTCTAGATATGCTGAGTACGGGGGCGGTTATTTCTAATTTCCCAGCTCGTGGACAAGGTAAGGCGTTCATTATTAACAATATTGAATTTGCTACTGCTCAGCTTTGGGTTCGGCAAGATCAAGGCATTAAAGATTGGGCTGACCTAAAAGGTAAAAAAATAGCGACCACCATTGGAACTACGGCCCATGTATTTTTAGATGCCGCTTTGCGCGCTAATGGCCTTGATCCTGCTAAAGATGTAGAGATTGTTAATCAAGGGATGCCAGTAGCTGTAACCTCATTTATTTCTGGCGCTGTTCCAGCTGTTGCTTTGTGGGTGCCATTCAATGTCTTGGTACGAGATAAAGTACCTTCAGCCAAAATGTTAGTTGATGCCTCAGCCTATTATCCGAAATCAGCGATTCTTGGTGGATGGGCAGTGCGGGCAGATTATTTGGAAAAAAATCGTGCAATTTGTGCTAGTGTAATTAAAGGCTGGGCGGCTGCAAATGATGATTTGATTAAAAACTCTGAAGAAATTCTGCCCATTATTCAAAAAGCAAACTATAGCCAGGTGCCTCTTGCCGATCTACAAGCGCAGTTTAAGGCCTCTAAATACAATACCGCTGCCGAGTGGAAGAAACTGATTGAAAATGGTACTGCTATAGGCTGGTTACAACAAGTAACTGACTTTTATGCCAGAGCTGGGAATATTCAAAATCCTATTCCTGCTAAAACCTATTTTGAATCAAAACTTTTTACGGATAATGTCAAAGGCTAACGCGCCCTCCCAGACCTGGGACTATATTATTGTTGGTGCCGGGTCTGCAGGATGTTTGCTGGCAAATCGTTTAATTCGTGCTGGTTTTTCTGTTCTTTTAACCGAGGCGGGTAAGCAAGATAAAGGCTTTTGGCTGCATTTACCGGTAGGGTATTTTAAGACTATTTTTGATGAACGTTACTCACGATTATTTGCGGTTGAACCACAATTAGAAACTGGTAACCGAAAATTAATTTGGCCTCGCGGTAGGGTATTGGGTGGATCAAGTTCTATAAATGGGTTGATTTATATTCGTGGCCAGCACGCTGATTATGACGACTGGGAGCGTGCGGGGGCAACTGGCTGGGGGTATGAGAGTGTATTGCCATTTTTCAAGCGCTCTGAGCGTTATTCGGGAGAAGAGAGTTATTTTCATGGTCAGAGTGGTGAGCTTGGAGTTTCTAATTTAAAAAATGATGACCCCTCTTGCCATGCTTGGCTAGAGGCGGCACATGAGTATGGATTGCCATTGAACACAGACTTTAATGGCGAGACCGATTATGGGGTAGGCAAATATCAACTTAGTATTCGGGGGCGCTGGCGTTCAAGCGCCGCAGAAGCTTTTTTACGACCAGTTGAAGGCGACAATAGATTAACTGTGCTAATTAATACCATGGTATCAAAAGTCATTATTGACAATAATCAAGCCATTGGTATCGAATGCATTAGTAATGGATTGATTCACCGCTATTATTGTAATGCTGAAGTAATTTTAAGCGGCGGTGCTTTACAAAGCCCGCAAATTTTGCAGCTTTCGGGAATCGGCCCAGCAAATTTGTTGCGTCAACATAAAATTCCGATTATTTATGACTCTCCTGAGGTGGGTAAAAATTTACAAGACCATTACCAAGCACGGACAATTGTTCAGTTAAAAAATAAAATTTCTCTCAACAATCAAGTGCGTAATCCTCTGGGTTTAGCAAAAATGGGTTTTGAGTGGTTATTGATGCAGAAGGGGCCTTTAACAGTAGGTGCAGGGCAAGTTGGCGGTTTTGCAAAAACAGTCCACGCTAAAGATGATCGTGCTGATATTCAATTTAATGTGATGCCATTATCGGTAGATAAGCCTGGCGATCCTTTGCATCAGTACGCGGGTTTTACTGTTTCGGTCTGTCAATGTAGACCACAATCAAGGGGAGAATTACAGATTCAATCGACCAATCCTTTTGAACAAGCAAAAATTACCTCAAACTACTTAACTGCTGACGTTGATATAAAAACTTTAGTGGCTGGCCTAGAAATGAGCCGTGAAATTTATCGACAGAAAAGTTTTTGTAATCTATGGCAAGAGGAGAAGTTACCTGGACAATTGCCCTTAGAAAGTTTTGCTCGAAATAATGGCGGAACCGTTTTTCATCCTACTAGTACATGCCGAATGGGATCTGATTTTTCTGCAGTTCTTGACCCTCAGTTACGTGTCAATGGCGTTAATAATTTAAGGGTTATTGATGCATCCGCTATGCCGACTGTTATTTCTGCTAATACGAATGCCGCCACGATTATGATTGCCGAAAAGGGTGCAGCACTGTTAACTGGATAACTAGGTTGATTTATGTGAGGCAGCCAGCCCCTCTAGCGCTAATCCATAGCCTAATAAATTCTGCATTTTTTGTTTTAATTCTTGGGTTAATAAGGTTCTTGAATAGCGTCGTAAGAGCGGGCTGCGTTGCATTAAAAATTGAGCGTGCTCATAAGCGCGTGGTAATAGCTTATCTGCTGGTAAGATTTCACTAATTAGCCCTATCTCCTTTGCCTCTTGAGCTGAGAGAGTTTGACCTGTTAATAAAAAATACCGTCCACGGTTGATGCCCATTAAGTGTGGAAAGACAATATGTACACCATCTCCCGGCACCAAACCACCAGCAAAATGGGCTGAGTCTTGAATCGTTGTATTGTCGCTAGCGAGCACAATATCGGATAACAATGGAATTTCTGAATGACGTAAGGCTGGCCCATTAATAGCGCCAATAATAGGTATTTCAATATTTAATAAGTTCATCAAGAGATGCTTTCCCTCCCAATAAATTTTGTCCCATTCCATGGCAGTCACCGGATGGCTTACATGATTATGGCCATTGGGTGGGCAGGGCGGACCACTAAAGACTTCACCCGAGCCAGTCAGAATCATGACTTCATTTTCTGGGTCGTGACCAATCTCATAAAAAGCCCGCTCTAATTCTCCATGAGGTAGTAGACTCCAATGCAAAGGGCCGTCATTGGTGTGAAGTTTCACTTCAAGAATGCCATCCTGACGCTTCATTTTGATGGTTTGATATTTATCGGCGTATTCGCTTAGCTTAGTCATTCTCAATTTTCTCAATCGTTATAAAGAAGGTTTAATTCCGGCAGCCTTAATAATATCTCCCCAGCGTGCAGTATCGGTTTTCATTAAGGCGCCAAAATCAGCCCTCGAGTCTCCACCAGGCAATAGTGCTTGAGGGGTTAAAACCTCATCAATAAAAGTTTTATTCTTTAGAATTTCAACGATATCTTGATGGATTTTATTGAGTGCTACTGTTGGGGAACCTGCGGTTGCAACCATTCCAAACCAAACATTAATCGCAAATCCAGGAACCCCTGATTCAGCCACGGTAGGTAAGTCTGGCCTAAATGGCAGCCGTTTATCTGTGGCTGCTGCGAGGATTTTAATTTTCCCCGATTTTTCATGTTGTTCAAAGGCGCCTAGTGTGCCAACATAGAGGTCTACTTGCCCCCCAATCAAATCAGTAATAATTTGTGCCGTGCCCTTATAGGGCACATGGAGTAACTTGGTACCCGTTTGTTTTTGGAAGTCTTCCATTGCGACATGCGGATAAGACCCATTGCCAAGAGAGGCATAAGGGGTGTCAGGGTGAGCTTTTAGATAGGCTATCAGCTCCTTAATGGTGTTGACTGGTATTTTGGTCGAGATAACAATGATGGGGGCTTGACGTGCAACTAAGGTAATGGGCGCAAAATCTTTTAAGGGTGAGTAATTAATGTTGGGAAATAAATTAGGCAAAATTACATAAGGAGCACTATCTGAAATCATCAGGGTATAGCCATCCGGCTGAGCTTTAGCTACAGCTTCAGCACCAATCATGCCGGATGCACCGCCTCTGTTGTCTACTAGAACAGGCTTCCCCCATTTTTTTGCAAGTTGAATTGCGATACTTCTTGCTAAGGCATCGGTTGCTCCGCCAGGGGTATATGGCACTACAATTTTTACTGGTTTATCTGGGTAGGTTTGCGCAAGCGCCAAAGATGTAGATATTAAAATTAAATTAGCAACTAGAAATTTCTTAAGCATATGGTGGCCCAGTTAATATTGTTTAAGTTAAATCGGCTGGATTAACCTAAGAACTTAGGTTCTTCTAATCCCTGAATACCTGTGTTAACTGCGAGCAAACAGCCTGCTAGCGGTTGTTGAGCTAACTCTTTTTCTTTCATGCGACGGCGCGCAGTAGTGATATATAAAGTATCTAAATTAGGGCCGCCAAAGCATAAGCTGGTTACTCGGCGCACTGGAAGGTTAATGACGGTATCAATTCTGCCTCTGGGGTCATAACGGGTAACGCACCAGCCATCCATATTGGCACTCCAAAAGCAGCCATCGGCGTCTACAGTAGAGCCGTCGCAGATACCGCGACCGAGCGGAACATCCGCAAAATGGCGGCGATTATAAATAGCCCCATCAGTTGCGTCGTAATCGAATACGTCAATGCGACAACTAAAAGAATCTGTGAAATACATTAAGCGATTATCAGGACTAAAGCTGATACCGTTGATACAGGTAATACCCTCCATGATGAGGTTTGCCTTAAGATCTGCATCGAGGCGCCATAGCCTGCCGCGCGGAGTGTATGCGCTAGCTTGTACAGTGCCAGTCCAAAAGCGGCCATGCCGATCTACTTTGCCATCATTAAACCGATTCCCTGGGCGATCAGCATCTGGCTTGACTATTTCAGTTAATGAACCATTTTCCGGATCGAAAAAATAAAGGCCAGAGCGCATGCCAACGACAAGACCCCCTTTTTGACGTAAGCCAATGGAGCCAATTTCTTCAGCCATTTGCCAGCTTTGTTTTTTATTTGTACTGGGATCAAGTCGATGAATAAACATCCCTATACCGTCTACCCACCAGAGAAGCTGTTTATCTTTATCCCAAATAAGCGACTCACCCAAGATATCGTGATTAGAGTCGATAATATCGATATCCGAACCAATCATATCAATCGGTCGTGTTTTGGCATTAACGGTCATTGCTACCCCTTGAATCCATATCTAGTTTTGAATGATTTTGCGACACCTCAGGTATATTAAACGTTTACGAGAGGTCGTGTTTTTTTAGTTGCTATAAATATTATTGATAAAAAAAGGAATACTCGTGCAATTCAAGCTATATCTAAAAATATTTGTTTTGTACTCCCTCCTAGGCATAACATATGCGGTTGGTGCATTTGCACAGGGTGACGTTTTTCCATCTAAAAGCATCAAGGTTATTGTGCCATTTCCGCCGGGGGGAGGGACCGATACGCTGATGCGCATTATTACCCCTCCCTTATCAGAGATGTGGAAACAATCGATTGTGATTGAAAATCGTCCCGGTGCTTCTGGGGCTGTTGGAGCAGATGCCGTAATTCGCGCGCCGGCAGATGGATATACCTTATTGGTTGCTACTACCGCATTGCCGGATCGCTTAGTTAATCAATTAGCGCCGATTAGTTTGATTTCTGCGTCACCTTATGTTTTAACCGTAAGCCCAGCTTTAAAAATTAATTCGGTACAACAATTAATCGCTGCAGCAAAAGAAAATCCTGGCTTAATTCGCTTTGGTTCATCTGGTCCTGGTTCGGCCTCGCATTTATCAGGAGAATTATTTAAGGCGGTTGCAGGAGTTGAAATGCTTCATGTACCTTACAAGGGGACAGGGCCCGCAATGACGGATTTATTAGGGGGTCATATTAATGTGATGTTTGCGCCAGCGCAAACAGTGATGCCTCAAGTAACGTCTGGCAATTTAAAGGCCTTAGCAGTGACTAGTGCCAAGCGATCTCAATCTATTCCTAATTTACCTACTATTGCTGAAGCAGGCTTACCGACCTATAGTGCAGTGGGCTGGTTCGGGCTTTTTGCTCCACCCAATACACCTAAAAGCGTGATCACCAAGATTAATACCGATATTGATAAGGTTCTAAAGTTACTTCAAGTACGACGTGAAATGTTGGAGCGCGGCATCGAGCCATCCGGTGGCTCGCCTGAGGAATTTGCCGACCTAGTAAAAACGGATCAACTAAAATGGTCAAAGTTAATTCGAGAAAAAAATATCAAAATTGATTAGCAATTAAATAGGGCAATATGAGATTAATTACTTTTATTCGCGCAGGGTCGTCTGCTGCAGAAATTGGTGCGCGCATTCCGCTGGCTAGTGGGGATTGTATTTTGCCTTTTAGTGAATCCGCCATGCGCAATAACATAGCAAATTTTCCTGCTGATATGAAATCTTTTCTAGCGGCGGGAGATGCAACGATGCAGTTAGCAAAAACTTGGGTAGCTAGCCTTAAGTCAAATCATGCTCTACTTGATTTGACTCTTCCTGACGACAAAATAAACTATTTACCCCCCATTAGCAATGCTGATAAATTTTTATGTGTCGGCAAGAATTACCGCTCGCATTTAGAGGAACTAAAACGTACCAATTTAATTAAAGAAATGCCTGAGGAACCAACTTGTTTTGTGAAGTTAAATTCTTGTCTTAGTGCTCATAATGATAAGGTAATTAGACCTAAAGGTATTACGCATCTTGACTATGAGCCAGAGCTGGTTTTTGTCATGGGAAAAAGAGCTTTAAAGGCCAAAGGCGAAGAAGCGCTTAGCTATATTGCTGGCATCACTATCTTAAATGATTTAACTTGTCGCGATTTGCAACTAAGAGAGGTTAAATCGGGCTCACGTTTCTGGACGGGGAAAAATATTCCGGGCTTTGGTCCACTTGGACCAGAAATCATTACGCTTGATGAAATTCCAAACGTTTATGATTTATGGATGACCTGTGCGGTTAATGGCCAAGTGAGAATGCGGGTAAATACGAGTGAACAGATATGGAAAATAGCCGATATTTTGGAGCATTTTTCGCGCTATATTCCGATCGAGGCTGGTGACTTATTCTCTACTGGCGCGCCCGGTGGTGTAGCGGTAGGTAAGCCAAATGCTGAGGAACTGTACTTAAAGCCTGGCGATGTCATTGAATGTTCAATTGAAGGCGTAGCAACTTTACGCTCCTTTATAGTTGATGAGATTTAGTGTATTTTGATAAAAATATTTCTAAGGGATTCATGATGAAAATGAATATTAAGCAGTATTTCTTCTTGCTACCTCTCGCATTGGTTTTATTCTCTACTAGCAATCTTTATGCCCAGTCAGATTATCCTAATCGTCCAGTCAAAATGATTGTTGGATTTCCCGCAGGTGGTGCTGTTGATGGAGCGGGAAGAATGATGGCCCAAATTTTACAAAAGGCGTTTAATCAAACTTTTATCATTGAAAATCGCCCTGGTGTAGGCGGGATGCTGGCAATGCAAGAGGTTGCAAGGGCAGCGCCAGATGGCTATACGCTTGCAGTGGGTTCAGCAGGCCCGTTAACAGTAAGTCCCTCCATCTTTAAAAAAGCGAATTTTGATCCTCGCCAATCCTTGGCGCCTATTATTTGGTTTGTTAATAATCCAGGCATTGTAGTAATTCGTAAAGATTTACCAGTCAATAATATTGCCGAGTTAGTTAAGTTATCTAAAACTAAAGAATTGAATATGGCTTCTGCTGGTACTGGTAGCGTATTACATTTAATGGGGGAATACTTTCAAGAACGCATGGGAGTCAAATGGGTACACGTTCCATATAAAGGCAGCGGCCCAGCATTAACTGATATGGTTGCCGGCAGAACCGATGTAGCCTTAGAGCTTGTTCCTTCAGCAGCACCCTTTGTCAAATCGGGGCAGTTACGGGCATTAGCGATTACTTCAAGCAAACGTTTAAATGTTTTACCTGATATTCCTACTTTGGCAGAACTTGGCTATAGTGGCTTAGACATGGGGTCGTGGATGGCGCTATTAGCGCCTAAAGGAACTTCCCCTGAGATTATTAATAAATTAAATCAAGCGCTAAACGAAGCGATGAAAAACTCCGAACTTATTCAAAAGGTGAACGCTGGTGGGGGCGAACTAGTTGGCGGTACCCCTCAAGACCTGACTAATCAAATGAATAAAGAGATTCCCCGTTGGGCAACAATTATTGAGCGATTGAATATACAACCCGATTAGCGCCATTTTATTCTTTGAGGAAAATTGATGACAAAGCAAGAAATTTCAACAACTAATATTAAAAAACCAGGTGGACATTTCTCTCAGGCAACAGTAGTAGAGGCTAAAGGTAAATTAGTCTTTATCTCTGGCATGACCGCGCATAAACCCGATGGCACTATTGCGGGAATTGGCGATATGGAGGCGCAAACCCGCCAGGTTTGTGAGAATGTAAAGAATGCGGTTGAGGCAGCAGGCGGCACGATGGCTGATATTTGCCGGGTCGATGTCTACGTGATCGGCATGGAGCATTTTGATGTCATTCACAAGGTGCGGCGCGAATATTTTAAAGCGCCTTTACCTGCATCTACGATGGTTGAAATATCGCGCTTTGTTTCACTGGATTACTTAATTGAAATGAATGCAATTGCAGTGATTCCATAAAGAATTATTTGAAAGGCTTTTATGTATTTTTGTACCTTTAATTTAAATGGACGTCCACAGCTAGGAATGGCTCAAAATTCCCAGTTACAGGCCTTAGTCAATTTAACGGAAATTTGGCCCGAAGCTTTAGCGCCGAGCAATGTTGGTGAATTAATTAGTGTAGGTAATGCGGGTCTTGTAATTGCGGCGAAATTACATCAGTCCGCGACCAAATGGATTGAAGTTCAGGATTTGCAATGGTTAGCTCCTATACCGAAACCTCATAAAAATATTTTTTGTGTTGGTCGTAACTATCGGGAACACATTATTGAAGGCAATATTGCGCAGGGCCGCGAACCTAATTTATTTCCTGAATTTATTGAATTGTTTACTAAGGCGCCAACGGCTGTAATTGGGCATGGCGCAACAATACCGCTACATGCTGGCTTAACTGCCATGCTGGATTATGAGGCTGAGTTAGCCATTGTGATTGGGCGGGGCGGGGTAAATATTGGTGAAGATAGGGCCAACGACGCTATATTTGGATATACTATTTTGAATGATGTTACTGGCCGTGAAATTCAGCGGCGGCACGGACAATGGTTTAAGGGCAAGAGTCTAGATGGTAGTTGTCCAATTGGCCCCTGGGTTGCTCATAAGTCTGCCATTGCCGACCCGCATCAATTGGCAATTTCCTTAAAAGTAAATGGCGAGCAGAGACAAAATGGGAATACTTCGACAATGATTTTTACCATTCCGCGAATTATTGCTGAATTATCAGCTGGCCTTACTCTTGAGCCCGGAGACATTATTGCGACCGGTACGCCTTCAGGAGTGGGTTATGCGATGAAGCCGCCTCGTCCTTTGAAAACTGGAGATGTTATTACTATCGAAATTGAGGGGCTTGGTAAGTTGGAAAATACGGTGGGCAATTAAAGCGAGCAAGCTAGTTGCAGCACTTCTGGAACATTAACCGTGATTTTAATTTGTATTCAATTTAGGGTATTCCTCTATGGATTTGATGCATTCTTGAGATAAAGTAGAAAAATAATAAGCAGAAGAAGGAGGGGTAATGCCAAAGGAAGACAATACTCTAAATCGACGTAAATTTATTAAGTCATCTATTTTAGCTGGCGCAGGTGTTGGTGCTTCAATTCAATCAGGGCTAACGCATGCTCAAGCTCCAGCCCCAGCTAATTTTTTAACGATTGATCCTTGGACGAAGATTCAACGACAGGGTCAGCCGAACTTAACTTATGGTCTACCAACTAAGTTCGAGAAAAATGTTGTTCGTGACCCTTATGGAAATGGCTCTAAAACCCCACTTCAAAAACTTCACGGGATTATTACACCAAATGGCCTTCACTTTGAGCGCCATCATGGTGGCATTCCAGAAATTGATCCTAACTTACATCGTCTAGTCATTCATGGTTTAGTAGATAGACCACTGATTTTTACCATGGATGATCTGGTACGATTTCCCTCGGTAAGCCAAATTCATTTTTTAGAGTGCTCTGGAAATACTTGGGCGGAATTAAAAAAGAAAACTTGGGCAACGGTTCAAGAAACCCATGGGCTTTTATCCTGTTGTGAATGGACTGGAGTTCGTTTATCTACACTTCTTCAAGAGGCTGGGGTAAAGCCTGAAGCTAAATGGGTATTGGCCGAGGGGGCTGATAGCGCGGCAATGACTCGCAGTATTCCGATTCAAAAAGCACTTGATGATGCTATTGTTGCTTATGGTCAAAATGGTGAAATGTTACGAGCAGAACAGGGTTATCCATTGCGTTTATTTTTACCGGGCTTTGAAGGTAATATGAGTATTAAGTGGTTGCGTCGTCTTAAGTTGGGTACAGAGGCTTGGCAAACACGGGAGGAAACTTCTGCTTATACCGACTTAGGGGCAGATGGCAAAGCCCTGCAGTTTACTTTTTTGATGGGGGTTAAATCAGTCATTACCACTCCTTCGGCTGTCATGAAATTAAAGGGGAAAGGTTTTTATGAAATCTCCGGAATAGCTTGGACTGGTAGTGGAAAAATAAGGCGGGTAGAAGTTTCGGTAAATGGCGGTAAATCTTGGAATGAGGCAACGCTACAAGCCCCTATTTTAGATAAATGCTTAACTAAATTTAGCATGGCCTGGAACTGGAATGGTGAAGAGGCGGTATTAATGAGTCGAGCTTATGATTCAAATGGCGATGTGCAGCCTAGCTTAGAGTCCGTATTACAAGCAAGAAGCTCAAATGCTTTTTATCATAACAATGCAATTCAACCCTGGATTGTTGCAAGTAATGGCGAGGTATCTAATGGACGTTAAGCCGCTACTCCTTTTTACCGGCTTTTTTTTCTTAGCTGCGTGCAGCACTAACCAGGCTACCTCTGGCCCCACCAAGCTTGGAAAACCAATTTCTGAGGCGCAAGTAGCAGCTTGGAATATTGATATAAGTGAAAGTGGGATAGGATTGCCAGCGGGCTCTAGTACCCCAAAAATAGGTGCATCGATTTATCAAGCAAAATGTGCTTTATGCCATGGCGATAAAGGTCAAGGCGGCGTTGCGAATCAATTGGTTGGTGGCGGAGCGCTTAATACTGAAAAACCGGTTAAAACTGTGGGCAGCTTTTGGCCCTATACGGCAACAATTTTTGACTATGTAAAAAGATCGATGCCGCATCAGGCGCCACAATCATTAACTGATGACGAAGTATATGGCGTCACTGCCTATATTTTGTATATGAATAAAATTATCGGTTTTGATGATATGATGAATGCTAAAACATTGCCTTTAGTAACTATGCCAAATCGTGATGGGTTTGTTCGAGTAGAGCGATAAAGCGTTAGCTAAATGGCTTAACTTAAGTTCCACTTTGCCCAAAAAAGAGCCTTGGCCCATTGGGTGGCAAAAAGAGTTGCTGATAAAAAATCGGTTTCGATCGCTGGCCACTCGCCATAATCTCAACTAGCACCCCTTTGGTATTTTTTGCTTGGCCCAAGAGTTGATTGATCGTGCTTGGCAAGGCAATGCATTGAATCGTCCGGTCAATTTTTTCAAGGTAAATTTGATAATGATCTTGAATTAATCCGGCAAAATTAGCGCTATTTAATTCTTTCAATGGAGTTTTAGCAATAATTGGAAATTGTTCTGGATCAAGAAAGTATTTGCTATAAAAAGTATATTCCCCGGCCTGAATAACGCGATTGATTTGGAGTAATTGAACGTTTATTTTCCCTGCCGTTAACCAATGGGCCCATGATTCTGTAGAGCGGATTAATTTCCTCTTCACTACTTGGGTCGACATGGGCACAAATTCTGCACTGTCTTTTTCAAGAAAGCGAAAGATCCAGGGCCCACCGATACGTTTTTCAATTGGAATAACAAAGGTGCCCAATCCACGCTTGCGCTGTAAAAATCCCTCGCGAGTGAGGCTGCCAATAGCTTTTTGAATTGTTCCAAGACTAAATGGAGTAGATTTTGAAAGCTCTAACTCGGTAGGTAGCTTGACCCCACATTTCCAATACCCATCTTGAATGGCTGCCAAGATGGATTCACGTAAAACTTCATATTTCCTCACGTTAACCCTATGTTGAGGCTTATATTTTTTATAAAAAAGGGCTTCGCTCATTTGTTTATTGTGGTTATAGGACCGTAGTGCTTACTATCTTACGCTGCGCCTTAGAATTTTGCGCTGCACAAGTTAATATATAGTAAGTCTTGACAAATTTCCCAACTCTCAATAATCTAACTAAGCTTTATTGTTAAAAATTAAAAAATATAGTCGATTAAATCGCACTTAGGAGATAAAAATGCGTGGGGCGGTAGTTTGCTCTCATCAAATTGCTGCAGATGCGGGTGCTAAAACGATGGAGCATGGCGGCAATGCTATCGATGCAACTGTTGCAGTTGCTATGGCTTTAGCTGTGCTTGATCCTGCAAATTGCGGAATAGGTGGGTATGGCGGCTTTATGGTGATTCAAAAAACGCCCCATGAAATCCCTATAACCATTGATTTCAATGCTACGGTAGCCAATGAATTCAATCCAGCATTACTGACGTCTAATAAAATCGGCGTAAATTATTTTGGTAGCGCTGCTTCAGTCTCTACCCCCTTAGTGTTAAGTGGCTTGCTTAAGGCTCACCAAGAATTTGGGTCACAAGACTTTGCGCCATTACTAAACACGGCTATTGCTGCGGCGCAGGAGGGCTTCATTGTCGGTCAGAATTTACAAATGGCCTTAAGCTGGGCTGCAGCGCGTGCGGACCAGTTTCCAGACAACTTTAAGGCCATTTTTGCCCCTGATGGCAAATGGTTGCAGGCTGGTGATCGCCTTATTCAGGCAGAGCTAGCAAATACACTCACTCACATTCAAGCGGATCCCGTTGGATTTTTTTATCAAGGTGAGTTTGCCGCTGCTACTAGCCAATTTTTATTAGAACATGGCGGCTGGTTAAGTAAAGAAAACTTTAATCAGCAGCAGGCCAAGCTTGATGTTGGTAATCCAGTAGCATTTCACGGGTCAACTATTTATGGCCCAAACCCCTTAACTTCTGGTTTTGGAATCGTCCAAGATGCGCTGCAACAATTGTCGAATATAGGACTAGAAGAACTGCAGGCAGAAAAAAATTATATTGCTCTAGTTGCAGATGCTTTGCGGATAGGCTGGAGAAATAAAAGAGAGGCTTTTGCAGTTACTAAGGCAGCAGAGCAGCATACAACTCATTTTTGTATCAGCGATACCAAGGGTATGACAGTTTCTTGTACTTTTACACAGGGACCATTATGGTTTGGATCTGGCCTAATAACTCCAGGAACGGGGGTAGTTTTAAATTGCGCTGGCAATTTATTCCGCCAGTCGCGCGCTTCTGGGAAATGGCTTTGTGTGACCAATCTCTCACCTAATGTAATGCTAAAGAAAAATGGCGATCAAATTGCTTCGGGTTCTCCGGGCGGACCTCGCATACCAGCAATTATCTTACAAATTATTTTAGAAATGAGCTCTAAAACTGGCAATCTACAACAAGCAATTAACCGTCTGCGTGTCTCGGTTACGCCAAATGGCGAATTAGAGCTAGAGGATGAAGTGCTAGCTAAGCGTTATCAGGGGTTGAAAATTCATGCTGCAGAATATTTTGGGCCAACCTCAGCTTTGTTGAGAGCGCCAAATGGCGATTTACATATTGGTACTGATGATCGCTTTGAGAAGGGCGTAGCGTGGGTATAAGCCAACATAATCTTGAATAAAGGAATGGTTGTGGATAAATCCGTAGGCATTATTGATACAACTTTACGCGATGCTCACCAATGCTTATGGGCAACACGCATGACGACCGCCCATATGCTGCCAATCGCAGAACAAATTGATCAGGCTGGCTTTGATCAAATTGATTTGGCAGGAACCATCCAGTTTGATGTTTGTGTGCGCTACTTAAAAGAAGACCCGTGGGAACGCGTTCGACTGATGCGTAAGCTAATTAAAAAAACGCCACTGCGGACATTGGTACGCAGTAAAAATATTGCCTCATTTGACTTTGTTCCCGACGATATTATTGAGCTCTGGGTAGAGCGCTTAGTTGCCAACGGCTTTAGGGTGGTTGGTGCTTTTGATGGCCTCAATGACGTTGCCAATATGTTAGCCACCACGCGGGTATCAAAAGCCTTGGGGGTTTATACATTTGGCGCGCTTTCGTACAGTTTAAGCCCAGTTCATACTGATGAGCTATACGTTGAAACTGCTAAGCAATTAATTGCCAGTGGTACGGTTGATGCCATTATGCTCAAGGATGCTGGCGGTTTATTAACGGTTGATCGTATTCGCACTTTAGTTCCTGCGCTTAAAAAAGTAATGGGTACAGTACCCCTCGAAATTCATGGACATTGCTTAACAGGTATTGCCCCATTAATGTATTTAGAGGCCGTCAAGCTTGGCGCCGATCAGTTGCATACTTCGATCGCGCCGCTAGCAAATGGCGCTGCACAGCCTGCTACACAAAGTGTTGCTAAAAATTTAAGGCTAGACGGCTATCGCCTATCAATTAATGATGAGGTAATTGATGAAATTGGCGCCCATTTTCAGCGCATTGCTGAACTTGAAGATAAGCCTGTTGGGCAGATTTTGGAATATAACGCTTTTCACTATCAGCATCAAATACCTGGCGGCATGCTGAGTAATTTTCGCTCTCAATTAGACCAGGCTGGCATTGCAGATAAATTTGATGCACTTCTAGATGAGTGTGCTAGGGTCAGACAAGAGCTCGGCTACCCAATTATGATTACACCGTTTGCGCAATTTGTGGGTACCCAGGCGGTATTAAATGTCTTGCATGGCGAGCGTTATCGCGTTGTGCCTAATGAAATTAAAAAATATGCTTTAGGGTATTACGGTAAATTATTAGCACCAGTCGAGCCAAGCGTTTTGGATCGGATCATAGAGAATGGCTCTAAACAAATCGGTTTAAACCCCACGCCGCGCGAACCAGGCGTGAAGGCATTAAGAAAGAAATATCCGCACGCCAGTGATGATGAGCGCTTATTGCGCTATATGTTTGCAGGATCGCAAGTTGATGATATGTTAGCAGCGGGCGCAATGAAAACTGAATATGTTTTTGAGCACTCGGTTGTTTCGTTAATTAAAGAATTGAGTCGGCGACCTAAGACAAGTCGGATACATGTATCTAAACCTGGCCTGAATATTGAAATTGCTGGGTAATAATGATTCCAAATTTAAAACAAGGAGATAGTGGTGTCTGAGCGCAATTTAAATTATCAGGATTTGATGGAGATCATTCGCTTAGTAGAGGATTCACCACAATTTTCGGAGTTTAGTCTACAGTATGGCGATATTAAAATTGATTTACGAAAAAATTCTGCCAATTCACAGGCCCGGTCTTTTCAACGCTCTGGCATCGTAGGGCAGGCCTCTGCGCCCGCGCAAAGTGCTGTAGTAAGCGCCGAAATAAGTGCTGCACCACAAACGGTCGTCAGTAAAAAAATGATGGTGGCGCCTTCTGGTTTGGTTGGTATTAAGGCGCCAATGGTTGGCAGCTTTTATCGCTCTCCGGAACCAGGTGCTCCCCCATTTATTGAGATTGGCGCTAAGGTCGGAATCGATTCAGTAGTGTGCATTATTGAGGTAATGAAGTTGATGAATTCATTACCGGCTGGTGTTGATGGGGTGGTAAGTGAAATTTTGGTTGGTGATGGTGAGCCAGTTGAATATGGCCAAATATTGATTTTAATAAAGCCCAATGCGTAAAGCAAAACCCATTAAAAAACTGCTAATCGCTAATCGCGGTGAAATTGCAGTGCGTATTATTCGGGCTTGCCAAGAGCTTGGTATTGAAACTGTGCAGGTGTATTCAGAGGCAGATAGCCAATCACTGCCGGTTTTTATGGCAGATAAATCGATGTGCATAGGCCCTGCTCGGGCTAGTGAGAGTTACTTAAACGTTGAAAAAATTCTCACGGCTGCCTATCTCTTTCGGGTCGATGCAATTCATCCTGGCTATGGGTTTTTATCTGAAAATGCCGATTTTGCAGAGCGTTGCGAGCGCGAGGGCTATATTTTTATTGGCCCAAGTTCAACTTCCATTCGCTTAATGGGCGATAAGGCTACGGCTATTCGCCTGGCAAAAGAGGCCGGTATTCCGACCACGCCAGGTTCAAATGGAATTTTACAAGATGCAAAAGAGGCGGCCAGTATCGCAGACAAAATTGGCTACCCGGTTTTATTAAAGGCAAGTGCAGGAGGTGGGGGAAGAGGCATGCGCATTGTTAATCATGCCGAGCAAGTCGAATCGGCCTATATTGAGGCCTCCCAGGAGGCAAAGTCTGCTTTTGGTGACGGCTCGCTTTATATGGAAAAGTTTCTGACGGGCATACGGCATATAGAGGTACAGGTGCTGGGTGACGGTGAAAATGTTTTGCATCTCGGTGAACGAGATTGTTCTTTGCAGCGCCGCAATCAAAAATTGGTAGAAGAAAGCCCCTCTCCAGTGTTAAGTGAGAAATTGCGCACCGATATTGGCAATGCAGCCATTCAACTTTGCAAACATGTTAATTACCGCAGCGCGGGCACGATTGAGTGCATGCTTGACCCTATTTCAAAGCAATTTTATTTTATGGAAATGAATACCCGGATTCAGGTTGAACATCCAGTAACTGAAATGGTTACTGGCATTGATTTGGTCAAGGCTCAGATACTAATAGCTGCAGGGGAGGGTCTGAGTTTGCAGCAAAAAGATATCCGTTTAACAGGGCATGCAATTGAATGCCGCATTAATGCCGAAAGTGCAGCCAATGATTTTCGACCTAATCCGGGCAGGGTTAACGAGTATTTTGCACCCGGTGGTTTTGGTATCAGAATGGATAGTCATTTATTTTCGGGATATGTGATCCCCCCATTTTATGATTCCCTGCTAGGTAAGGTAATTTGCTGGGGCCGTGATCGAGCTGAGGCAATTGCACGTATGCAACGGGCTTTATTAGAAATGCAAGTTGAGGGCGTGGAGACTACGCGTGAATTTCAAAGAAAACTGATTAGCTCTTCTGAATTTATGACAGGTGATGTGCATACTCGTTTTGTTGAAACCAATTTTTTAAACCGGATGGAATAAATTGTTCAGCTCTTTTTTTAGTTCCACTAGTAAAAAAATGAATCCAGGCATTAAGGCTGCCGGGCTTAATGTCCTTGCTTTAGCAGCATTTTTATTGTTATGGCAATTACTAGCGGGTTGGGTTGCTTCACCATTTTTCCCTCCAGTAGATGCTGTGTTCAAGGCATTTAAAAATTTACTTGTAAAAGGTGATACCCAAGGTATCTCACTCGGAGCCCATGCATGGGCGAGTTTATATCGGGTTTTATTGGGCTTTAATCTGGGTGTTTTTTTGGGAGTACCACTTGGCTTGTTGATGGGCCTAAATAAAAGCCTATACAACTCAACCCGCTCGGTCATGGAGCCTTTTCGCTTTATTCCACCCATTGCCTGGATTCCCTTGGCCATTATTTTATTTGCAGGCGATACGCGCTTTGCATTTTTAATTTTTCTTGGCGCTTTTTTTCCGGTTTATACGTCAACCTTAGTGGGAGTTCAGCGGGTTGAACCTTTGCATAAGAAGGTAGTAGCCGTTTATGGCGCCTCGAAGTTTTATACCTTAATGCATGTGGTGGTGCCTACCGTACTTCCAGATATTTTAGGGGGCATGCGAGTGGCGATGGGTGCCGCTTGGCTGACCATTGTTGCAGCTGAATTAGCTGGCGGGATTAATGAGGGCTTGGGACGCATGATGCTGAACTATGCTGAATTATTAAAGATTCCAGAAATTATTGTTGGCATGATTGTGATTGGTGCAATTGGCTTTGTTTTGAATGAGTTGCTACTAATGGCTGAGCGTTATTTATTTAAGTGGAGATGGCAGGTTACCCTTTAAGGGCTTATCAAGCTAAATGATGACAAATTTAAACTCCAAACTTCAAGTTGCTATCTCTCACCAGTATGGTAATTTGGTCGTACATGGCGATATTCAATTTTCGGTTAAAGAAAATGAATTTTTGTGTATCTGCGGTCCCAGTGGCTGCGGTAAAACAACCTTACTTGATATTCTTAGCGGCTTATTAAAACCGTCAAAAGGCGACGTATTGTTAGACGGTGAAATCGTCAATCCAAAAAAACATAGTATTTCTTTTGTTTTTCAAGAACCCTCTACCTTGCCGTGGCTAACCGTTTGGGAAAATATTGCCACAGGCTTAAAAATTAAGAAATTAAAGAAAGCCGAAATAAAACAAAAAGTAGAAGAGGTGATTCGCATTGTTGGGCTTGGTGGGTTCGAGGGTTTTTATCCGCATCAGATTTCTGGCGGCATGAAGCAGCGAGTTTCAATTGCCAGAGCTTTTGCAACGGATGCAGATTTAATCTTAATGGATGAACCATTTGTAAGTCTAGATCAACCGACACGAGAAAGAATGCAGCAAGAGGTTTTGGATATCTGGAAAAATTTGAAACGGACGATTGTTTTTGTTACACATAATTTAGAAGAGGCAGTTTTTTTAGGCGATCGCGTCATTATTCTTTCTGAAAAGCCCACTTCTATTAAGGCTGATTTACCAATCGACTTGCCACGACCACGGAATTTAATGAGCCTTGAATTTACGGAATTAAGAGCCAAGTGCTTTTCTTTTTTGCATCAAAAGTAGGGGTAGATAAAGTAGTTTAAGCAGTTAAAAATCACTTTTTAAACAGGAGAAGAGAGATGATTAATACTAATAAAAATCGCAGAAATATTTTAGGTATGGGTGCAGCAGCATCGCTGGGGACCATGCTGCCGATGGGCACGCCGTTATTTGCACAAAGCAAAAAAACAGTTATTAGGCTAGCAGATCAAGCTGGCGCTGAGGTTGACTATGCAGCTATTTGGGTGGCTGAAAATCAAGGCTATTACGATCAAGAGGGCATTCAAATTGATCGGCGCACCTATCCCAATGGCCCAGCATCGTTACTCGATTTAAATAAAAACTTAGACGCTGTAATGTGTGGCTTGGCACCGATCATGCAATATGCTGCAGGCGGCGGACAATTTTCGATGCTTTGTTCGGTCACTAAATACAATGCGCCACTGGTTGGCCATAAACAATTTAAATCTTATGCTGATTTAAATGGCAAAAAGGTAGGAACACCTGGGCTTGGCACAATTCACGATGCCATTTTATTTTATGTTGAAAAAACCCAAAATCTTAAATTCCAAAAGGTGCCTGGTCGCGTTGGTGATATTGCTGCCATGCTTGATCGCGGAGAGGTAGACGCATTTATTGCTTGGGAGCCAGCTTCAGCATTAGCAGTTTCTAAAGCCAAAGATACCCATTACATAGTGCAGTTACCACCCATACCCAATGCGGAGAGTTTGGACTTGGTTTTTCATCCCACCTTTATTAAAGATAATCCTGATGCAGTAGTGCGTTTTTTAAAGGCCACCTTAAAAGGGATGAATTTTATTAAAACTAAACCTAGGGATGAGGTTGCAGAAATTATTGCTAAAAAAATGAATGATCCGACCGCTAAACCCGTGGCGCTAATGGCCTTGAACTCAGTGTTACTTACTGAACCCCGCTTAGATATGCCTTCAACCCGCTTAATTCTGAAAACTATTTCTGAGCAAGGCAAGATTGATCCTGCGCTAGTCGCAAATACGGATGCTTGGGTTGGAAAATACTTAGATTATTCCTTTTTAGATAAAGCGGAAAAATCGCTGAAGGGTTAGGGAATGTTTTTGTACCATCTCTTTTAATTGATCTTTAAATACAGGGGCTTTATCTCAATGGCAAAAACCATCCTAACTTGCGCAGTAACTGGCGGCTTAACAAAGCCAGAGATGACCCCTTATTTGCCTATTACTCCACAACAAATAGCCGATTCTTGTTTGGGGGCTGGCGCTGCTGGAGCTGCTGCCGTGCATATTCATGTGCGCGACCCAGTTTCGGGTAAACAGTCAATGGAATTTGATTTATACGCCAAAGTAGTTGAGTTAATTCGCGCGCAAAACAAAGAGCTTATTATTAATCTAACAACCGGGCCAGGTGGTCGCTTTATTCCTAGTGAAGATGATCCTAAGGTCTTTGCTCCAGGAACTACTTTATGCCATCCCTTAAAGCGCGTAGAGCATATTACCAAGTTAAAGCCTGATATTTGTTCTTTAGATTTTAATACGATGAATGGCGCGACAGATATTGTGATTAATACGCCATTAAACGTGCGCAAAATGGCCAAAGTGATTCGCGATGCTGGAGTTCTTCCTGAATTAGAAATTTTTGATACGGGTGACCTCAATTTAGCTTTGGATTTAATTGCTGATGGCACACTTGATGGCCCTGGTTTATTTAGCTTTGTGTTGGGGGTGAAGTATGGCTTAAACGCTGATCCCGCCACTTTGCTCTATTTACGCGATCAATTGCCTGTTGGGGCTAGATGGTCAGCTTTTGGCATTAGTCGCTTTGAGTTCCCAATTGTGGCGCAATCTTGGTTATATGGGGGCCATACACGGGTTGGCTTAGAGGACAATATTTTTCTCAAGAAGGGTGTGCTTTGTCAAAGTAATGCTGAATTAGTTACTAAAGCAAAACGTATTATTGAAGACCTAGGTGGAGATTTGGCCTCAGCTGCTGAGGCGCGTTCTATGTTGGGCCTCAAAATAGCTTCTTAAGGCTATAAATAGCTAAATTGTTGTAATTTTCACCTAATTTTAGTTTTTTTATAAATAGTTTGCGTTTATATCTTTTTTATAATATACTTTAAAACATAATGTAATTTTACATTTTATTAGGAAATAAAATGAGTCAAGTAAAGCAGAGTACTAAACCAGAGCCATATTGGCACCCCCTTTATGCTGGGCTGGCTTTGGGCCTAGTCTTATTAGCTAGTTTTGTCGTCACTGGGCATGGCCTAGGCGCAACTGGGTTTACAACCCGTCTTACAGCATGGATTGGCATGACAACAATGCCGACCATGACTGCAGCTAATGAATACCTTGGCGGCATGGTGGAGGATGGAAACCCGTTAAATGGCTGGATAACTTGGCAGGTTATTGGCTTGGCTATTGGCGCTTTCGCCTCTGCCTGGCTGGCTAATCGATTTAAGCTGCAAACTGATGGTAAACGTTTTTTAGGGGGTAGTAAGCGTCCCTTAACAGCGCTACTGGGTGGGGTCTTAGCTGGTTTTGGGGCACGTATTGCAGCGGGATGTACTAGCGGTCTGGGTTTATCGGGCACAGCAGTATTGGGGCTTGCCGGGTTTGTTTTTTTAGGTACATTTTTTGCTACCGGCTTAGTCATTAGCCGTTTAATGAAAGAAAAGGCATAAATATGAATTCCATCATCTCTGGGCTACTTTTAGGTGCCGCCTTCGGTTTTGTTTTAGAGCGCGCTGGGTTTGGTAGCCCCTGTAAATTAACGGCTCAATTCCGTTTAACTGATTGGTCAGTATTTAAAGTGATGTTTACTGCGATCGTTTTTGCTTCAGTAGGCATTATGTTATTAGAAAAAATGGGGTATATCGATGCCGCTGATTTATTTGTACCGCCTGCATTTTTAGGGGCAGCCGCTCTTGGTGGGGCTCTAGTAGGAGCAGGTTTTGCCATTGGCGGATATTGCCCTGGAACTTCCGTGGTTGGCTTTGTTTCTGGCCGCATAGATGCCGGTTTATTTTTAATTGGGTTAATCATTGGTACTTGGATTTTTGCCGATATATTTTCTAGTATTGAGTTTTTGACTTCAGCTGGTGAATACGTAAAAGCATCAACATTACCAGAGGCGTTGCAAGTGTCCGCTGGAGTAATTAATCTTTTTATGATTGCTGCTGCGTTGGCTATTTTTGTACTTGGTACATGGATGGAAAAACAAGTCGGGGGTTCGATTTCTGCTGTAGAAGCTATGAATGCCTGCACAGTAAAGCAGTCTTAATCATTTCAACCATTTAATTGTTTAATAAGGAAAATTATGTCTAAGAAAAATACTATCGCTGCATTAGCTTTGGCTTTAGCGGGCTTGGCTGCTGCACCTGTTGCTTTGTCAGCAGATGCGCCAGATAAAAAACCCGCAAATGCTGAGCAAAAAAATCCTTGTGGACCAGCAAAAAAAGCAGATGCAAATCCCTGTGGGCCCGCCAAAAAGAAGGCTGCCAATCCATGTGGACCAGCTAACCCTTGTGGTCCAAAAAAGCGTAAATCAGCCGATTAATTTTATAGCCTTGATAAAAATTCTTAACTATTTAACTTCACCAGTGAAATAAATGCTCACTCAATCTATTCTTTGTTTAGCTGCACAAGAGTTGCTTAGTGTGCAAACCAAATATGCTAAAAAGGGGCTGACATTAAGCCAAGCAGCATTATGTGGGGCAAAGCAATTTGTCGAATGGCGGCACTATCCTAGCAAGGACTTGGTTGATGGTGAGGGAGGGTATGAGTTCTATTACCACGCGCATGCTGCTGATGAGATGCAGAAAGGTGAGCACGGCCATTTTCATTTATTTAAACGTAGTGCTAAACAGCCCAATCATTTCTTTCACCTGATTGGTATTGCACTAGATCAAAAGGGCTTGCCAGTGCGGTTGTTCACCACTAATCAATGGGTAACAGGAGAGCAATGGGCCAAGGCGCCAACGGTCATTGCAGCCCTTCAAGATTTTGATGTATCAGTAAAAGGGCCATTAGGGCCATTAGGCAGATGGGTTAGCGCCTTAACTACATTATTTTATGTTGAGATGCGTGAGTTAATAGTGAAGCGGGACAGAAAAATAACGGCATTAGCTATCAAAGACGGTAATAAAAATTTAGCTTTAGAGAATCGTAAATATCATGTTTTAACAGAGCAAAAAATTCATTATATGGATCGACTTGCGGATCATTTATTTGTATAAAAAAGGTATAAAAATGAAAAAAATTCAAGGATTAATCTTATTTGCTTGCGCAATGGTGACAAGCGTAGCCTACGCTATCACCTTACCTGGCCCAGTTGTTAATGCTGAGTGGTTGGCAAACAATTTGTCAGCAGTGCAAATTGTTGATGTACGTTCAGATATAACTAGCTTTGGTCGAAATCCAGAGTTTGTTACTGATAAGGCGAGTGGCAAAAAAAGCCTAAGTGAAGTTGGGGGGCATATTGAAAACTCGACTTTGCTCAATTTTAAAAATGCTCGAGTAGAGCGCTTAGTCGATGGTCGTAAGGTCAAGTTTTTAATTCCCGAACAAGCTGATTTTGAAAAATATATTCAAGCGGCTGGAATTAACGCAAATAAGCCGATTATTTTAGTACCTGTAGGCCAAGATATTTCTGATGTGGATGAGGCCTTAAGAATGTATTGGCAATTTAAAGTTTATGGTGAAAATCAAGTAGCTGTATTAGACGGTGGTATGGCTGGCTGGTTGGCAGATGGGCGTACATTTGTTACTAGTGCCGCCACAAAGCAAGTAGGAAATTGGGTGGCAAAGTCAGCCCGTAAAGAGTTAATTGCAGGCTCGGAAGATGTGGCTAATGCTTCAAAAACAGGTGCAGCGCAGTTAATTGATTCACGCTTACCTATGCAATATTTTGGTACGTCTAAAAAACCCGATATTGGTGCTTATGGACATATTGCAGGCGCTAAGGAATTTTCGCCAGATTTGCTAACTAAATCTGTGAATGGAGCCCTATATTTTTTCAAACCTGAGACATATTCCGCTCTATTGATAGCAAATGGAATTAAGCCCACGGGCCCAGCAATTAGTTATTGCAATACTGGTCACTTAGCTTCTGGAACCTGGTTTATTGTTTCTGAATTAGTGGGCAATAAGTCGATTCAACTTTATGATGGCTCGGCTTATTTATGGACTTTAGAGGGGCGCCCACTGCAGGGTGTGCCGCTAAATTAAAACCGCTGATTGTTTTAAGAACAGTGCTATATGTTGATGGCTCGAAATTTAATTGATTTAAAAAAAATGCAGCATTCGGCTGGTGAGGCGGTTAAATTACTGAAGGCCTTAACTCATCCAGATCGCATGCTGCTGCTCTGCCAAATAAGTAAAGGTGAGCGATGTGTTGGTGAGTTAGAGAATCTGCTTAATATTCATCAGCCGATGTTGTCCCAACACTTAGGCGCTTTAAAGCGGGCTAAATTGGTTAAAACGCGGCGCGTTGGCAAGAATATTTACTATGCCGTTGCTAATGATTTTGCAATGTCGATTATTGATCAGTTATATAGGCATTACTGCCTTAAAAATATGCTTATTTAAGGGAAAACGAGGATGGTTTCAGCTGATCTTTGTCCTATAAAGTGAGGAGTTAGAAAAAGGAGTGTTATGTCTCAGCCTTTACATCCTCAGGCTATATTAGATTCTTTGGCGCAGTTTGATACCCCCACCATTTGCAATGCGCTAGAGTTAATAGATCCCAATTATCGAAATCACGGTTTTACTACAGAACCATTAGAGTGCATCTATCCTAATTTAGCGCCGATGGTAGGGTATGCGCGCACTGGAACGATGCGTGCAGTTCAAGGGCCCCGTATTAGCCCTGAAGCGCAAAAAGAAATACGGATTGATTGGTATAAGTATGTTGATGAGGGGCCCAAGCCCAGCATTATTGTTTTACAAGACTTGGATGGTGCACGAGCCGGAATCGGTGCATTTTGGGGTGAGGTAAATACCCATGTACACCGCGGTCTAGGTGCTAAAGGGGTGGTTACCAATGGCTCAATTCGGGATATTCCCATGAATGCGAGCAATTTTCAGTTATTAGCTGGGAGTGTAATGCCTAGTCACGCGCATGTACACATTGTTAGCATTGGGATACCAGTTACTGTTGCCGGTATGGCGGTGCAGCCTAATGATTTAATTCATGCCGATCAACATGGCGCAGTGGTCATTCCCTTTGCTGCAGCTGAAAAAATTAATGATGCTATAGAACTTATTGCAAAAAAAGAAGCCGTGATTATTGGCGCCGCAAAAGCGAGCAATTTTTCTTGGGAAATTTTACGCGACGCAATTAAAGAATCAGCTGATATTCATTAAGCGCTAGGGAATATACAGCGCTAATACAAGCAGATTCTATCCAAGGTACATCTTAAAGGAGCAAAATGAAAACCGATCAAATAGCTAATTACCTGCGGCATTTTTGCGCTACCCTTTTATTACTCTCGCTGCCACAGCTTGTCTTTGCGCAAGCGAATGATTGGCCAAATAAACAAGTTTCCATTGTGGTGCCATTTCCGCCAGGTGGTGCGCTTGATATTACTGCTCGGGAAATTGCTTTGCGCTTAACTAACAAATATAAACAGTCTTTTGTGGTTGAGAACCAGCCAGGTGCAGGCGGTTTAATTGGTTCGCGGAACGTTGCTAAAGCTAAGCCAGATGGCTATACATTGTTGGTGGCTTCAACTGGTCAATTGGCTATTCATCCCGCAGTATTTAAAAATCTGCAGTACAACCCCTTAACTGATTTAACGCCGATCATTCAGTTAACCTCAGCCCCATTTTTAGTAGCAGTGAATGCCGATTTCCCTGGGAAAAATGCCCGTGACTTGGTGGCGTATATTAAGAATAATTCGGGAAAAGCCAATTACTCTTCCACCGGAATTGGCACCTTAGTGCATTTATCTGGTGAAATGATCAGCATTGAAGGCAATAGTGGTGCAACGCATGTCCCATTTCAAGGGGGCCCTCCATCGGTCGCGGCTATTGTAGGAAATGACGTGCTTTATACCGCTACTAATATTTCCAACCCATTACCTTTAATTAAGGCGGGCAAGCTTAAAGCTATTGCAACTACTGGCAGTAAAAGGCCCGCTGAATTAGCTGATATTCCCACTATGCAAGAGAGTGGTTTTCCGAATTTCGAAGTGACCGTGTGGGTAGGTTTATTTGGCCCTAAAAATTTACCTGCCAATTTAACCAATACGATCTATCAAGCGGTAAATGAGACATTAACTGATCCTGTTTTAATTAAGAAATTAGCGTCGGTAGGTGATGAGCCAGCCTCGAAAAATCCTCAAGAATTTGCCCAATTTATTGAAAAAGAAGCAAAAAAATATTTAACAATTGCGAAAAAAGCCAATATTCAGGTGGATTAAAGCGACTAGGTGAGGCTGAATTGGATTTTATTAATATGTTGCGGGTTCCTGTTTGCCTCTAAATTATGTTAACGTTCCTGAGGATTTTTCTATTAATTAAAACCTTTCTCAGGGAGATAAACAATGAACAGCAAGTCAATTAAGCCCAGAAACCCAAAATACAGCTTTTTTGCTGGTCTTGCAGTAGCCATGCTTTCCGGTGGCTGCTTCGCTGATGGCGCAGCGCACTGGGGTTATGAGGGAAAAGTAGGGCCAAGTAATTGGGGCGCGCTTGAGAAGGAGTTTGCCGCCTGCAAAGTGGGGCAGATGCAAGCCCCAATTGATATTCCAAGCAAAGCTGCTACGCCAGCTACCGCACCAATTACCACCAAATATAAAGCATCAGCTGGCGAGATTATTAACAATGGTCACACCATTCAAGTTGCCCTAGCCGATGGCGGCTCTGCTCTTTTAGGCGGGGTCGATTATAAGATTTTGCAGTTTCATTTTCATACTCCAGCAGAAGAAAAAATTGATGGCAAAGGCTTCCCATTTAATGCGCATTTAGTTCATAAAAGTGCCGATGGAAAGTTAGCAGTCATTGGAATTTTATTTAATGAGGGTAGTGAAAATAAAAGTATCAAAGATATTTTTGCAAACTTGCCCGCAAAAGAAGGTAAAGTGGCTTTGAAAACCAATTTTGATGCAGCTAGCATGCTACCTAGCTCATTAGCTTATTACAGTTATGCGGGCTCTTTAACAACCCCCCCATGTAGTGAGGGCGTGAGTTTCTATATTCTTAAAACGCCAGTTGAGCTTTCAAAAGATCAATTAAATGCCTTCAAAAAGATATTTAAGATGAATGCCCGACCCATTCAACCGCTTAATGGACGTAAGATTACTCAAGGTAGTTAAGACCTTTTGCAAATTACAACTTGGCTATGAAAACCCTTGAATATTTAAAGGTTGTAGTCAAGCATGAATTAATTGCTATCAAGGAGGCACTGATTGAGTTAAAACTCATAGTGCTTCTTCTGGTGCTTATTTTTGCCGGACTGATTTACTACCTTAAACCATTTCCCGAAAAAAGTATCACCATCTCAACCGCATTTAAGGGGTCAGATTGGTATCAATTTGCCGAAACTATTGCCCCAGCCTTACAAGACCATGATATTAGTCTTACCGTGCTTGCTAGCGATGGCTCAATTGAAAATGTTGAAAAATTAGATAATCAGAATAGCAAGGTCACTGCTGGTCTCACTTATGGAGCGGCTTTATCCGCCGAACAAATTGGTGGAATTTACTCACTAGGAAGCATTACTTATGAGCCTATTTGGATTTTCTATCATGAAAAACGTATAGGCAAAATTACAGATATTAAGGATTTTGCGCGCTTTAAGGTTGGGGTGGGGCCGCCTAAAAGCGGGTCGTATGCTTTTGCCGAAAAATTATTTGCTATTAATGGGATTCAAATTAAAGAAAATAAAAATTTTCAAGCCGCTTCAATTGAAGGTAATTTAAATCAGTTTTTAGATGATAAATTAGATGTGTTTATTTTTGTCTCAACCATTATTGATTTACCTGTTCAAAAATTAATTCGGTCCCCAGGCATAAAGCTCTTTAATTTTAAAAACTCAGCAGCTTATGAAAAAAAGTTTTATTTTTTAGATGCGGTTGAGATACCAGCAGGGTCAATCAATATTTTGAATAATTTTCCGCCAGAAAATATTTCTTTAATTGCCACAACTTCGACTTTAGCCGTGCGTCGAGATATGCATCCGGATCTGCAGCTTGCTTTACTAATAGCAATGAAAAATACCATTCAAGACTCGCAATTACTATTTTTTGCTAAAAGAAATCAATTTCCTGCCTATGTCGATCCCTCTATACCGCTGAGTCCAGTGGCACGAAAATTTTATAATAATGGCCCTCCCCAAGCGATTATCTATTTACCCTATTGGCTTGGGGTATTCGTAGACCGCTTCTGGCTAATACTTTTAACCCTTTTTGCGGTCATTTATCCCTTATCTAAATTAAATTTTCATCTAAGAAAATTCCTGTATGCCGTTAAGGAGCGGGGTCATTATGAGGAAATCTTGGCGATTGATCGGCAGGTAAGCTCCGACCCTATTAGTGCTGAGCAAAGAGTTTTATTCTTAAAGCGTTTAGATGAAATTAATCTGCTTCTTATTCGTCGAGACGTGCCAATTGGCGAGGAGACTGATTATTATTTATTTGTCAATGCTACCCAGTTATTACGCAATAAGATCGAGCGGCTATGATTAAATTAATTATTGTCATTACTGTCTTAGGATTTTCTTCAGGTATTTTGGCGCAAAATGCTGCGCTTCCACAATTACCTAAAAATTGGAGCGGAATTGTTTCTGTCACCGCGATGGGCAATACTTACCAAACAAAAGTAAATAGCACATCTAAAGTTGGCGAAATGTCGTTTAATTCGTTTGATATTCCAGCGACGATTACGATTCTCAAACAAGAAGGTCGCCATCTTGAATTTTTATATCGCTCAGCTAATTATGAGTCACGTTACGTCGGCACTTTATCAATGGATGGCAAACAAATACAAATTGCTTATCAACAGGGCTCTGGAAGCTATACTTTAGAAGGTAATAAATTATCGGGCTGTGGATCTGGTCGGGGCGGGAAAGGCACTTTTAAAGACTGGCTAAATAGTTATTCCACCTGGTGTGAAGAGTTTACTGCGCTGCCATAAGAGGTCTTTTAACATCAAACCATACCAAGACTTAAAACAACTTGTAATCCTTTTCTTTGCCACGCTGTTTTTAAGTGGTGGCGCTTTTGCAGATGAGATTCAAGTCATTACATCTGGCGCTTTTGCTGAAGCATTAGTTGCATTGGCGCCGATTTATGAAAAGCAATCACAACACAAAGTTATCATTTCAAATGGGTCTTCGATGGGGTCTGCTCCTGATTCAATTCCGTCGAGACTTGCCCGTGGTGAGCGTTTTGATATCCTTATCTTAGCTGCGCCCGCTCTAGACACTTTTATTAAAAGCGGCCAGGTGCAAGTAGGTACGAAGGTGGATTTAGTGGCCTCAGTAATTGGTGCAGCAGTCCGTAAAGGCGCCTCTAAACCCGATATCAGCACGGTTGAGGCCTTGAAAAAAACACTTTTAGCTGCTAAATCTGTTGCGTATTCGGCGAGCGCGAGTGGCACCTATTTATCTACTGTGCTATTTGCGCAACTCGGTATAGCCGACCAAATGCAGCTTACTGCTAAAAAGATCTATAGTGAGAGGGTAGGTACTGTCGTAGCTAGGGGAGATGCAGATTTAGGGTTTCAACAGGTAAGCGAATTGATTCCCATTGCGGGAATAGATTTCCTTGGCGAGCTGCCAGCAGAAGTGCAGCAAACTGTATTATTCTCAGCAGGCATCACCAGCAATCGAAACAACCTGAATGCAGCACGTGATTTAATTGCATTTCTTGCGTCGCAGCAAGCAGCCCCGATGATTATTCAGGCGGGATTAAAACCCATATTATCTCCCCTACCATGGTAAAAAATTCATTTAATAAAATGCTCAAAATTAATAAAAAATGGCCCTTAGTATTTTGCTTTGTCTTTTATGCGCTAGCGAGTCAGGGCGCCTATCCCGATAAATCCATCCGTCTGGTCGTGCCGTTTGCAACCGGGGGCACTTCAGAAATTATTGCCCGATCGGTGGCAAATGCGTTAACTACACAATTGGGGCAATCGGTATTCGTTGAAAATAAGCCTGGTGGAGCAGGCAATATTGCCATGGAAGAGGTCAAGCGGGCGGCTCCCGATGGTTATACCCTGATATTAGGACACGTTGGCACCCTGGCAGTAAATCCGGCGCTTTTTGGTAAAAAATTACCATACGATCCAAATAAAGATTTTGTGCCAATCACCCTGATTGCTAAAGTGCCCAATGTGATTGCAGTAAGTAAAGCAAGCCCCTATAAAACCTTAGCCGATTTGGTTGCAGATGCGAAAAAAAATCCTGGCAAAATTAATTATGGCTCTGCTGGTAATGGTAGTGCAGGACATTTGGCGATGGAATATTTCACCTCAGTAGCAGGTATTGATTTAGTACATGTGCCCTACAAGGGTTCAGGTGCCATGCTCA
Source organism: Polynucleobacter sp. IMCC 29146 (assembly GCF_021395195.1). Taxonomy (NCBI): domain Bacteria; kingdom Pseudomonadati; phylum Pseudomonadota; class Betaproteobacteria; order Burkholderiales; family Burkholderiaceae; genus Polynucleobacter; species Polynucleobacter sp. IMCC 29146. The sequence continues at coordinate 167,352 of NZ_JAJVCR010000002.1, read as the reverse complement.
CAGATTTAATTGGCGGGCAGATACAAGCAACGTTCAATGGTTTGCCATCGCTCATTGGACAAATTAAGGGCGGCGCTTTGGTGCCTCTAGCCGTAGGTTCTCTGGCTCGCTCGAGTACCTTGCCCCAAGTGCCAACTTTAATTGAATTGGGTTACAAGGGGGTTGAAACCTCGCAGTGGTATGGCATTATGGCGCCAGCTGGTACGCCTAAGGCCATTGTTGATAAGCTGCAAAAGGAGATTTCTAAAGCCTTGAAATCGAAAGACGATTCCAAAAAAATGCTTGAGGATGGCGCAATTTTAGTGGGCGATACCCCAGAACAGTTTGAGGCTTTTATTCGTGCTGAACAAAAGCGTTGGGCGAATGTGGTTGAAAAAGCAAAAATTTCAATTGATTAATGACCGCTAATGATGATTGAGGCGAAGCACAGGTTTTCACTGGTGAATGCACAGCGCATTGGTTTTGTGTTGATACTAGGTAGTTTGTGTATGCCACTAACTGCTTATACCCAAGCCCCGGTTCAGGCTTATCCAAATAGGCCTGTTAAAGTAATTGTGGCGTTTACTGCAGGCGGTACTACGGATATTTTGACCCGCATGGTGAGTCAAAAATTAACTGAGCGCGTTAAGCAATCTTTTGTGGTTGAAAATAAACCTGGCGGCGGCGGTAATATCGGCACCGAATTTGTGGCTAAGTCTGCTCCCGACGGATACACCTTGATTATGGATTCTGTAGGTCCAATCGCGGTAAATCCCACCTTATATAAAAAATTAAACATTAACCCTTTGACTGATTTAATGCCGCTTATACAAATTGCAGATGTACCGAATGTTTTAGTGATTAATGACTCTCTACCCATAAGAAACTTTGAAGAATTTATTAATTATGCGAAGCTGAATCCCGATAAATTAAATTACAGCTCTACCGGCATTGGTACTTCCTCGCATTTATCGGGCTACATGTTAAGTAAACGCTTGGGCATCGAGGCCACTCATGTTCCTTATAAGGGTGCTGACGCGCTTAATGATTTAATGGCAGGGCGAGTGCAGTTTATGTTTGCGACAATACCTTCGGTGATTCAGCATATTCATTCAGGCAAGTTACGCGCCATCGCCGTAACGAGTTTGAAGCGGTCGCGGTCTTTGCCTAATATTCCAACTGTTGCGGAAAGTGGTTTCCCCGGTTTTGAGGCGGGGTCTTGGTTTGGCCTTTTTGCGCCGAAGGACACGCCTGCGGAAGTGATCACTTTTATCAATAAGAATGTGAATGCAATTTTGCCTAGCCTTGAAACGCAATTTATTCGTGAAGGTGCTGATCCGGTTGGCGGCAGTGCCACCAAATTTAGTCAATTTATTCAAAAAGAATATGAAAAATGGAAAGTGATTGTGCGAGATTCAGGCGCGGTCGCTGAGTAAGGGTGAGAATTCTACTTTCTGCTCAGGCCGCCGCGCGACTTCAACCTCGGTTTGCCCTAAATTTAGCTGGGACACCCCATGAAATAGTCATAGCAGATGAGTGTCGCTTAGGGACTGATTTTGACTGTGCCTTTATATCTCGTGATGTTACGGGCTTATCTACTAAATTAGAGCTTGAGCCCAATACCCAGCACTTTTATGATTTATTACTTAATGCAGTGTCATTGCAGTGGGTGCATACGCATTCTGCTGGTAGTGATCGACCCATTTTTACAGCTTTACTCAATAACAAGCGCATGATTACGACTTCGGCGGGTGTAAATGCCGCGATTGTGGCACAGTCGGCCTTAGCTGGTATCTTAGCGCTCGCGCGGCACTTTCCAAAAATGGCTAAAAATCAGGCTCAGCGCCAGTGGCGATCTTTGATGGCGGGTACTCTTCCTGCTGATCTTGAAGGGCAGACTGCTGTCATCGTGGGCTGGGGAGCAATCGGGCAGCGAATTGCTAGATTACTGCACGCTTTTGGTGTGCATTGCGAGGTAGTGCGTTTTAATCTACCGGTTGTTGAGTCTGCGGGGCTTCAGGCGCATCCGCTGGCAGCCCTCAAGACTGTATTACCACGAGCCAACTGGCTTATTTTGGCTTGCCCATTAAGCGTTGAAACCGAGCGCTTAATTGATGCGGCAGCTTTAAGCTGTTTGCCCCATGGTGCGTATATTATTAATATAGCGCGGGGCGAAATAATTGTTGAGGCAGATTTGCTGACTGCACTGCAGACCGGCCGCTTGGGCGGCGCTTACTTGGATGTTTTTGAGTATGAGCCATTAGGACTTGATTCACCTTTATGGAATAGTGATAATGTGATTATCACCCCCCATTCAGCTGGTCATTCACAGGGGAATGCGCAACGGGTCGAGGACCTTTTTTTGACTAATTTAAGCCATTTTATTCAGCGACAACCCCTTATCAATTTAGTGCAATGAAATGTGTTTACTAATAGACCTTAAGCGTGGCAGTTGGTGAAACAGCTGACAAATTCTGGGCGTTTGCCGCTGGTCTCTATTCGAGATCAAGTTTCTAGCGAAGAGTGGCAAGCACGCATTGATATTGCAGCCTGTTACCGTTTATTGGCGCATTACGGTATGTCTGACATGATGGCTAATCATGTAACCTTACGCGTACCGGGCGAAGCCGATGCCTTTTTAACAAACCCTTATGGCATGATGTATGAAGAAATGACGGCCTCATGTATGTTAAAAATTAATCATGCCGGTACAGTTTTGTATACCCCCGATTTTGGCGAGCTTAATTATGGCTTTAATAAGCCGGGATATATTTTGCATAGCGCAGTTCATGTCGCACGACCTGAAATTGATTGCGTGATTCATACTCATACGCCTGCTGGTATGGCGGTCGCTGCATTGCAATGCGGTTTATTACCCCTGACACAAACAGCGATGCGGTTTCATCATATTGCTTACCATGACTATTGGGGAGTGGTATTAGATCTAGCCGAACAGGCTAGCTTGGTAGCTGATTTAGGCTCGGCCGAAGCGATGATTTTGCGCAATCATGGCTTATTAACAGTAGGCAAAACGATTGGCGAAGCTTTCAATTGGATGCATCGTCTCGAGTTATCCTGCCGCTCCCAATTGGCTGCCATGGCCTGTAATACGCCTTTCAGCCCTGTGCCTGAAACGATCATCGAGGAGACTTATCAAAATTATCAGCCAACCACCCGCCGGCCCTATGGATTAATGGAGTGGCCTGCCTTATTACGAATGCTCGAGCGGCAGGACCCCAGCTTTAGGGAATAGGGGGGCTTGGGGCAAAGTACGCTATCCTTTAGCTAATTTACAGAATTGTGGCGCAAAATTAACCATGTCGATCTATACCAAATTTGAAAAACTGACCCTCAAGGCGAAGCTTACTATTAGCTTTTCGCTCATTATTATTATGACCGCGATATTAGGCGGCTTATCGATTTATAACTATGGCATTTTGGGCCAAGATACTGAGTGGCTGTATTTACAAAGTACCTTAGGCGTTAGTTCCGCTAAAGAGGTTAAGGTAGAAGTGCTTATTATTGGTCAAGATGTGAGCCAATATTTATTAGCGCCTACTGTGCTCAATAAAGAAGACCTTGCTAAGCATCAAAGTGAAATCACAGCGAAGCTTGCTAAGCAAAAAGATCTAATTAAAAAAACGCTTACAGAGGCCAGTAAAACTATTTCACGCCCTATAGTGCAAAAAAAGTTTGACGAAGTTAATTTGTATATGGATTTGTATTTAAAGCAGGTGGATACTATTATTGCTACTTATGCTCAGTCACCCGCTAGTGCGACGAAAATTGTTTTTGGTCCAGAATATATGGCGCTAGAAAATAAAGCTTTAGGTGCCTTAGATGAATTTATTAATCTCAAGTTAGTAAGCGCCAAAGGTAGATATGAAGAGGCCCAAGCGATTAAAAGTAATGTGATTTACACCACGATTGCGATTATTTTACTAACCATTTGCATCAGTATTTTTGTTGGTTACTTATTGCGTCGATCTATTATTAGTCCCCTTAATGAATTAAAAAATGCGATTAGTAATTTGGCAGAATCAAAGTTCAATAACCTTATTGGGAACTTAGATCATTCTGGCGTCATTGGTCGGATTGCTTTATCGACCCAAACTTTGCAGGCGAATTTAAAAAAGGCTTTGCAAGACATCAATGAAAACACCTTGGTAGTGAGCAGTTCTGCTGAAGAGCTAGCAGCTGTGAGCACCCAAATGAGTGCAGCTGCTGAGGAAACGGCAGCGCAAGCGTCTGAAGTTTCGAAGTCGTCTGCCCAGGTAAGTGAAAATACCCAAACGGTTGCCACTGCAATGGAGGAATTTAGTTCGAGCATTCGCGAAATTTCGATTAACACTGCTGAGGCTTCTAAGGTAGCGCATCAGGCGGTTGATACCGCTAAAAATACCAGCGTGAAAATGAACAAGCTTAGCGAAAGTAGCGTTGAGATTGGTCAAGTGCTTAAAGTTATTTCAGGTATTGCAGAGCAAACCAATTTATTAGCCTTGAATGCGACAATTGAGGCTGCTAGGGCGGGTGAATGGGGTAAAGGTTTTGCGGTGGTAGCCAACGAAGTGAAAGAATTAGCCAAACAAACAACTAAGGCCACCAACGAAATTTCAACTTATATTGATGCTATTCAGGGTGACACCCAAGAAACTCAAGCATCAATTAAGGATATTTCAGACATCATTGCAAAAATTGATGATATTTTAAATACGATTGCAAGCGCGGTAGAAGAACAGGCTACGGTGACTAATGAAATTGTGCGCAATGTCTCTAATTCAGCTTCTGGTGTTTCGGTTATTGCGGAAACCATTAAATCTGTAGCTGAAGCATCAAAAAATACAACAATTGGTTCAGCTGATGTGCAGAAATCGTCAGTTGAACTAGCCCAAGTTGCCGCACAATTAAAGAATTTATTGGCCCGTTTTGTTTTTTAGCGCCGCTTTTTCTTGCGGGAGCGAATATTTAAAAGTTCAACTCCCAAAGAAAAGCTAATAGCTACATAAACATAACCCTTGGGAATATGGACGCCCATGCCTTCAGAGATAAGGACGACACCAACGACGGTGAGAAATGATAAGGCTAGTACTTTGATGGAGGGGTGATGCTGTACAAAATCACCAATTGGCTTGGCAGCGATGAGCATAACGGCAATGGATACTAAAACCGCTGCAATCATGATGGCCACTTCATCAACTAGGCCAACCGCGGTAATAACGCTATCAAGCGAAAAAACGATATCAAGAATACCAATTTGGAGAACCGCACCCCAAAAAACCTTTTGTTTTTGCTCTTCAGTAATTGGCGCTTGAGTTTTGTTGTGGGCGTCTGCGTCGGCCGTTTCTTTGTCTTCGACCTCTAAATAGATTTCTTTTGAGGCTTTCCAGAGCAGGAAAAAGCCACCAGCCAACAAAATAAAATCACGTCCACTTATAGCGTGACCCATAGCCGTAAAAATAGGCTCAGTCAGCCCCATCACCCAAGATAGGCTGAGCAATAATAAAACCCGCGTGAGGAGGGCAAATAAAAGCCCAAATTGGCGCACCCGGCTTTGCATTTCCAGCGGTAGGCGATTGGCGAGGACGCTAATAAAGATAATGTTATCGATGCCAAGCACTATTTCAAGGGCCGAAAGGGTTAAAAAGGCGATCCAGGCATTGGGATCTAAAAAGAGTTCGAGCATGAATTTAGGTGCAGGGCTAACTGTGGCAAAAGCTGATACTAAGCCCTTTTTACTATATTGACTGAAGTTGGCTTATTGCATATAGTTAGTAGGGTTTTCCCATGTAACAAAAAAAGGCGTTAATAGGTATATTTTCAGATCAAAGTAAAGGGTAGCAATGACACATGGGGGGCGGAGTATCAATAAATGGGGCAGACGAATAATGGCGACATATACCGGGGCAACGCTCTCTTTTGGTTTGTCCAGCTTAAGTGTGGCGCAAAATCAAGCGATGCCAGCCTTAAGCTCTCAGCAATTGAACCAGATTAATAATCAGCCCTTGGTGAACCCAGTACCAGAGCCAGGCAATGCGTATGGCCCGAGCACACGTCAAATCAACCGAGAGTCGGCAACAGACCCAAATGCAATTACCGTATTAGGGCGACCTCTTTCTGGCCCAGGATCAGAAAAACCAATTCGGTTACAACCCTCAGATGCATCGGGAGAGACTAATATTCTGAATATCCCTTTTAATTAAATTGATTGAATGCAACTACAAAGGATTACCTCATGATTCAAAAAACTATATCTAAATCGACTAAGGCGGCAGTGAAAAAAGCCCCAATGAGAAAGTCCGCCTTAAAAAAAGTAGCGACAAAAAAAACCCCAGTGCGGAAATCCACTGCGAAGAAGGTGGGCATTAAAAAGTCAACGCGCAGCACTAATCCGGCGCCAAAATTTGTAGTTCAACCCCTGGCCCCAGAATTAAGTAAAAAAGATAAAAAGAAGCGGGCTGGAAAAATACATAAGTCAGTAACGAATCGTGAATTTAAGATTTTGATTAAACCATCTGGCCTCGATCGACGTAATCGGATTGATGAGTTAAGTACTAAGCTGATGATTTTCTGTAAAAAACAGGGTATTCACTTTACTCATCTGGATAATGCGACAACAGGCTTACGTACAGTGTATTTCTTTGATACACCCAATGAAGATTTACGTAATCATAATTTAATTTTGCGGGTACGTGAATCACGCGAGGATGTATGGATCGATGACTGGTGCGAGGTCACCTTTAAATGCCGCGCCCGTGACCTCGGAGCCTCTTTAGTATTTAACCCAATGCCGTCCGATAAAACTAAATCGCGGGCACGCTTCAAAGAAGAAATTTTAAAGGGTGACGCGATTGGGACCCAACGGCAAATTTATTCAAACAATGCAATTTTAGATGCAGTACCGGTGGATGAAATTTTTGCGCACAGTTTAGCTAGCGCCATTGCGATGTTTCCAACCTTAGGTAAGCTTGGCTTGCCAAAAAGTACCCCGATTGATGTGGTGGGTGGACTAAAAAATAAAATTTTAGAAGCTTGCTTACCATTGGGTAACTTAGTATTTGGCGCTGGGGTTCAGGCGCATTGCGAAATTGCCATTTGGATGCGCAGTGTTGGCGAACCTATTGTTGGTGAACTGGCTTTCTCTTACCATGTAAACGATCATAATCGTAAAGAAGCCAAGGCACATAAACGGGCTGATAAGTTCTTCAATGCGCTGCAAATTGAGTTCGCCAATTGGATTGAAGTGGGCTCAACGAAAACAGCATTGGTTTATGGTAAACCTGAGTGAGTAGCTCAACCGAAGAACAGACGCAAAGCCTGCAAGCGGCAGCAGTTGGGGTAGGTGAGTCGCCACCGCGACCCACGCTATTTGAGCTTTTTTGGCAGTTTATGGTGATTGGCGCAGTGAGCTTTGGGGGCGGCATTATTGCCTACGAACAAATATTACTGGTTGAAAAAAAGAAGTGGTTGAATTTGGATGATTTTATGGCCACTCTAGCAATTAGCCAGACAATGCCAGGTTTAAATTCTGTCAACATGGCAGTGTTAACGGGTGATCGCCTCAGGGGCGTATTGGGGGCAATAGCGGCGGGCTTGGGCTTAATCGTACCAGGCGCGGCATTTGTTTTAATAGTGGGTATTGCCTACATGGCAAAGCCTGATCACCCCATTGCGAACTTAATATTGGCCGGGATTGCTGCTGGTGCAACGGGTTTATTGGCGGCCATTACCTACAAGATTGGGCAAGGCCATTTACGCCATATTATTTCCTGTTTAATTATTATTACTACCTTTGTTTTAATGAGTTTTTTTAAGTTGCCATTAATTATTGTTTTGCTAATAATGGCCCCAATTGCGTTGTTTATTTATCGGCCTCGTTAAATGATTAGTATCTTAATTCAGCTGTTCATGACCTTTGGTCTACTATCTTTATTGGCAGTGGGTGGTGGTACAGCGGTGCTACCCGAAATGCAGATTGTTTTAAATGAACAATTTCAAGTTGATCATATGAAATTTGTGGAGGTATATAGCATTGGTCAGTTAGCCCCCGGCCCAAACATGATGATGGTCATTGTATTTGGCTTTCAGCTAGCTGGTTTAGCGGGTGCCTTGACGGTGCTGCTGTCATTCTTTGTGCCCTCGAGTATTTTATGTTTGACGGTAGGGCGAATTTGGGTACGCATCGGTGAAAGCCCATGGCGACGTGCTGTACAAAATGCGTTAGAACCGATATCAATTGGTTTAATGTGCGCGGGAGTATTCGCAGTTGCCAAGGCAGCGATTAATGGGCCAGTGAGCATTGGGCTTGCGATAGCTGTGCTTGTAATTTTACTTTTTTCTCGCACTAACCCAGTCTATTTAATTTTAGGGTCTGGCTTAGTTGGGGGCACCCTAATGTACTTTACAAGGTTTACCTAAGCAGGGAAAAAGCTTACTTAGTATTTGCTAAGTGGCTTGAACTAATTGGCATTAGTGGGTAAGACTTTATTGGGATTGAGAATATTTAGCGGATCTAGAGCAGTTTTAATAGTCGCCATGAGATCATGCGCAATGGCGCCCTTATGGGCGCGCAAATCGTGCAACTTCAGTTGCCCGATGCCGTGCTCTGCAGAAATAGAGCCACCAAATTTTTCTACCATGCCATAAATGATATCGTGCACGCTAGTTTCATTTGCCTGATTAAAGATGGCACTATCTGTCCCCACTGGGGCGGCTACGTTGTAATGCAAATTTCCATCACCAAGGTGGCCAAAGTTAATGATGCGAACTTGCGGATATTTTGCTCGTAGTACCGCATCGGTAGCGCTAATAAAATTATCTAAGGCAGAAAGTGGAATAGTAATGTCATGTTTTAGATTGGCGCCTTCTTGAGCTTGGGCTAAGGTAATGTGTTCACGCATTTGCCAAAAAGTATTGGCCTGCGCAATGGAGCTAGCAATAATTGCGTTACTAGCTATACCGAGCTCTAAGGCCTCAGCCAAAATAGACTCGACTAAATTTCGGGCATGCGCTTCACTTTCATGATCGGAAAACTCAATTAAGACCGTGAAGGGTGGATTCTCGCCTAAGGGGTTACGCATTTGGGGGAATTGTTTTTCAGTCAAAGCAAGTGACTCAGCCGTCATCATTTCAAAGCCGGTTAAGAGAGCGGTGGCTTTTTGTTTAAATAAATTCAGCAATTGAATTGTTGCGGGAATGCTGGGTGTTGCAACAAGTGACGTCCATTGACAAACTGGCATGGGGTATAGCTTTAAAACGGCGGCTGTAATTATGCCAAGAGTGCCTTCTGAGCCAATAAATAAGTCACGCAAGTCATAGCCCGTATTGTCTTTACGTAAGCCTCGCAGGCCATTCCATATTTTTCCTTGAGCAGTTACAACTTCCAGCCCGAGGCATAAGTCGCGGGCATTGCCATAGCGCAATACATTAGTACCGCCTGCATTGGTAGCTAAATTGCCGCCAATACAGCAGCTGCCTTCGGCGCCCAGACTGAGTGGAAAAAGTAAATCCTGTGCGGCAGCAGCTTCCTGAATGGTTTGCAAGACACATCCTGCCTCAACCGTAATAGTTTGATTATCGATATCAAGTCCGCGAATTTGATTCATCCGTTTCAGGCTTACTACCACTTGCGTGCCGCTTTGGTCTGGTGTAGCCCCGCCGCATAGGCCAGTATTCCCACCCTGTGGCACTAGGGCTATACCAAACTCAGTGCAGATCTGCACAATTTCAGCCAATTCAGGAGTCTTGCTAGGCAGTAATACGGCCAATGCATTGCCAAAGTAGCGCTTACGCCAATCGCATAAAAAAGGCGCCATATCGTCAGCTGTACAAAGTATTTGGGTAGATTTTAAGCGGGCTTGAAATGCACTAAGTGCGGCGCTGGGATTCATGTTTGAAGTGGCTTCTGGCGGACTGTTAATTTATATTACTTGATATTAATACGGGTTAGCGCGGCGCTTTTTCTTCGCAGCATCTTTTAGCGGCTTCAGATAAAGTAATAGCGCTATAAAAGTTGTGGTGGCTAAAATCAATTCTAAAATTGCGAAGTAGCGATTTGCACCTGTTTCTGCAATGCGCACTAATGCCTCGGCTAGGTAAATTAAAATTAACATTGAAGCGCACTGCATGATGTAGTTTTTACCTTGCCAAATACCAGGCAAGACGAGTATTAAGGGCAAAGCTTTGAGAACCAGCCACGAACCACCAGGGCGCAAGGGCGCAAGAAACCATTCCCAACCGATGCATAAAATAATTAAATCGGCTACAGCGGCAGCAGCAATAAGCTGATACAGATTTTTTTTTTCGAGGCGGTCAAGTACGCTAAAGTGCATTGTTCAAACTCATTAGGCCCGCACTAATTGAAGAGCGGTATGGGCAAGGCGCTTGCCTTGGGCAATGGCAAGGCGTTTTTCGGCAGCGCTAATTGGTGCTTTGCCATCGGCATGAGCTACGTGACTAGCACCGTAGGGGCTACCCCCACTGGTAGTACTCATTAAATCTGTTTCGCTATAGGGCAGACCCATGACCAGCATGCCATGGTGCAATAGGGGAATCATCATGGTGAGCAGGGTTGACTCTTGACCGCCATGTAAGCTACCAGTACTGGTAAAAACACATGCGGGTTTATTGGTAAGACTGCCATTGATCCAATGGGTAGATGTGCCATCTAAAAAGTATTTTAAGGCGGCTGCCATTTGGCCAAACCGCGTAGGCGAACCGAGCGCTAAACCACTGCATTCCTGCAGGTCGCTATATTCAGCGTAAGGTGCACCATCACTTGGAATGCTGGGTTCAGTGGCTTCACAAACTGCTGAAATTGCCGGCACTGTTCGCAGTCGAGCTTTTACCCCTGGGACAGATTCAATGCCCTCAGCTATCAGCCGCGCCAAATCGCGGGTGGCGCCATAGCGCGAGTAATAGAGTACCAATATGGTTATTTCAGTCATCATCATTTTCTAGTGTAAACGGGCTTGGCCTTATGATACGGCGATGCAGATAGTTCGTAACCCCCAATTATGGCTCGCTTTAGGTCGGGAATTATGGCTGCGTAATCGCGACCATCATTTACCCCAAATTGCGGCCAGTTTAGCTTTCACCACCACCTTGGCTTTGGTACCCGTTATTACCGTGGGATCATTATTGCTGGGGTATTTGCCGATGATGGTGCGCTTGCGCCATGCTACTCAGGACTTCATCTTGCAGACCTATATGCCTGGCGGGATGAATAAACAGGTATTACTGTATTTAGATCAATTCACCAGTAAGGCCAAGGGCCTCACTTTTATCGGCTCTTTGGGGCTGTTAATCACCACTATTTTGGCGATTGCGGTTGTTGAACAGGCTTTCAATCAAATTTGGCGGGTAAAGGCTCGTCGGCCCATGCTGCGCAGGGTGGCCATCTATTCGACTGCGACCTTTTTGGGGCCTATTTTGCTCGGCGTTGGCATTTACTTTAGCTCCTTGCTGTTAAGTGCTGCCGAGGGTTGGACTGAAACCCTCAGTACAGGCTTGCAACTATTGGCCACGGTTTTACCGATTTTTTTGGCGCTAGCGGTCTATACCGTGGTATATCGGGTCTTGCCATATGCCCCTGTCAGTTGGCGGGATGCCTTAATTGGCGGATTTTGTGCAGCGCTGGTTTTTGAGCTAACTAAATTTGGCTTTGGCTTTTTCATTACGAAAACTCCCTTTTATAAAACCGTTTACGGCGCTTTTGCCATTCTGCCGCTTGCCTTAATTTGGATTTATGTCACTTGGTGGGTTACTTTAGCGGGGGCTGTTTTAGTGGCTAATTTACCCATCATTCGGGCTGGTCTTGATGTGGGTAGAGGGATTAAATTAGTCAAACCAGATGAACCTCGGCAACCTACTATGCATTAGCCGTATTGCGTGAAGTCAGCCTTCGAGCTATATTGGTACCATCAAGAGGAGATAAGATGAAAGTACGCGATATTTTGCGGGTTAAGGGCAGCGCACTTTATACCGTTTCACCTGATTTGCCTTTGCAGACTGCGATCTTAGTAATGGATGAGCACGATATTGGCTCTTTAGTGGTGATGGAGTATGAAGAACTCGCTGGCATCCTCACTTTTCGCGAAGTCATTCAAGCTTTAGCAAAAAATCATGGCGCTACTTTCGACTTACACGTCCGTTCTGTGATGAATGCCGAGCCCTTAACATGCACGATGGATACCGAGTTAGATGAAGTGCGGCGGATGATGTTGGGACAACATGCACGTTACTTACCCGTTATCGATCAAGCGGTACTAATGGGGGTCATTTCCTTTTATGACGTGGCTAAAGCCATTGTCGAATCACAAGATTTTGAAAATACCATGCTGAAGGCATATATTCGCGACTGGCCGCAAGAAGATTCTGGGGTAGCGCCAAGTTCGCCAGCTTAGAATGCCATAATAGAAGTATGTCAGGAAATACCTTAGGCCTTCTCTTTTGCGTGACCACCTTTGGCGAATCTCATGGCCCTGCCATTGGCGCAGTGGTTGATGGATGTCCGCCAGGTATGGCCTTATCAGTTGCCGATTTACAAATCGATTTAGATCGACGTAAGCCCGGTACTTCAAGGCATGTAACGCAGCGTAAGGAAGAAGATCAGGTTGAAATTATAGCCGGCGTTTTTGAAGGCAAAACCACCGGCACACCGATTTGTTTACTCATTCGTAATGCCGACCACCGTAGCCAAGATTACAGCGAAATTTTGCATACCTTTCGACCTGGACATGCCGATTATGTATACCACCATAAATATGGTTTCCGTGACCCTCGTGGCGGCGGGCGTTCTTCAGCGCGTTTAACTGCGCCCATTGTGGCTGCCGCGGGCATTGCCAAAAAATGGTTGCGCCAGCAATATGGTACGGAGATTACGGGCTACATGAGCCAGCTTGGCGATATTGCCATTCCCTATATTGATGGATCGCAAATTGAATTGAATCCTTTTTTTGCGCCGAACGCAGCCATTATTTCGCAGCTTGAAGAGCGCATGGATGCATTACGCAAAGCAGGTGACTCGTGTGGTGCGCGAATTGAGGTGCGGGCAAAAAATATTCCCGTGGGTTTAGGCGAGCCCGTATTTGATAAATTAGATGCAGATCTTGCCTATGCCATGATGGGCATTAATGCAGTTAAGGGCGTGGAAATTGGCGATGGTTTTGGGGTAGTTACGCAACACGGTAGTGAACACGGTGATGAAATGTATCCCGATGGTTTTGCTAGCAATCATGCTGGCGGTGTTTTAGGGGGTCTTGCGTCCGGCCAAGAGCTTCGAGTATCGATTGCCATTAAGCCCACTTCAAGTATTTTGAGCGCAAAGCATTCAATTGATATTGAAGGCAAGCCAATTACCTTACAAACTAAGGGGCGCCATGATCCTTGCGTAGGTATTCGCGCAACTCCCATTGCTGAAGCCATGATGGCCTTAGTTTTAATGGATCATGCTTTACGTCATCGCGCTCAATGCGGCGATGTGGTGCTTGACGTAGCGCCGATTGCTGCCGCACGGCCAGGCTCAAGCAAAGCCAACTAAATGGTTTGTCGATGACACCTTTTGTACGCGGGGCCTTTGGGGCCCTGTTCTTTTTATATTTTGCGTATATTGGTTTAGTTACCCCGTTTGCCAGTTTATATTTTGCAAAGCTGGGGTTTAGCGCCCTGGAAATTGCTAGCTTAATGTCGATGATGCAAATCACCCGCATCTTAGGACCATTTTCTTGGGGTTGGCTGGCCGATTTTTTTGGTGAACGGATCGGCATCATGCGCTTCTGTGCAGCTTTAGCCGCGCTGATCTTTTTATTTATTTTTTTTCTACCTAATTACTTCGCATTTTTAGTATGGATGTTTGTGGTGCATACGATTCTGAGTGCGCTCATGCCTTTAGGTGAATCAGCGACGATTCATGCATTGCATCGCGATAATTCGTTTGATCAGCGCTATGGTCGTTTGCGCCTATGGGGCTCAATTGGTTTTATTGCTATGGGCTTATTTGCGGGAGAATTATTTCAACAACGCGGCATTGAATTATTTCCATGGGTAGGTGCCACCGTGTTGTTTGCCTTAGCGTGCAATACCTGGTTCTTATATGAGCCCAAATTAGAGCGCCATCAAATGCAAAAGGGTGAGCTTTTACAGGTCTTAAAGCAAGGTCCTGTACAGTGGTTTTTAGCAGCAGCTTTTTGGATGATTTTTGGCCATGCAGCCTTATATGTTTTTTACTCCTTATATCTATTTGATTTAGGTTATAACAAATTTCAGATCGGTTTATTTTGGACGCTAGGAGTAGCTGCCGAAGTTGTATTTTTTTATTATCAAAGCCAGTTTATGAGTCGCTTTGAGTCAAAACGCATTTTGCAATGGAGTTTTGCGCTTGGCGTCGTGCGTTTTTTATTGATCGCCTATGTGGTGGTTACACCCGTGTTGATTTTTGCCCAGTTGCTGCATGGTGCCACTTTCGGTGCGCATCATAGCGCCACTACGAAATTATCTCAACGTTGGTTTAGGGGTCCATTACAGGCTCGTGGGCAGGCTTTAATTATTATGATTGCGTACGGCTTTGGCGGTTCTTTAGGCGGGTTGTGTGCTGGTTGGGTTTGGGAATCATTGGGGCCAAATCAAGTATTTGCTATGGCAGCACTGGCTTGCCTCTTAGCTTTTATAGCGATTTATTTTGTGCCAAATGACGCGCGTACATTAGAGCAGAAAAGTTAAGACGTTTTGCTAGACGCGTTACATTGCGCCATAATTCGGACCACCACCGCCTTCAGGCGTTAGCCAGATAATATTTTGGCTTGGGTCTTTGATGTCACAGGTTTTGCAATGCACACAATTTTGTGCATTTATTTGTAGCTGCACTTGGCCGTCTCTTTCGAGATATTCATAAACGCCAGCTGGGCAATAGTATTGTTCTGGTCCAGCATAGGTTTTGTAATTAAGCGCCACTGGAATAGTCTGATCAAGCAAGGTTAAATGGCTTGGTTGATTTTCAGTATGATTTGCGTTGGAAACAAATACCGACGATAGGCGATCAAAGGTTAAGCTACCATCAGGCTTGGGATATTTAATAGGGTGATGCTGTGCTGCAGGATCGAAACACTCATGGTCAGCATATCGATTGTGGATCGTCCAAGGCACATGCCCACCCATGATTTTTTGCTCTAAGCCAACCATCACAGTGCCTAAATACAGTCCTTTTGACATCCAGGGTTTAAAGTTACGCGTCTGTTTTAATTCTTGATAGAGCCAACTCGTTTTAAATGTAGCGGGGTAAGCCTTAAGTAAATCGCCAGCCCGATTTTCGGCAATGGCAGCTACCGCAGCATCGGCTGCTAACATGCCGGTTTTTATTGCTGCATGACTACCTTTAATGCGTGCAGCATTCAGGTAACCGGCATCGCAACCAATAAGTGCACCACCAGGGAAAATGGTTTGCGGGAGACTATTAAGACCGCCTGCCGTAATAGCGCGAGCGCCATAAGCAATGCGCTTGCCACCAATAAAAGTAGGCCGTATATGTGGATGAGTTTTATACCGTTGAAACTCTTCGAAGGGGCTGAGGTAGGGGTTGCGATAGGACAGACCGACGACGATACCCACGGCGACTAAATGATCTCCATAGTGATATTGAAATGAACCACCATAGGTGTCATTTTGCAGTGGCCAACCAGCGGTATGTACTACCAGTCCAGCATGATGCTGTTCGGGCTTTACTTCCCACAACTCTTTAATGCCCAGACCATAACTTTGCGGATCACTTTGGGCGTCGAGGGCATAACGATTGATTAATTGTTTACCTAGGTGACCGCGTGAACCTTCGGCGAACAAAGTGTACTTACCATGCAATTCCATGCCGAGTTGAAATTGCTCGCTCGGTAAACCGGCCTTATTCATACCAACAGCACCAGTAATAACGCCGCCGACTGCGCCAGCTGGTGTATACATAATTTCAGTGGCAGGAAAGCCAGGAAAAATATCAACCCCTAAAGCTTCAGCCTGTTGGCCCATCCAGCGGGTGAGGTTGGCCAAACTGACAATGAAATTACCATGATTTTTAAAGCAATTAGGCAGCAGCCAATTAGGCACTGCATAGGATTGTTGTGCAGTCAAAAAGAGAAAGCGATCAGCCGTTACCGCCGTCTCGATGGGTGCTCCTAAAGTCTGCCAATTAGGAAGGAGTTCATTTAAGGCGATTGGGTCGATTACTGCGCCAGAGAGAATATGGGCGCCTATTTCTGAGCCCTTTTCAAGTACGCAGACACTGATTTCTTGTTGTTTACTTGCGGCTACTTGCTTGGCCCGTATAGCGGCTGCTAGCCCTGCAGGACCGCCACCAACGATGACCAGGTCATAGGCCATCGACTCACGCGGACCATAGTGCTCAAGTAATTCGGCAGAAGTCATACGGCAAATAGGGAGTAAGGCGGTTTCATCAAGCTACAGTTTAATTCTTTTTGGGGCCTTGCTGCGCTTCGCTTCGTGGCAAACCAGTTATGATTAGCATTTATTTTCCAAAATAAGGAATTAGAAGCGATGAACAAGGTTTTTTCTTCGGCGCAAGAGGCGCTTAGCGATGTGATGCGGGATGGTCAAACGATTGCAGTTGGAGGTTTTGGCCTATGTGGCATACCAGAAGCCTTAATTCTGGCAGTCAAGCGTTTGGGCTGTCAAAATTTAACTGCGATTTCAAATAATGCGGGCGTCGATGATTTTGGTTTAGGTATTTTATTAGTTTCACGCCAAGTAAAAAAAATGATTGCATCTTACGTTGGTGAAAACAAAGAATTCGAACGTCAATATTTAGCAGGTGAATTGGAGTTGGAATTTACTCCACAAGGAACATTGGCTGAAAAATTACGCGCTGGTGGTTGCGGCATCCCGGCGTTTTTTACCAAAACAGGAGTTGGGACTATTGTGGCTGATGGCAAAGAAATTCGTGAGTTTGATGGTCGTAAATATGTGCTGGAGCGTTCTTTGGTTGCCGATATTTCGTTAGT
Organism: Polynucleobacter sp. IMCC 29146; assembly: GCF_021395195.1. Taxonomy (NCBI): domain Bacteria; kingdom Pseudomonadati; phylum Pseudomonadota; class Betaproteobacteria; order Burkholderiales; family Burkholderiaceae; genus Polynucleobacter; species Polynucleobacter sp. IMCC 29146. Next base: position 150,376 of record NZ_JAJVCR010000002.1, on the reverse strand, counting down.
TAAAGCATGGAAGGCCGATCGCGCTGGTAATTTAGTCTATCGATATACCGCGCGTAATTTTAATCCGGTGGTGGCTATGGCCGGGATGATTACGATTGCCGAGGTTGAGGAGATTGTAGAAAATGGCATGCTTGATCCTGATGAAATTCATACGCCAGGAATTTATGTCCACCGCATTGTCCTGAATGCTAATCCCGAAAAGCGTATTGAACAGCGCACCCTTTCGCCAGCTACTGCGTAAGTATTTGCTATATATATACCAACCCAATTAACGATGTAATAAACTGATTAATAAGGAAGATTGAAATGCCGTGGAGTAGAGAAGAGATGGCGGCTCGTGCCGCTAAAGAATTACGCGATGGTTATTACGTTAATTTAGGAATTGGCCTACCCACCTTAGTGGCCAACCATGTACCAGAGGGTATGGAAGTTTGGCTGCAATCGGAAAACGGCATGCTTGGCATTGGCCCTTTTCCAACAGAGGCCAAAGTGGATGCTGATTTAATTAATGCTGGCAAGCAGACTGTGACAACGATACCTGGTACCGCAATTTTTTCATCGGCTGATTCATTTGGCATGATTCGCGGTGGCAAAATTAATATTGCTATTTTGGGTGCGATGCAGGTCAGTGAGTTTGGCGATTTGGCCAACTGGATGATTCCTGGAAAAATGGTCAAGGGTATGGGTGGAGCAATGGATTTAGTGGCTGGTGTAAAAGATGTGGTGGTGCTGATGGAGCACGTTGCGAAGAAAAAAGATGGTTCAGAAGAGCTGAAAATTTTGCCCCAATGCACTTTGCCTTTGACAGGAGTGGGGGTAATTGATCGCATCATTACCGATTTATGTGTTTTAGATATTACGCCCAACGGGTTGAGGCTAGTTGAATTAGCTCCCGGAGTAACTAAAGAAGAGGTAGTGGCAAAGACCGGTGCTAAGATTGATTTAAGCGCTGTCACTTAAGCATCATGAATGGATGAAATAATAGTATTTAATGAATACGCATGAGCATCAAGATCGCCCAATTGCTCATGCGCATGCGCATACAGAGGAAGAGTTAGTCGCCTCTAGTGCCTTACATGCCCATAAAAAAGGCGATGCTAAGCATACCCATTCCAAGGAAATTAATAATCAGCATTTATTAGCGATTGCCTTGGTGTTGACTTTGGGCTTTTCCTTGGTCGAAGCTATTGCTGCCTATTGGGCGGGTTCATTAGCATTACTTTCAGACGCGGGTCATATGGTGACCGATGCCGCCGCCCTTGGGCTAGCGTTGCTGGCGCAAATTATTTCCCGTCGCCCACCGTCACCGCGCCATTCATTTGGGTATGGACGAGCTGAGGCTTTAGCTGCATTTATCAATGGTTTGGCGATGCTAGCTTTGGTGGTGTGGATTGTGTTTGAGGCCATCTCCCGTCTATTTACTCCGCATCAGGTAGATGGCATTGTGGTATCAATTGTTGCGGCAATTGGCTTAGCCATGAATATTGTTGTGGCTTGGGTTTTATCGCACGATCGGAAAAGTGTCAATACGCGCGCCGCTTTAGTGCACGTCATGGGCGATTTACTTGGCTCAGTAGCCGCATTGTTATCCGGCGTCATTATTCAACTGACCGGATGGATGCAGGCCGACTCTTGGTTGTCGATTCTGGTCTCATTATTAATTTTAAAATCGACTTATGCAATTTTGCGCGAGTCATATCACTTCTTAATGGAAGGTGTGCCGCTACACATTGACTATTTAGAAGTGGGTCGCGATCTGCGGGCGATTCCCGGCGTGTTATCTGTGCATGATTTACATGTTTGGGAAATGGCTCCCAGTTTTCCAGCGCTGATTGGTCATATTGAAGTTGAGCAGCTTGCTGATTGGCCCGCGGTTATGGCGCGAATTAATACGATGTTGTTAAATAAACATGGCATTGATCATGTGACTTTGCAGCCCGAAGCAATGCATGAGCCTGATGTGACAAGTAAAGCTCAACTTGCTCTGCAGGATCGGCAACCTGCAGTTGCACCAGCGGCTCTTGACATACACCGCGGCAACACCTTTTATGTGGAATGTGCTCACTCGGGTGGTTTGCACCGTATGGCTTATCACGCTTGGGGCAATCCCCGCAATCCTCAGGTCTTAATTTGCGTACACGGCCTCACCCGTAGGGGCAGTGACTTTAAGCAATTAGCCTTGGCAATGAGCACCAAATACTATGTGGTATGCCCTGATGTAGTGGGGCGGGGTGAGTCTGACTGGTTAAGCAATTCCATGCTTTATGGTATTCCGCAATATGTTAGCGACATGGTCACTTTGGTGGCGCATTTAGGGGTCTCGCAGGTCGATTGGTTTGGTACCTCGATGGGCGGGATGATTGGCATGGTGTACGCTGGCATGGCCGATTCGCCGATTCGCAAATTATTGCTTAATGATGTTGGGCCTCGCATTGAACCTGCAGCGTTAAAACGTTTGGGTTCTTATGTTGGCAAGCCCTTGCGTTTTATCAATCGAGCCGATGCTTTAGCGCAGTTAAATTTACTGTGCACGACTTTTGGCGAACATACTGCCGCAGAATGGGAAGACTATAACGGCCCCCATTTAGTTGAGCATAAGGGTGCATGGGAAGTCCATTACGACCCTGCAATTGCCGTGCCATTTGCGGCCGTCAATGCGCTTACCGCTGCGGCTGGGGAAATGGCACTATGGCATAGCTTTGAACAGATTCAGGTGCCGATTTTAATTGTGCGCGGTGCCGAATCAGACTTACTCTCGGCTGCAACTGTGGCGGAAATGTGTCGTCGTAACAAGCATGCTCGTAGTCTTGAGATTCCTTTAGTTGGGCATGCCCCTGCATTTATTAAGCCTGCGCAAATTACCCTGGCCAGAGATTTTTTTAATTAGCTCAACCAGTCTCTAAATATCCCTTGATCATTTAGTGATGCCTACCGCAAAACTGACTCATGATCTTATGCTCGATTCTTGGTACGGCGAAGGACCCGCGACCCATGCCCGTGGCGTCCACGCCATTTTGCAAGCCCTCGGTTTGGATGCGAGTAGCCTTATTGCAGCTAGCCACATACACCATGAGCAAAATAAAGAGGCCTTAGTCAAGCTACTTGGCACAGAAGCCGCCCAGTTATTACTTGGCTTTCGGGGGCTACGTCAAGCGCAAGCAAAACTCATTGGTAAAGACGGTGTAGCGAGTGTTGTTGGACAAGAAGAAATGCTACGCAAAATGCTTTTGGCTTTTGGTAGTGACTTACGCGTCGTACTAATTTACCTTGCTTCACGTCTGCAAAGTTTACGGTGGATTACCCAAATGGGCATTGTGATGCCAAGCGCCTGGGCGCAAACGATTCTAGAAATTGATGCTAGTTTGGCTAATCGTTTAGGTATTTGGCAAATGAAATGGGAAATGGAAGATTTGGCTTTTCGCCTAGTTTCACCGGCAGATTATCGCAACATTGCCAAGATGCTCGATGCCAAAAGAACGGAGCGGGAAAGTCTAATTAAAGAAGTTATTGCGCAATTACAGGCAGAACTTGCTGGTGCAAAAATGACTTGCGAGGTGCAAGGGCGCCCGAAACACATTTATAGTATTTGGAAAAAAATGCAAGGTAAGTCGTTAGATTTTGCTAATTTGTATGACGTACGGGCATTTCGGGTGGTGGTGCATGATATTCAGGAATGTTACAGCGTGCTGGGTTTAGTGCATCAACTCTGGCAGCCGATTCCACGAGAGTTTGACGACTATATTGCACGGCCAAAATTAAACGGTTACCAATCTTTGCATACCGTGGTAATGAATGATGCGGGGGTTGCATTTGAAATTCAAATTCGTACTCAGGCGATGCATCAACAAGCTGAATTTGGCTTAGCTGCGCATTGGCGTTACAAAGAAGGTCAGCAGCAGGGTACACAGAGCGCAGCAAGCGCTTATGAGCAACAAATTGCTTGGGCTCGACAATTAATTGCATGGAAGGAAGATGCGTGGGAGCATTTAAAACACCATGAACTTGATGGGCATATTTATGTGCTTACCCCGCTTGGTAAAGTCATTGCCCTAGAAAAAGGTTCTACGCCAATTGATTTTGCTTATGCTGTCCATACCGATCTTGGCCATCGCTGCCGCGGGGCCCATGTTGATGGTGCGATGGTGCCCTTAGATACGCCTTTAGCTAACGGGCAAACGGTAGATATCATTGCCGTTAAACATGGTGGTCCCTCGCGCGACTGGATTAGCCCAGATCGTTCTTACTTGCAATCGCACCGCGCGCGCTCGAAAGTACGGGCTTGGTTTAATGCGCTCGATGACGAATCTTTAGTCCCAGCAAATAAAGCACCTGTAGAAACAAAAACTGTCAAACCACTCGAGTCGATTGTTTTACATCCTGGTGCTCGTCAGGGGGCTAGTCATAGTGATGTCTTGGTGGTGGGCATGGATTCTTTATTAACTCAATTGGCGCGTTGCTGTCGACCTGTGCCACCCGATGCCATTGTTGGTTTTGTAACGTTAGGGCGCGGGGTCTCGATTCATCGTCGCTCATGCAAAACCTTTTTGAAGCTTCTAGAGCGAGCTCCTGAACGGGTGATTCAAACTGCTTGGAATGCGTCGGTAGCAGCTGCGCTTCCACAGCCCTATCAGCCCGGTAGCCCGAATAAAAATAGTAAGCCCCTTAAATCAGACAAACAAGATCGTCTTTATCCAACTGACCTGACGGTGCTTGCCTTGGATCGACCTGAACTGTTACGCGAGCTATTTGAAATTATTACCCGCCAAGGGGTGCATGTGATTGATTTACGTAAATCAGCTAAACGCGGGCAGGTTCAAATCGTCTTTACGCTGGAAATTAGCAACACTGCAGCGCTGCGTTTAGTGCAAAACAGCCTTGAAGATGCGGCTGGAGTACTAGAAGTACAGCGGCGGTGATAAACTCCTGACTGATATAGGCTCGTAGCTCAGCTGGTTAGAGCACCACCTTGACATGGTGGGGGTCGTTGGTTCGAGTCCAATCGAGCCTACCAACGAATTGACCCGAATTGACCCGGAATGGCGAATGGGAGTATGAATGCTGGCAGTAAGCTTACCTGATGGTTCGAAGCGCGAGTTTCCTGCGCCCGTAACCGTTGCTGAAGTCGCACAAAGTATTGGCAGTGGCCTGGCTAAAGCCGCCTTAGCTGGCATAGTGGATGGTCGTTTAGTCGACTTGAGTTTTACGCTAGAGCATGACGTGCAATTGGCAATTGTGACGGATAAAAGCCCAGAGGCTTTAGACATTGTGCGGCACTCGACGGCGCATTTATTGGCTTACGCAGTTAAAGAGCTGTTTCCTGCGGCGCAAGTAACGATTGGCCCAGTGATTGAAAACGGCTTTTATTATGATTTTTCTTTTCAGCGCCCATTTACGCCGGAGGACTTAACAGCCTTAGAAAACCGCATGCTGGAATTGGCCAAGAAAAATGAACCAGTTGTACGCCAAGTGCTACCGCGCGATCAAGCCATTGCATTATTTAAAGCGCAAGGCGAACTTTACAAAGCTGAAATTATTGGTAGCATTCCTGCCGATCAAGACGTCTCACTTTATAGTGAAGGCGGCTTTACCGATTTATGTCGCGGTCCCCATGTGCCCTCAACCGGCAAATTAAAAGTCTTTAAGTTAATGAAGGTTGCTGGAGCTTATTGGCGGGGCGATAGTAAAAATGAAATGCTGCAACGAATTTATGGCACTGCTTGGTTAAAGAAAGAGGATCAAGATGCCTATTTGCATATGCTGGAAGAGGCTGAAAAGCGCGATCATCGCCGTCTCGCTAAGCAACTCGACTTATTTCATTTTCAAGATGAAGCCCCTGGCTTAGTATTTTGGCATCCCAAAGGTTGGGCGATTTGGCAAGAGGTTGAGCAATACATGCGCCGGGTGTATCAACAAGAAAACTACCAAGAAGTAAAAGCACCGCAAATTTTAGATCGTTCTTTATGGGAAAAATCGGGTCATTGGGAAAACTATAAAGATAATATGTTTACGACCGATTCTGAAAATCGAGCCTATGCCTTGAAGCCAATGAATTGCCCCGGTCATGTGCAAATTTTTAATTCTGGCTTGCATAGTTATCGAGAGTTACCGTTACGTTTGGGTGAATTTGGGCAATGTCATCGCAATGAACCTTCCGGCGCACTGCACGGCCTAATGCGGGTGCGCGGTTTTACGCAAGATGACGGTCATATTTTTTGTACCGAAGACCAAGTGCAAAGCGAGGTAGCTACTTTCGATAAAGCAGTACGCGCGGTTTACGCTGATTTTGGCTTTACTGAAGTAGTGGTGAAATTAGCATTACGCCCGGCGAAGCGGGTGGGGACTGACGCGATTTGGGATAAAGCAGAAAATGCCTTACGGGGTGCTTTAAGCGAATCGCTTGGTGCTACCGGTCAAACTTGGGAAGAGTTGCCCGGTGAGGGGGCGTTTTATGGCCCCAAAATTGAATACCATTTGAAAGACTCTATTGGGCGATCTTGGCAGTGCGGCACCATGCAGGTTGATTTTTCAATGCCTGCACGCCTTGGCGCTGAATATGTGGCTGAAGATAATAGTCGCCAGGTACCAGTCATGTTGCACCGCGCGATCGTGGGCTCCCTTGAACGTTTTATTGGGATTTTGCTCGAAAATCACGCTGGCGCTATGCCCAGTTGGCTAGCCCCCACCCAAGCGGTAGTCCTCAATATTTCTGAAAATTCTGCTGCATATGCGCAACAAATTCAGCAAATCCTGAAAAAACAAGGGTTTAGGGCTGAGGCTGATTTGCGAAATGAGAAAATTACCTATAAAATACGCGAGCATGCATTACAGAAAGTGCCTTATTTGCTAGTTGTTGGCGATAAAGAGCTTGAAAGTAATACAGTGGCCGTTCGTGCCCGTGGCGGAGTCGATTTAGGCGTAATGCCTCTAGATGCCTTCGTTGCCCGACTCCAGCAGGATATTGTCCAGAAAGTCGGTCCCGAGCTAGTGAGCTAGGGCTTTGGGTGGTGTTGACGGTTTTTATTGTTTTTTATAAGGAATTAGAAGATCGCTACTGATAAATTGCAGCGCATTAATGGGGAAATAACTGCTCCTGAAGTGCGTTTGATTGGGTCCGACGGAGAAGCCGTTGGTGTAGTTAAGTTGTTAGATGCCTTAAGGATGGCTGAGGAGCAAGAAACCGATTTGGTTGAAATTGCTCCCACTGCGTTGCCTCCGGTAGCCCGTTTAATGGACTTCGGTAAATTTAAATACCAAGAAGCGAAGCGTCAGCATGAAGCGAAGCTGAAGCAAAAGGTGATTCAGGTGAAGGAAGTAAAATTTCGCCCGGGTACTGATGATGGTGATTATGGTGTGAAGTTGCGCAATTTAATTCGCTTCCTAGAGGATGGCGATAAAACGAAAATTACGCTGCGGTTTCGTGGTCGGGAAATGGCCCACCAAGAAATCGGAGCAAGAATGCTGGATCGTTTGAAGTTGGATCTTGAGCCTTTTGGTCAAGTTGAACAATTTCCTAAAATGGAAGGCCGTCAAATGGTGATGGTTTTATCCCCAGCAAAAAAGAAATAACCATGCGCCGCTAGGTGTATGAGAAGAGCAGCAATAGCTGCCGAGCTTGTCGTAGTTAGTTGTGTGAGTCAAGGTACAGGAAGTGTAGCCGTCGGTTGCCACCTTAGATCACGAGAGAATGAAAGGGAGTAGTCATGCCCAAGATGAAAACCAAGAGTAGCGCGAAAAAGCGCTTCACGGTGCGCGCTAGCGGATCGATTAAACGGGGTCAGGCCTTTAAACGCCATATCCTCACCAAAAAAACCACTAAAAATAAGCGTCAATTACGTGGCTCAACCGAAGTAGCTAAAGCAGATGTGAAGTCAATTCGCTCGATGCTGCCCTACGCATAAACCCAGACTAGATAGGAGAATGTAATGTCAAGAGTCAAACGTGGGGTTACCGCCAGAGCCCGTCATAAAAAAATTACTGATGCTGCTTCAGGCTATCGCGGTCGGCGTAATAACGTCTTTCGTGTTGCCAAAGAAGCAGTTATGCGCGCGGGTCAATATGCTTACCGCGATCGTCGTAACAAAAAACGGGTTTTCCGTGCCTTGTGGATTGCCCGTATTAATGCTGCTGTACGCGAGCACGATATGAGTTATAGCGTATTTATGAATGGCATGAAAAAAGCCCAAATCGAACTTGATCGCAAGGTGCTTTCTGATATGGCCATTATGGATAAAGAAGCGTTCGCTGCTTTGGTTACGCGGATTAAATCCACAGTAGCCGTAGCTTAATTTACTATTCATTAAGCTGAACTGATATGGTTTCGCTCGACCAACTTGTCGAGGATGCCAAACGCGATTTCGCTAAGGCTGCCGATTCTGCAGCCTTAGAGGATGCTAAGGCGCAGTATCTTGGCAAAACGGGTATGCTTACTGAGCGCCTCAAAGCGCTTGGTAAGCTTTCGCCTGATGAGCGCAAGAGTGCTGGCGCTGAAATTAATCTCGCTAAAACCGCAGTTGAAGATGCGCTCCAAGAGCGACGCCAAGCCTTAGCAGAGGGCGTTCTCTATTCACGTTTAGCTGCTGAAGCAATCGATGTCTCACTGCCGGGGCGTGGTCAAGAGGTTGGGAGTTTGCACCCTGTCATGCGGACCTGGGAACGCGTTGAGACCATCTTTCATTCGATTGGCTTTGATGTGGCACAAGGCCCTGAAATTGAAACCGACTGGTTTAATTTTTCGGCGCTCAATAGCCCTGAAAATCATCCAGCGCGCTCGATGCAAGATACGTTTTACGTTGATTGCAATGATGCCCAAGGTAAGCCCTTATTGTTGCGTACTCATACCAGCCCGATGCAGGTACGCTATGCAAGCGAGCACGTTAAAAAGTATGCTAACGCTGCAGTGATGCCGCCGATTAAAGTTATTGCCCCTGGTAGAACGTATCGGGTTGATAGCGATGCGACGCATTCACCCATGTTTCATCAGGTTGAGGGTCTGTGGATTGGTGAACAGGTATCTTTCGCTGATTTAAAGGGTGTATATACCAATTTTTTACGCACATTTTTTGAAACCGATGCGTTACAAGTCCGTTTTCGTCCCTCCTATTTTCCGTTTACTGAACCCTCGGCAGAAATCGATATGGCCTTTAGCAGCGGTAAGTTAGCTGGCCGTTGGTTGGAGATTTCGGGTGCGGGTCAAGTGCACCCTAAGGTATTACGTAATATGGGCATTGATGCTGAACAGTATACCGGCTTCGCTTTTGGTTCTGGTTTAGAGCGTTTAACTATGTTGCGTTACGGAATTGATGACTTACGCTTATTTTTTGAAAACGACCTGCGCTTTCTGGCGCAATTTCCGGCTTAAGAGCATATGCAATTTTCTGAATCTTGGCTTCGTCAATACGTTAATCCACCGTTGGATAGCGCTGATTTAGCGCATGCCATGACAATGGCAGGACTTGAGGTAGAAGAGCGGTATGCAGTGGCGCCGCCATTTACCCAAGTTGTGGTAGCTGAAATTCTATCAACCGAGCAACATCCTGATGCTGATCGTTTGCGGGTTTGTAAAGTCAATGCGGGAACTGGAGAAGATCTAACTATAGTTTGTGGAGCACCCAATGCGCGAGCCGGCATTAAGATTCCTTGCGCCTTAGTAGGAGCTAGTTTGCCTGCTGCTGAAGTCGGCGGTAAACCTTTACTAATTAAAGTGGGTAAATTACGTGGCGTTGAAAGCCAAGGTATGTTGTGTTCGGGTCGTGAATTAGGTCTGGGCGACGATCACGCTGGCATCTATGAGTTACCTGCTGACGCACCAATTGGCGAAGATATTCGTCAGTATCTGCATTTAGATGAGCAAATATTTGTGGTGAAGCTAACGCCTAATAAGGCAGATTGCTTATCATTAATTGGGATGGCCCGCGAAGTTGCGGCGATTACGAAAACGCCTTTGCAACTCTCGCCAGTGCAAGCGCCAGCCGTATCTATTCCAGACCAGTTAAAGGTTAATATCGTAGCGAGTGATTTATGTGGGCGTTTTGCGGGCCGAATTATTCGTGGCGTTAACGCTTCTGCACCTACACCAGCATGGCTTGTGCAGCGCTTAAAGAGTGCAGGTCAGCGCAGTATTTCTCCTTTAGTTGATATCTCTAACTATGTGATGTTAGAGATGGGTCAGCCAAGCCATGTTTTCGATTTAGACCGTTTAGTGGGTGACTTAAGTGTGCGCTGGGCTAAACCTGGAGAAAGTATTGAATTATTAAACGGTCAGACCCTCGTACCCATCTCTGATGAGATTGAACCGACTGCACAAATTACTAGTGGCGTAGGCGTGGTAGCAGATGAAAAGGGCTTAGTGAGTTTAGCTGGACTGATGGGCGGAAATCACTCTGCAGTGACGGATAAGACCACCAACATTTATGTGGAAGCTGCTTTTTGGTGGCCCGCGGCGATTCAGGGTAGGTCACGGCGCTTGAACTTTACGACCGATGCTGGACATCGGTTTGAGCGTGGTGTTGATCCTCAAGCCATGGTAGATTGTTTGGCGTATTTATCTGCCTTAATCATTGAAGTTTGTGGTGGTCGAGCCGGTCCGATTGACGATCAAATCGTTGCTTTACCAGAACGTAAGCCGGTCTCTATGCGCTTAAAGCGCGCCATGCAAATTATTGGGATTCCATTAACTGTAGAAGTAGTAAGTGACGTGTTTACGCGCTTGGGTTTTGAATTTACTTCTACAGGAAGCGCTGCCGAGACGATTTTTCAAGTGATGCCACCAAGCTATCGTTTTGATTTAGAGATTGAGGAAGACCTGATTGAAGAGGTAGCCCGTCTTTATGGTTTTGAACATATTCCCGATTTACCGCCGCGGGGATTATTGGCGATGCGAGCGACACCAGAAAAATTGCAGAGCATTCATCTTTTACGGCATAGTTTTGCCCAGCAGGGTTATCAAGAAGTCGTCAATTTTGGTTTTACTGAGCCTGAGTTTGAACAGCAACTTGCTAATGGTGCCCCGGTTTCGTGCCCGCCAATCAATGTGCTTAACCCAATTGCAGCGCAATATGCGGTTATGCGTAGTACCTTGTTGGGCGGCTTACTAGCCAACTTGCGAAGCAACCTTAATCGTGGCGCTAGTCGGATGCGTTTATTTGAAGTAGGACGGACTTTTACACGCGTGAACAGTCTGGATACGCTTCGTTTACCCAATAGTGACGATGCCGTTGCTGCGGCAGTTGCAGGAATTTGGCAACCACTACAGATTGCGGGTCTTGCCTATGGCTTTGCTTGGCCAGAGCAGTGGGGAGTGGCAAATAAAATAGTCGATTTTTTTGATATTAAAGGCGATCTGGAAACCATCCTTATGCCCTTGCACATTACCACCAGTGCTGCGCCGCATGCTGCATTACATCCTGGCCGCTGTGCGGCAATTCAATTGTCTTTGCCAACTGGTGCACGCACAATTGGCTGGATTGGCGAGTTACATCCCGCTCTTCAGCAAAAACTGGCTTTACCGCTAGCGCCTATTGTCTTCGAGTTTGAATGGGATGCGATTAGCTTGATCGATTTACCGAGCCCTAATGAGCTCAGTAAATTACCTGCAGTACAACGCGATTTAGCCATCGTGGTTAAACAAAATTTTCCAGCGCAATTAGCCTTAGATGCTATGCTAGCAAAGCCGCCCGCATTTGTTCAAAAAATTACACTCTTTGATGAGTTTCGCTCAAAAGCTGATAGTACTGGGAGTGCATCTAATAGCGGCTTAGCAGCCGATGAAAAAAGTTTAGCATTTCGGATTACTCTTTTAAATCCAGCTGAAACTTTGCAAGATGAACAAGTTGATGCCGTTATAGCCACATTACTGGCGCAGTTAGAAAAAAAGTGTGGAGCCCGCTTGCGGTAGGTATATATTAGTCATTAGTAACTAAAAATTGAATAATAATTCAAGATTAAAAAGGTAATTTGAATGAACCAGACATCTCATGCGCACCCAACCGTAACTAAAAATGAGCTTTCTGAGGCTTTGTTTGATCAAGTTGGTCTAAATAAACGCGAAGCTAAAGATATGATCGATGCTTTTTTTGATCGGATTGCCGAATCCCTTGAGGCAGGCGTTGAAGTAAAAATTTCGGGTTTTGGCAATTTTCAATTGCGCAACAAATCTGCGCGCCCAGGTCGCAACCCTAAAACCGGCCAGCAGATTCCAATTGATGCACGTCGCGTGGTTACTTTTCATGCGAGCCAAAAACTAAAAGAAGCAGTAGAAGCGCAAACTGGTATGGTGGCTTAGGTTTGAATTTTAAGCAGGTTTTGTTTTTTATCTTCAGTCTCTCTTGATCTCTTTATTACCTCCCATTCCTGCTAAACGTTATTTCACTATTGGTGAGGTAGCGAGTTTATGTGGCGTTAAATCCCATGTCTTGCGCTATTGGGAGCAAGAGTTTGTGCAGCTTCGCCCGCAAAAGAGGCGCGGTAATCGGCGTTATTACCAGCATCACGAGGTGGTCTTAATTCGCAAAATTCGTTCTTTACTGTACGAAGAAGGCTTTACGATTGGTGGGGCCCGTAATCGCTTAGATGAAGCGCGTGGCAGCTTAAAACTGCGCGCAGAATTAGAGGCTGTAGTACAGATCTTATCGTTATAGCTCCGTAGCTGCTGATACAATTTTAGTTTCGTCGGGGCGTAGCGCAGCCTGGTAGCGTACTTGCATGGGGTGCAAGTGGTCGGAGGTTCAAATCCTCTCGCCCCGACCATTTTTATACTTCAGTTTCTTATTCAAGACTTTCTGTATGCCAACTAGCTCAACCAATACGCCAACATCACCACGGGATTATTTTGGCCTGACGATTCCCTTTCTTGATTTTATTGGGGTAATTCCTGAATTTGCAGAGGCTGGTAAGTCACGAATTCGGGTAGATTTACGCCCGGAACTGCACAATAGCTTTCAAGTAGCCCATGGTGGACTTACCATGACTTTGCTCGACTTTGCCATGGCTGCTGCAGCCCGTAGCATGCATGAACAGGCCTTAGGCATGATTACGATTGATATGACAGTGAGCTTTTTGCGGCCTTCCACCGGTATTTTGATTGTTGAAGGTAAATTGCTCAAAATTGGCAAAACAGTCAATTATTGTGAGGCTGAAGTTTTGAATGAGGCCGGAGAAATTACTGCCAAGGCATTGGGTAGTTTTATGCTCCGCCGCTAAGCTAGCGATAAATAAGTAACTATTAGCTTTAATTTAATATCTTAAATGCTTGATTTTATTCAATTTAGTAATTATAAATTTGATTAATTCAGTAATTAATATAATCATTTTTTATATACTAATGCCTAGATTTATTTATATCTATTTAAGCTGATATACAATAATATTAACCTTTATCATCATTTACATTTGGAGTATTAATAATAATGGTTAGTTACACTGATTTATTAGCCCAACGCGAGCAATTAGACCAACAAATTAAAGATGCAATTCAGCGTGAAAAGGCTGAGGGGATAGCGCAAGCTAAAGTCATTATTGAGCGTTATAAATTAGAAGTAGGCGATTTATTTAGTCGGAAATCTGCCACCCGTGGGGCGAGTGGCAAGGTCCCCCCAAAATACCGCAATCCCAGTACTGGTGATACTTGGACTGGGCGCGGCAAGGCCCCCAAATGGATTGAAGGCAGAGATCGAACGAGTTTTACGATTTAAGTCTATGGACTTTAAGCCCAATCGTACTTTCTCGATAAGGCTTCAACAAACAACTGTTCAAGTTGCTGTTTAGCCAACTGGGAGTGATTCGCTGGATAACCCAGAATGAGGGGGTTCTCTAAAATATTTTGATTTTGAGCGGAACTGGCGTTTTCTGCATTGGGCTGGGGCTGGATGACTCCTGAATTTTCTCCTGCCAACTGTATTACGCCAGGATGAAGTTCCACAAAACCCTCATCAACCAAAATGGGAATGCGTTGGGTAAGTTCATTTTTACTTAAATAATGGATGATGTGTACTTGCTCAACTGGGGGAATAAAGGCATCGAGATAAATTAAGTCGGGTGCGCTTGATACTGCTTGCATGAGACCCTCAAGGCTATCGAGCGACCAGATTAGGTCGACCTGCAGCGACCAATCCCGACAAATTTCTTGTAATTCTTCACGGTTTTCAGTGCGGCGAAAAATAGCCATGACCACACAATGAGTTGATAATTTCTGCCGCATGAGTTGTTTACGGCGCGTTAATTGCTTTTCTAGGGAGCTGGCGAGGATCCGCCGATGACCGCCGTAGGTTTTCCAGGCGATAAGCTCGCCAACTTCAACCATTTTTTGGACGGTACCCAAGGATACTTGGAGAATTTTAGCGCTTTGGCGAGTACTGAGATAGTCTGAGGCGGGATTAATGGCTTTCATTATTGGTAAATTTCTTTCAGTTTTATGAAGGTTCAAGCATATAAATCATTTCGCAGGGATGCTGTCAGTTTCGGCTGAAACAGTTGTAGGAAATTTCTTATTAAAGGGTCAGAATTTGGTCGATTCCTCCCCACTTCGCCATAAAACCTGACTATTAATAAGCTTAATGATGCTAAAATAGCCATTCGCTATTAGATTCAATGTGTAGATTCATCAGTGATCAGTTCGCAATTTGGTAAAGCCAAAGCCCGGACGGTTTAAACCACAGTTTTTTTCGGCATACCCGACGAAAGGTGAGCATCATGAGGCAAGCTTCAATAGGCTCGTCCTATTTGTTTGGCGGTAATGCGCCGTATGTAGAAGACCTATATGAGTCTTACTTGCTTGACCCCAGTTCGGTTTCTGATCATTGGCGCACGTATTTTGATAAGGTCAATCGTGTACCCGCTGTTGATGGCGGTAACCACCCAGATATTGCTCATGCGCCAATCGTCGCTTCTTTTGCTGAGCGCGCAAAGCAAGGCCCCATTCGTAAAGTTAGTGACTCGGCTGATGCGGAGATGGGTCGTAAACGAGTCGCTGTTCAACAACTGATAGCCGCATATCGAAATGTCGGTAATCGCTGGGCCAACATTGATCCGTTAAAGCGCACCGAACGCCCCGATATTCCGGAATTAAATCCCGCCTTCTATGGTTTTAGCGATGGCGATATGGATATTGTCTTCAATATTAGTAATACGTATTTTGGCAAAGACACGATGACCCTGCGCGATTTATTGCAGGCTTTGCGCGAAACCTATTGCGGCACGATAGGTGCCGAAGTGATGTACATAGCCGACCAAAAAATAAAAAAATGGTGGCAAGAAAAATTAGAATCAGTACGCTCAACCCCGCGCTTTAATCTTGAAGAAAAGCGTCAAATTTTAGATCGCGTAACTGCAGCTGAAGGTCTTGAGCGCTATTTACAAGCCAAATATGTGGGCCAAAAGCGATTTTCTCTTGAGGGCGGTGAAAGTTTTATCGCCAGTATGGATGAATTAATTCGTGGCGCTGGTATTAAAGGTATACAAGAAATAGTCGTGGGCATGGCGCACCGCGGCCGCTTAAACATGCTGGTCAATGTTTTAGGCAAGATGCCTAAGGATTTATTTGCTGAATTTGAGCATACCGCACCAGAAGATCTACCATCGGGCGACGTTAAATACCATCAGGGTTTTTCTAGTGATATTTCAACACCAGGCGGACCAGTCCATGTCTCTTTGGCATTTAATCCTTCCCATTTAGAAATTGTTGATCCGGTTGCTGAAGGCTCGGCTCGGGCCCGCATGGAGCGCCGCGGCGATTTGCATGGCGATCAAGTCTTGGCTGTTTTAGTGCACGGCGATGCCTCGATTGCTGGGCAAGGAGTTGTACAAGAAACTTTAGCGATGTCAGAGGTAAGAGGTTATTCCACGGGCGGCACAGTACATATTGTGATTAATAATCAAATTGGCTTTACTACTTCAGATCCGCGTGATCTACGTTCTAGCCTTTATTGCACTGACATTATGAAAGTGATTGACGCTCCGGTTTTACATGTCAATGGAGATGACCCTGAGGCAGTTGTATTAGCGACCCAGTTAGCTTTAGATTTTCGTAGCACCTTTAAGAAAGATGTAGCCATCGATATTGTTTGTTTTCGCAAGCTAGGCCATAACGAACAAGATTCACCCGCAATGACTCAGCCCCTAATGTATAAAATTATTGCGGCTCACCCCGGTACCCGCAAACTGTATGCAGATAAGTTAGAGACTCAAGGCGTGATCGCCGCAGGCGGCGGCGATTTGATGGTGAAAGCATTTCGTGCAGCAATGGATGAAGGGAAACAAACTTCTGACCCGGTATTAAGTAATTTCAAAGGAAAATTCGCTGTCGATTGGTCGCCATTTCTAAATAAAAAATGGACCGATCAAGCAGATACTGCGATTCCATTGGCTGAATGGAAACGTTTAGCCGCCCGCATCACAACAATTCCAGCCGACTTTAAGGCGCATCATTTAGTCGAAAAGGTCATTGCTGATCGTGCTGCCATGGGTCGTGGTGAAATCAATATCGATTGGGGTATGGGTGAGCATATGGCGTTTGCCTCTTTAGTAGCTAGTGGCTACCCAGTGCGTTTATCTGGTGAGGATAGCGGCCGTGGAACATTTACGCATCGCCATGCCGTATTGCACGATCAAAATCGCGAGAAATGGGATATTGGTACTTATGTTCCTTTGCAGCATGTTGCTAAAGATCAGGCCCCATTTACCGTAATCGATTCAATTCTTTCTGAAGAGGCGGTGCTTGGCTTTGAATACGGCTATGCTTCTGCTGAACCCAACACCTTGACGATTTGGGAAGCGCAGTTTGGCGACTTTGCTAATGGTGCCCAGGTTGTGATTGACCAATTTATCGCCTCAGGTGAGGTGAAGTGGGGTAGGGTGAACGGCTTAGTGATGATGTTGCCGCATGGCTATGAGGGGCAGGGCCCAGAACATTCGTCGGCTCGTTTAGAGCGTTTTATGCAGTTGTGTGCTGATACGAATATGCAGGTGGTACAACCTACTACGGCCGCGCAAATTTTTCATGTCTTGCGTCGCCAAATGATTCGGCAATTTCGCAAGCCGCTGGTGTTAATGACGCCAAAATCGTTATTGCGCAATAAAGAAGCCGCTTCACCTTTGATGGAGTTTACAAAAGGCCAGTTTCAAACGGTTTTGCCTGATACTGACGCGACGCTTGAGCCAAAGCAAGTAACTCGCTTAATTATTTGTTCGGGTAAGGTGTATTACGATTTAGTGAAGGCGCGAGTTGAAAAGAAATCAACAGATACTGCCATTATTCGGCTCGAGCAACTTTATCCATTTCCGCATAAGTCAATTGCTACTGAACTTAAAAAATATTCTAATTTAGAAGAGGTTGTTTGGTGTCAAGATGAACCACAAAATCAAGGCGCTTGGTTTTTTGTGCAACACAATATTTTAGAAAATATGGGTGACGGCATGCGGCTAGCTTATGCGGGTCGGCCGGCATCAGCATCACCAGCAGTGGGTTATTCGCATTTACATCAAGAGCAACAAAAATCATTACTGAACTCAGCCTTTGCAAAATTAAAAGGTTTTATTGTGACAAAAAATAAATAAGTCGATTGATTCATTTTAGGAAAAATATGTCTATTTTTGAAGTTAAGGTACCGCAACTTTCTGAATCTGTTACAGAGGCAACTTTATTAAAGTGGCGAAAAAAACCTGGCGAAGCGGTGGCGCAAGATGAAATTCTGATTGAGATTGAAACCGATAAAGTGGTTTTAGAAGTTCCTGCACCCGCAGCTGGTGTGCTAACCGAAATTCTGCAGCCAGATGGTGCTACGGTAGTAGCTGAGCAATTAATTGCCAAGCTCGATAGTGTCGCCACTCCTACCGTTGCTGCAGTTCCAACTGCTAGCATAGTAGCAAGTGCAATAGCAGCACCGCCAACTACAACGCCAAGGGCTTCAGCAACAGTTGCAGCAGCCCCTGCGGCAGTAAAATTAATGGCTGAACTGAACACGAATGCTGCCGCTATTAGCGGTAGTGGACGTGACGGCCGGATTACCAAAGGGGATGTGCTGGCTGCGGTAGCTACTGGCGGGGCTAAGCCTGTAAAAGCGGCTCAAGCCGCTTTGCCACCAGCGACGATGCCATTAGGTGATCGACCTGAAGAGCGGGTGCCTATGAGCCGCTTGCGCGCCCGTATTGCCGAGCGCTTGCTCGAATCGCAGGCTAATAATGCGATCTTGACAACCTTTAATGAAGTCAATATGGCGCCAGTAATTGCAATGCGCAATAAATACAAAGAGGTATTTGAAAAAACCCATGGTGTAAAACTTGGCTTTATGTCTTTCTTTGTAAAGGCGGCAACCCATGCCTTGAAAAAATTTCCATTACTGAATGCTTCGGTCGATGGCAACGATATTATTTATCATGGCTATTTTGATATTGGAATTGCGGTTAGCTCTCCGCGCGGTTTAGTCGTGCCCATCTTACGTGATGTTGATCAAATGAATTTAGCGCAAATTGAATTAAAAATTGCTGAATTTGGAGTGAAGGCTCGCGAAGGTAAATTATCCATTGAAGAATTAACCGGCGGTACATTTTCTATTTCAAATGGCGGGGTGTTTGGCTCGATGTTGTCGACCCCCATTATTAACCCTCCCCAGTCGGCCATTTTGGGTATTCATGCAACTAAAGAGCGGGCGGTAGTGGAAGACGGACAAATTGTAATTCGGCCCATTAATTACTTAGCATTATCTTATGATCACCGCATTATTGATGGCCGCGAGGCCGTGTTGGGCTTGGTGGCCATGAAAGAGGCAATTGAAGATCCTGCTCGCCTGTTGCTTGATCTATAAGAAAGATAATCCATGAGTCAAGCTTTTGATGTGGTGGTAATTGGTGCCGGACCGGGGGGATATATTGCGGCAATTCGGGCTGCGCAATTGGGCTTTTCAGTGGCTTGTGTTGAAGCTAGCTCGTTCAACGATCCCAAGGGTGAAATCCGCCTAGGCGGTACGTGCCTGAATGTGGGCTGCATTCCATCGAAAGCCTTGTTAGCGTCATCCGAAGAGTTCGAAAAAATTGAGCATAGTATTGCCGACCATGGCATTACTGTGGGGCAAGTTAGTATCGACATTAAAAAAATGTTGGCGCGTAAAGACGCTATTGTGACCAAAATGACAGGTGGTATTAACTATTTATTTCGCAAAAATAAAGTGACTTTACTAAAAGGGCACGCAGCTTTTTTGGGTAAAGATGCGGCGGGCTACCAACTGCAGATTGATGGCAAAACACCGACGACAGTGACAGCTAAGCAAGTGATTATTGCTACAGGTTCGAAGGCGCGGCATTTACCAACGATTAAAGTTGATAACGTGATGATTTGCGATAACGAAGGGGCACTGCAATTTGACTCGATTCCAAAGCGTTTGGGTGTGATTGGCGCCGGCGTTATTGGCCTTGAGTTAGGCTCTGTGTGGCGACGGGTTGGTTCACAGGTGACCGTTTTAGAGGCTTTACCGACTTTTTTAGGTGCCTGCGATGCGGGCATTGCTGCAGAAGCCCAGAAAATTTTTACTAAACAAGGCTTAGATATTCAGCTGGGGGTAAAAATTGGTGAAGTAGTTAGTTCTAAAAAAGAAGTCACAGTAAGTTATCAAGATAGTGCTGGTAAAGCGCAAAAATTAGTGTGTGAGCGTTTAATTATCTCCGTTGGGCGGGTGCCCAATACGGATGGCCTTAATTTGGCAGCCATTGGCCTGAAAACTGATGAACGCGGTTTTATTCCCATCGATCACCATACCTGTGCTACCGCCATGCCTGGCGTCTATGCGGTTGGTGATGTAGTGCGTGGCCCCATGCTTGCGCATAAAGCTGAAGATGAAGGTGTTCTGGTGGCCGAAATAATGGCAGGCCAAAAACCCCATATTGATTACAACTGCATTCCATGGGTTATTTATACCGATCCAGAAATTGCTTGGGTTGGTCAAACCGAACAGCAACTAAAAGAAAGTGGCAGAGCTTTTAAAGCAGGACAGTTTCCGTTTGCAGCCAATGGCCGTGCATTAGGTATGGGACGCTCCGAAGGTTTCATTAAAGTGCTAGCTGATGCAAAAACAGATGAGGTTTTAGGGGTTCATATCATTGGGCCAAATGCCTCTGACCTCATTGCTGAAGCCGCTGTGGCAATGGAATTTAAAGCTGCCGCAGAAGACATTGCCCGTATTTGTCATGCACACCCAAGCTTATCTGAGGTAATGCGTGAGGCTGCTCTTGCAACCGATCAGCGCGCATTAAACATGTAATTGAAAGTTGCCGAGTATTACCGCCATGAATTACAGTTGCATGGCTACCATACTGATGCTGCGCAAGAGCGTGCAGTAGCGCGCTTGCAATTATGTGAGGATGAATGGGTAGCCTATAAAGAAAAGCGTGATAACGCCCTGAAGAAAAAACTGTTTCACCCTGAATTGCCTAGAGGCATTTATTTATGGGGGGGTGTGGGGCGGGGCAAATCCTTTTTAATGGACTGTTTTTATGCTGCCTCGCCAGTAGAAAAAAAGATTCGCATTCATTTTCATGAGTTCATGCGCGGAGTGCATCATGAATTACATGAACTGTCGGGTTTAGTTAACCCGCTTGATGAGGTAGCTAAACGCATTTCTGAACGCTACCGCTTAATTTGTTTTGATGAGTTTCATATAAACGATATTGCCGATGCGATGATTTTATATCGCTTATTAAAAGCCTTATTTGAAGATCGCGTGCAATTCATTATGACCTCGAATTACCAGCCTGATGATCTGTATCCGAATGGCTTGCATCGTGATCGCTTACTGCCAGCAATTCAACTACTTAAAGCCAAGCTCGATATTTTGAATGTCGATGCTGGCGCTGATTATCGGCAGTTACAAATGGCACAAGTTGAGGCTTATTTATGTCCCCTTACGGCGCAAAATCATTTAATTTTATTAGATACATTTAAGCGCTTAAGTGGTAATCGCGATGAGATGTCGTGCCCCGTGCTCTTTATCGAGTCGCGACAAATTCGTCCCTTTCGTTTGGCTGAAGGGGTAGTCTGGTTTGATTTTCAAACCCTGTGCGTTGGGCCCCGCTCGCAAAATGATTATCTGGAGTTGGCGACGCGCTTTCATACCATTATGTTGTCGGAGGTACCGTATATGCCGCCGCGCATGACCAATGAAGCTCGGCGGTTTATTTGGCTAATTGATATTTTATATGACCATAGAATCAAATTGATTATGTCGGCGCAAGTACCACCTGCAGAGCTTTATCCTGAAGGTCAAATTGTGGCTGAATTTGGTCGCACCGTATCCCGCCTAGTGGAAATGCAATCTCGCGCCTATCTCGATGCCCCGCGCCGAGTAATTAATACAAGCTTGACCTAAAATAGCTGGATGAATACACCTTCTGTACTAAATGCAGATTTGCACTGCCATTCTGTGGTTTCAGACGGAACCTTGTCACCTGAAGCGCTGGCAGAGCGTGCGCAGCTGAATGGGGTGCAATTGTGGTCATTAACCGACCATGACGAGCTGGGGGGCCAGGTTCGCGCCCAAGCTGCGGCAGCGCAATGTGGAATTGACTATGTGGCGGGGGTGGAAATTTCGATAACCTGGCTAGACCATACGGTACATATTGTGGGTTTAGGTATTGATCCTACTGATCTTGGCTTAATTGAGGGTCTGCGTCAAACCCGCGATGGGCGCCGTAATCGAGCGCAGGCGATGGCAGAGCAATTAGCTAAAGTTGGCATTGCCGGTAGTTTTGAAGGGGCGCAACTGTATGCCGGTAATCCAGAATTAATTTCTCGTACCCACTTTGCGCGGTTTTTAGTTGAGCAAGGGTTTTGTCGCGATACCGAAACAGTATTTAAAAATTATTTGGTTGCAGGTAAACCTGGCTATGTGCAACATCGTTGGGCAACCTTAGAAAATGCAGTACATTGGATTCGGAGTGCTGGTGGCGTTGCCGTGATTGCCCATCCAGGGCGCTATCATTTAACCCCGCTACAGATGACGGAGTTGTATGCGCGTTTTAAAGATTTAGGTGGATTGGGCATTGAAGTAGTAACCGGCAGTCATAGCCCTGATCAGTATCAAACGTATGCCAAGATTGCTATTGATTATGGTTTTATGGGTTCACGAGGCTCTGATTTTCATGATCCGCGTGAAAGTCATACTGATTTGGGTTTGCTACCGAATTTACCTTCTAGCTTGAAGCCCATTTGGTCGGTGTTTCATTAGCAATTGTAATTTTTGAAATTAATTTTTAGAAAAAATGAATGATGTTTGCTGAACGTGTACTTTCTGGCATGCGACCCACTGGCAATTTGCATTTAGGCCATTACCATGGCGTGCTCAAGAATTGGGTGCAGTTGCAATCGGAATACCCTTGTTTCTTCTTTGTTGCCGACTGGCATGCTCTAACCACTCATTATGAAACGTCTAGCGTGATTGAGGAATCGGTTTGGGAGATGGTAATCGATTGGTTGGCTGCTGGGGTTGATCCGCAACAAGCGACTTTATTTATTCAGAGTAGAGTGCCTGAACACGCTGAACTTTTTTTATTACTAGCAATGGGCACGCCCTTAAGTTGGTTGGAACGAGTGCCAACGTATAAGGATCAAATTGAAAAATTAAAAGAAAAAGATTTGCAAACGTATGGTTTTTTAGGTTACCCCCTTCTGCAGGCTGCGGATATTTTAATTTATCGCGCTCAACTGATTCCTGTTGGTGAAGATCAAGTGCCGCACGTAGAGATGTCGCGAGAAGTCGCCCGCCGTTTTAACTATTTATATGGGCGCGAAGCGGATTTTGAAGTCAAGGCAATCGAGGCGGTAAAGAAGTTGGGTAGTAAGCGCGCCAAAATGTATGCTGAACTGCGGGTTGCCTATCAAGAGCGGGGTGATACTGAGGCCCTAGAACAAGCTCAGGCCCTGCTGCAAGACTCTCAAAGCCTGTCGATGGTTGATCGGGAGCGGTTATTTGGTTATTTAGAGGGGGCGCGAAAAATTATTTTGCCAGAGCCCCAAGCTTTATTAACCAAAGCTTCGCGCATGCCTGGGCTCGATGGTCAAAAAATGTCGAAATCCTACAACAACACAATTGGCATTCGTGAGCAGCCCGCTGAAATTATTCGCTTAGTACGCACGATGCCTACCGATCCAGCACGGGTGCGGCGAACCGATCCTGGTAATCCAGAGCATTGTCCTTTATGGCAATTACATTTGGTTTATTCTGATTCGGTCACTCAAGATTGGGCTAAAAAAGGGTGCATTTCCGCTGGCATTGGTTGTTTAGAATGTAAGCAGCCAGTCATTGATGCCATTTTGCGAGAACAGCAGCCCATGTTTGAAAGAGCGCAAATATATTTGGACGACCCTAGTTTATTGCGCTCCATTATTGCTGACGGATGTGATAAGGCGCGCAAGGTTGCCCAAGAAACCATGCGTGAGGTACGCGAGGCGATGGGGCTAGCGTATGACTAGCCGTGCTTGACCCTTCTTCCTGGGTGCAGCGCTTTGCGGCGTTGTTGAAGCCAGGTGGCAGGGTGCTTGATTTAGCGTGTGGTAGCGGCCGACACAGTATTTTTTTGGCTAATGCAGGCTTTGATGTTCTCGGGGTTGACAGCAATGTCGAATCGTTGGCTTTGGCACGGGAAAACCTGGGCCAATTAAAGAGCGGTAACCCCCAATGGCTTGAAATGGATTTAGAGGCTGCCGTGTGGCCCTTGTCGAGCGCCAGCTTTGGCTTTTGGGACGGAATCGTCGTGACAAATTATCTCTATCGCCCCTTTTTGGAGGTATTGCCGAGCCTTCTGAGTAAGGGCGGTTTCTTAATTTATGAAACTTTTGCCCAAGGCAATGCTGAGTTTGGGAAACCGACCAGCCCCAAATTTTTATTAAACCCTGCGGAATTGTTGCAGTTAGCCCAGCGCTCTGGCTTGCGGGTATGGGCTTACGAAGATCTTTTTACCGATCTACCTAAACCGGCGATGGTGCAACGCCTCTGCGCCCAAAAATCGGCTTAGAGGGCCTTATCCGTTACAATTTCAGCGATGAATACGCCTAATTCCAGCGCTAGATTGCTTGAGAAGCCGATTAAAGGCAGCATGGTGGCAATTGTTACCCCCATGTTTGCTGATGGCGCTTTAGATTTTTCGGCTTTACGTAATTTATTGGATTGGCATGTAGCCGAAGGCACTTCGGCGATAGTGATTGTTGGGACGAGTGGTGAATCGCCCACGGTTTCGGTGGCAGAACATTGCGAACTCATTCGGGTAGCAGTAGAGCAGATTGCTAGCCGTATTCCGGTAATTGCTGGCACTGGTGGCAATTCAACCCTTGAGGCGATTGAGCTAACTGAGTTCGCGAAAAAGGTGGGCGCTGATGCGAGCCTGCAAGTGGTGCCGTATTACAACAAACCGACCCAAGAAGGTATGTTTGCCCATTTCAAAAGCATTGCTGAGCGGGTTGATTTGCCGATGATTCTCTACAACGTACCTGGTAGAACGGTAGCCGATTTAGCCAATGACACCATCTTACGTTTAGCAACAGTACCTGGCATTGTGGGTATTAAAGATGCCACGGGCAATTTAGAGCGAGGCTGTATGTTATTAGCGGATTTACAGTCTGCTGGGTTAAGTAATTTTGCGGTTTACTCGGGCGATGATCTAACAGCTTTTATGCTGATGCTAATGGGTGGTCAAGGCAATATTTCGGTTACTGCAAATGTAGCCCCGCGTTTAATGCATGATTTATGTAGTGCCGCTATGAATGGCGATTTGGTGCGCACGCGCGATTTGCAGTTTCGCTTATTTGCTTTGCATAAAGCCATGTTTATTGAGGCAAATCCTATTCCCGTGAAATGGGCATTACACGCTATGGGTAAAATTACGCCTGGCATCCGTTTGCCTTTAACGCCCTTGAGCCCCGCTTTGCGAGACTCTTTGTTGTCCACCCTTAAGCAACTTGGTCTTTTATGATTTTTGATGTGAAGGTTTATCGACTTCGATTCAAACCCCATACCCGCAATTTTTTCACCCTGCTAATGCTTGCTTGCCTAGGACTAACTGCGGGCTTAACTGCCTGCACCACTTCTACAGTAAGTTCTGATAAGGTTGATTACAAGTCGGGCGGTACTCAGCGCGGCCCCAACCTAGCCTATCCTCCTGATTTAGTTACTACGCAAGCCGATCGCCGTTATTTAGTACAAGACGGTAGCGCCACCATGTCTGATTACAACGCCATTCTAAAAAAGGGCGGAGAAGTACGTAAAACGCCTTTAACTGGAATTCCAGGTATGCGTATGGTGCGAGATGGCGAAAGGCGTTGGCTTGTCATCGATAAACCAGCAGCCGAGCTTTATCCGCAAATTAAAGATTTTTGGCAAGAAAATGGGTTTTTATTATTAGTAGATTCGCCTACCACCGGCATTATGGAAACCGATTGGGTTGAAAATCGTGCCAAAATTCCGCAAGATTATTTACGCAGCCTATTAGGTGGTGTGCTCTCGAGTGTTTTTGATACTGGTGAGCGCGATAAATATAAAACGCGCTTAGAGGTTTTAAAGCCTGATCAGACAGAAATTTTTATTACCCATAAAGGCGCTTCAGAAGAGCCCGTCCGCGATAACAGTGGTGGTGTGATTTCAACCAAGTGGGTACCACGACCCAATGATCCTGATTTAGACGCTGCTTTTCTGGTCAGGCTGATGGAGCGTCTTGGTCATACGCAAGAACAAGCTAAAGCCCAGTTGGCAGCAGCTAGCTCACCCACCAATAAAGTGGTCAAAGCGAAACTTGCGCAAGATAGTAGTGGAGTAGCTGTAATTGAATTACCCTCGAGCTTTGATCGGGCTTGGCGCGATGTGGGCCTAGCGCTTGATCGGTCGAACTTTACGGTAATCGATCGTGATCGCTCAAAAGGAGTTTACTTTGTGCGCTACGTCAATACTAAAGATACTGGCGATGCTTCTAAGGGCTTCTTTTCTGGGCTTTTTAGTAGTAAAGATGAAGCTGCTTTACAAGCGAAGCAATATCGAATTTTTGTGAAGGCCAATGGCGCAGAGGCAAGTCAAGTATTTGCGCAAGATGCTGAAGGCAAACCAGAAAATTCTCCTGCTGGAATTCAATTGCTCACATTATTAGCTGAACAACTAGCGCGCTAATTTACTACTGATTTTGATTGGTATGAGATCGTAAAAAAAGCCGCTTACGCGGCTTTTTCGTTCTTCTGCAAGAAGATTATTTCTTTGCTTCAGGAGCAGCAGGAGCTGGAGCAGCAGGAGCGGCAGCAGCAGGAGCAGCATCAGCAGGAGCAGCAGCAGGAGCTGGAGCAGGCGCTGGTTTTGGTTCTTCTTTTTTGCCACAAGCAGCCAAAGCAACGGCTAACATAGCAGCAAGTAATAGTGACTTCTTCATTTGTAAGTTCCTTTAAAAAAAATTAACATCAATTACCGGTAATTGTTGTTGGAATCAGTTAAGGGTTACCCCTTAACAAATCCAGAAAACATTATAGCCATCATTGGGGGAATGGTTCAAAGATTAACCATCCCGCTTGATATGCGCTGTAGAGAGAATGGGCAGCTTGGCCTTGGGTAGGCCGGAGAATTAACCGCTGCTGAGCTGAGAGACTAAGGGTTTTGTTCGTTGCCAGCGCGCGCCATAACTGCTTGACTAGCGGGCTGGCGGTTTGGGTCATATTTTCGCCATTACAAAAAATATGCTGCTTGTCATAGATCATGCGGGTAAGTGGATGTAGATACAAAGAGCTTGTAGACAGCTTGCCAATAAATTGTGGGTAACTGAGGGGTTTTGCTGGGCCCGTAAAATATGCGCTGGGTTTGGGTTCGCTTAAATAGGCGCTAATACCCTGTAAAAAATGATTAATATCATTTAAATCAAGGCTTTTCAGGCGTTTTTTCAATTGCTTAATTAGCTCTGGTGGTAGCACTTCGGGTTGCTTGGTGGCACCTTGCTGGGGATCGGCATAGTGTGTATTGAGCTCGGGTACCGAGTCTAGGGATTCAGCTAAGCGCCACAACCCCTCTTGGAGTAATTCTCGGTAGGTGGGTGCTCGAAAGCCAATTGACCAGGTTTGGCATGCTGGATCGAGCGCGACGCCATCATGTGCTGTATTTGGCGGTAAATAGAGCATATCGCCAGGCTCAAGCACCCATTCTTCTTGAGCCTTAAAGTGACGCAGAATTTTCAGTGGCAGGCCCGCTTTGAGTGTTAGATCACTTTGGGTGGAAATTGACCATTTTCTGCGGCCTGCCATTTGCAATAAAAACACATCATAGGAGTCAAAGTGGGGCCCCACGCCACCCCCGATACCAGCAAGACTGATCATTAAATCGTCTAATCTGGCATCGGGTATAAAGCGAAACCAAGAAAGTACCTTTGCGGCAGCGGGGTGATGGGCCTCTACCCCTTGTATGAGCAGGGTCCAATTAGGGTCTTTAAAATTTGGTAAATGCTTGGCTTTGAGCGGCTCGGTACTGAGGTCATGAAGACGCCAGGGTTTAGAGCGAATTAAGCGGGCTTCACTTTCACCCTGACTGGCTATGGTCCAGAGTGCCTGGGCCGATATAGGACTATCGAGCGGGTTACCAAGGGCCTTAGCTTGCTGAAAAGCAGGAATAGCTCCCCGTACTAAGAGGGGGCGCTGATGCCAGTAATTGCGCATAAAGACTTGTGGGCTAAGGCCGCCCAAGAGGGGCCAAGCTTGCTTCAAGAGCAAGACTTCAGGCGCGCGGGGTGGTTGGTAGGGATTGCTCAAGTAAAATGAACTCAATTCTAATTTTTTAGCAAACTTATTAGCAAACTACGTATGAAGATCTCAAAAAATACTATTGTCTCGCTGCGTTACAAATTAACCGATGCACAAAATAATGTCATCGAAGAACCCGAAGCCCCGATGGTATACCTGCACGGGGGTTATGATGGCACTTTTCCAAAAATTGAAACCGCTTTAGATGGGCAAGATGTGGGCTATGAAACCACTTTGCAACTCGATCCTGGCGATGCATTTGGCGAATACGACCCTGAGTTATTAAAAATAGAGCCCCGTACGCGTTTTCCAGAGCCGCTTGAGGTAGGGATGCAATTTGAGGGTGTACCCGACGCAGATGACGTTTCGCTTGATGCCGAACAAGTTCATGAGGTGATAGATGATAGCGAGGAAGAGGATCTTTCCGCAATGATTTATACCGTGACCGATGTTGCCGAGAATCAAGTGGTGCTGGATGGTAATCATCCCCTTGCTGGCATGGCGTTACGCTTTTGGTTGCAGGTAGAAGAAGTGCGAATTGCCACCGATGAGGAAATTCAAAATCGACACCCGCAAGGCGAGGAAGGTCTTGGCTTTGGGGTTTTGGATGAGGGTGATGATGAAATAGATGAAGATTATATTGGCGGCGCACAAAAAAAAGATGGCGCAAATCCGCACACCTTGCACTAAATAAAATCCGTCATATTTTATTCTTTCAGCCAGCGCTTAATTGCATCTAGCTCGCGCATCGCAGCGCCATCTTCAGAGCTAGGTGTTACCTGTGTAGGGGCGTGTCCTGTTAGTTTTGCCAAGGCTTCTTCTAAGGCTTGTATTTTTGTTTCTTGTAAGAGGGTGGCGTCAATCAGCCCTTTTAGCGCAAGTGACATGGGATCATCGGCATTGGGGGTGATTCCGTATGCAGAAAAATTAGCCTTACTTTCCATACTGCCAGCGTGAGGTAAGTCGGGGTGTAGGGTGCGGGCTGGCACACCAACGGCGGTTGCACCCGCCGGTATTTCTTTCAGCACGACAGCATTTGAGCCTATACGGGCGCCATCTCCCACCATAAACCCACCCAAGACCTTAGCGCCTGCGCTAACAACCACCCCCTTGCCTAGTGTGGGGTGACGTTTGACGCCTTTATAAAGTGAGGTGCCGCCTAAAGTAACGCCTTGATAAATTGTGCAATCGTCACCAATAACCGTGGTTTCGCCAATGACAATACCCAGGCCATGATCGAGGAAAACCCGGCGCCCAATTTTGACCCCAGGATGTATTTCAATACCGGTAAGCCAACGCGCCAACATTGACCATAGGCGGGCGATTAATTTAAGTTCTACTTGCCAAAAAAAGTGCGCAACACGATGCAGCCATACCGCATGCAAACCAGGGTAGCAAAGTATTACCTCCAGCCGGTTTCGCGCTGCCGGATCACGGGCAATAATGGAATCGATTTCGTCGAAGAATGCGTTGGCCATAGTGAGAGTTTAATCGGAAGCGCTTATTTTTTTGTCAGCATCTGTTTGGCGATACCCCTTAATAAATCAATTTCCTCTTTATGCAGTTCGGCTCGTGCAAACAAGGCCTGTAAACGGGGCATTAGTTTTTTGGGCCGATCGGGGTCAAGGTAGCCAATAGATTCAAGGCCTTGGCGCCAATGCTCGGCCATAGCGGCCACTGCGGTGGGGTCGGCTAGATCACTGCTTGCTGCTTTGGGGTTTGAGCTGATTTTGTGGCGGGCTATTTCGGCTTGCAAAGACTGGCGCAGGGTATAGGCGCAGACCATTACGGCTTGCGCTAAATTCAAAGAGGGGTATGCCGGATTAGCATCTAAAAAGACTCGATGTGAACACAGTTTGAGGGCTTCATTATCTAGACCAGTTCTTTCTGTACCGAAAACCAAAGCCACTTGCTCTTCATTCATTAATAGTTGAGTCGCCCGTTGGCAAGCTTCTGGCCACGAAAGCGCTGGCGGCCCAAATTGGCGCTCTCGGCTAGTTAAACCTAGCACCAGCGAACAATTTTTGAGGGCTGGGCCCAAGGTAGGTCTTTCGAGCGCTTGCTCTAATACGTCTTGAGCGCCACTGGCAAAGGCAATGGCCTCAGAGTGCTCGAACGGCTTATTTTGACGTGGGGCTATTAGCGTGAGGCGCTGAAAGCCCATGGTTTTTAGCGCCCGCGCGCTTGCGCCAATATTGCCAGGATGGCTGGTTTGGACCAAGACCCAATTTAGCGCATTAAATGCAGGATGTTCAGGTAGTGAGCTTAGCTGATGCAGCGGGTTAACCGCGTCACTATGGGTCGGTTGTGGAGTCATTGGGGGCATCTTGAGGTTCATTCTGCAGGTATTGCGTCCGATCGTTTAAGATGAGCGCTTCGCTTGTTATTGTCCCGCATTTTTTAGGGCACTTACAGGCTGGCTCTTATTTAATTTGCTCACACTAATCTTATGCATCCTATGTTGAATGTGGCCGTTAAGGCTGCCCGCCGTGCTGGAACTATTATTAACCGTGCCTCGCTGAACTTAGAGCGCTTGCAGGTTGATCGTAAACAACATAATGATTTTGTGACAGAAGTAGACCAACAAGCCGAAGCGGCCATTATTGAAACCTTAAGTGATGCCTACCCTGACCATGGTTTTTTGGCGGAAGAAACAGGTAGCCACAAACCCGATGCGGAATCAATTTGGATTATTGACCCCCTTGATGGCACCACCAATTTTATTCATGGCTTTCCGCAGTATGCAGTTTCAATTGCCTTAGCGGTTGCGGGAGTGACTCAGCAAGCAGTGGTATATGACCCCACTCGCGATGAATTATTTACTGCTACTAGGGGTAGCGGAGCGTATTTAAATCGCCGTCGTTTGCGGGTAGCAGCTGAAATCCGTTTGGCTAATGCTTTGCTGGGAACGGGCTTTCCTTACCGAGAAGATCAAGACCTTGAGAGCTACTTACGCATTTTTGCTGAGATGTCTCGGCAATGCGCTGGCTTGCGTCGGCCTGGTGCTGCTTCTTTAGATTTGGTTTATGTTGCTGCGGGTCGTTATGATGGATTTTTTGAAAGTGATTTAAAGCCCTGGGATATGGCAGCAGGCGCTTTAATTGTGGCCGAAGCAGGCGGTCTAGTGGGTACCTACTCGGGTGAAGAAGGTTTCTTGCAAAGTGGTGAGGTGATGGCGGCTAACCCTCGTTTATTTGCCCAGATGGCGCAAATTTTGCGACCTTATGCTAAAGCGCCAGAAGGCAATAGCGCCTTAAAACGGAGTTAGTTTTTTACCCCTTAACTAAGTCTAGGTAGCGCACCCCATTGGCATCAATGCGTAGTGCACTAGCTTTAGGCAAGACGCTCTCGGGATGATCTAAATCCCAATCGGATAGCACCCAGCGTTGCCACTCCACTTGATTGAAGTTTTCATGATGTCGAGTGGGTAAATGTGTATGACCATGAATAAGCTGATCGATCTTAAATTGATCGACAAGGCTGGCACAGGCATGAAGAGTGACATCGACTTTCATTTGAGTGGATTCAGGCGCATAACGCGCAGCTCGCTGATACTGCGCGGTACTATTGCTTCGCAACTGCTGGGCTATAGTGCGACGCCAGTTGAGGGGCATTTTTAAAAATAGCTGTTGTAGCCAGGGTTTACGAACCCACTTACGAAAGAGTTGATACGCGTTATCGGCAGTGCATAAAATATCGCCATGGCTTAAGAGATATTCAGAGCCTGCCAAGACTACTTTACTTGGGTCGGGCAAGAGGGTCATACTGGTTTTCTTTAAAAAATCAGGACCAATTAAAAAATCGCGATTACCATGAAGATAGTAAATTTTTACATTGAGCGCCAAATTGGCCAAGGCATTTTTTATCTCTAGATGAAAAGGGGAGCGTAAGCTAGCATCATCGCCTACCCAATATTCAAAGAGATCGCCCAAAATAAAAACGGCCTCAACCGAGCGCGCCTCTTTTTCACAAAAATCAATCAACCGTTGCGCCGTTATTGGCATTGACGGCGTGAGATGGATATCGGAAATCAAGAGGGCGCTAGCGTAGCTTGGAATCATGCTGAAAATTTCTTAAAAAATGACTAGCTCGTGAATTAGTCTTCTAAAACCGTGGCTTTTTCAATCGTGACATCTTCGGTGGGTACATCTTGATGAAAACCAGCGGTACCGGTTTTGACTTTGCGAATGGCATCAACGAC
This sequence comes from Polynucleobacter sp. IMCC 29146, assembly GCF_021395195.1. Lineage (NCBI taxonomy): Bacteria > Pseudomonadati > Pseudomonadota > Betaproteobacteria > Burkholderiales > Burkholderiaceae > Polynucleobacter > Polynucleobacter sp. IMCC 29146. Next base: position 118,442 of record NZ_JAJVCR010000002.1, on the reverse strand, counting down.
ATCCATGCCGTCACAAACTTCGCCAAAGACTGCATAACCCCAGCCTTGCGCATTGGGTGCAGTATGGTTTAAGAAATCATTGTCATTCAAATTGATAAAAAATTGCGATGATGCCGAGTGGGGCTCGTTGGTGCGGGCCATTGCCACAGTGCTGCGCAGATTTTTTAAGCCATTATTTGCTTCGTTTTCAATTTCAGCCAAGGTTGATTTTTGTTTTAGGCCAGTGGTCATGCCACCGCCTTGAATCATGAAATTATCGATAACGCGATGAAATATAGTGCCATCATAATGCCCACTTTTTACATATTGTAAAAAATTCGCCACGGTTTTTGGCGCTTTAGCAGCATCGAGAGATAAGGTGATATCGCCTTTATTTGTTTTGAGAAGAACTTTGGCCATTGCTTGGTGTACTTTCTAGAAGGTTAGGGGTTGAAGTGACGGGTGCTGCAGTAACTGATGGTGATGTTGCTGGCGCAACTGAAGTTGTTGGGGTGGTGGCCGGTTTTGCTGCTGCCGCAGCTTGGGGCACTTTGACAACGGGCGGCTTCAGAATTTCTTGCAAGGCTTTATTACGACGCGCATTTTCCCGAATATTGGGTTGTAATTTCGCGGCTGCTTCATAGTTTTTAGCGGCTAAACGAATATAAATATCACCTGAGTTTGACAGGGCAGTAACGTAATCTGGACGCAGCTTCAGCGCTAATTCAAGATAATCGCGGGCATCAATCCATTGATCTTGGCTAGCCCCAATGGCCGCTAGATTATTGTAGGGCTCGGGTAACTCTGGAAATTGTTGGGTAATTTCAGTAAAGGTTTTTTTGGCAGCAGGAATATTGTGTAATTCAATTTGTAAGCGCGCCTTCAAAAAACGCAATTGCACATTACGTGGGTTCTTAATCAAGGTTAGGTCGATTTGATCAACCGCTGCTTTAAATTGTTTAGCTCTTACGAGCTTTTCAATTTGGGGTGGAATGCCATCTTTTGCAAGGGCATCGGGCTCGATAATTAAGAACGACAGGTAGGGTACGGCAATTGAATTAGCGATAGGGGCAGTTAGCGGATCAAACCCAGCGGTTGGGCTATAAGATGAGACCACTGGAGGGGGTGGAGTGGTAGTGCAGGCGCTCAAGAAAATTGCGCCAAGCAACACTGCAGCAGATTTAAACCGTTTAACTAAGGAGAATAAACGCATGCTAGCCAACTTATTGATAAGGCACAGCGACAGAATCGGCCATTGAAGGTGGGCCATCATTAAAAGTAGCCTGAGGAATTGCATAAGTTGCATTTGGATCGCCATTAATACTGGCACAACCCCCTAAATTGAAAAGCAAGGTTCCGCAGACCGGCAAAAGGATTTTGCGGTACCAATAAAAGGGAGTTTTAGGAAGGGTGGGGAGGTGTGGGCTCATTCGATATACTCAGCAGTCTAACAAATTAGCGGAACCGATACCTTCGCTGCCTTTATGCTGCAAATCTATAACACCCTGAGCCGGTCGAAAGAGGTCTTTAAGCCGATTACCCCCCGCCACGTAAGCATCTATGTTTGCGGGATGACGGTTTACGATTATTGCCATCTGGGCCATGCGCGGGTGATGATTGTGTTTGACATGGTAGTGCGGTGGCTAATGACCTTGGGATACGAAGTGAATTATGTGCGCAATATCACGGATATTGATGACAAAATTATCCAACGTGCGCTAGAAAATAAAGAATCTATTTTAGCCTTAACTAATCGTTTTATTACTGCTATGCATGTCGATTCTGACCATTTAGGCTTATTGCAGCCGAATCATGAACCAAGAGCAACCGATTTTATTGCGCCAATGCAGGGCATGATTTCGCGTCTCATTGACCAACAATTGGCTTATCAAGGTGATGATGGCGATATTAACTTTTCTGTGCGTTCATTTCCAAAATATGGCCAACTTTCGGGCAAAGCCATCGATGATTTAAACGCAGGCGAGCGCGTGGCGATTGGCAGCGGTAAGCGTGATCCACTTGATTTTGTTTTATGGAAAAGTGCTAAGCCCGAAGAACCAAGCGATACTCGCTGGAAATCCCCTTGGGGGGAAGGACGACCCGGCTGGCATATTGAATGTTCGGCAATGTCTTGTGATCTTCTCGGACAACATTTTGATATTCATGGTGGCGGTGCTGATTTGCAATTTCCCCACCATGAAAATGAAATTGCCCAAAGTGAAGGGGCTATCTACGGTCAAAACCGTAAACCACTTGATCCCCCTTTTGTAAATTATTGGATGCATAACGGGCATATTCGCGTTAATAAAGAAAAAATGTCGAAATCTCTTGGCAATTTTTTTCTGATACGCGATGTGCTCGAGCAATTTGATCCCGAGGTGATCCGCTTTTTTATGCTTAAAGCGCATTACCGTAGCCCGATTAACTTTAGTGATTCGCAGTTAGAAGAGGCGCGGGCGGGTTTAAATCGTTTATATACTGCGCTGGTACAAACCCCCGGTTTTGTGGCAAAAAAAATGAATGGGTTGGGTGACCCAGCCAACGCTTGGGTTATGCGTTTTACCGCCGCCATGAACGATGACTTCAATACGCCCGAAGCCCTTGCTGTGCTATTTGATTTAGCAAGCGAGATTAACCGTGCACAAGGCGCTGAGCGCGTAATTTTGGCCCAACATTTACATCATTTAGCCGGGGTGTTGAATTTTTTACAAGGTGATCCCACAGCATTTTTACAAGGCGAGACTTTAGTTCAACAAAACCCTGACTCGGCTGGGCTTAGTGCAGAGTTGATTGAGACGCAAATTGCCGCAAGAAGCGCCGCCAAAGTGGCCCGTGACTTCACTCAAGCTGATACGATTCGGCAGCGTCTTTTAGCGCAAGGCATAGTTCTAGAAGATCAGGCTGGAGGGGTAACCACATGGCGCCGCGCGTAATTCAATCTAGTACTGCTAAAGTTGCAACTGCTATACCTCCCCTCAAAAAAAATCTAGTTAAATTACCGGTTAGAAAAAAAATCGCAGCAGATGCAGCCCCCGATTATTGGCAACAAGCTTGTACTGAGTTAATGCAACAAGATCGTATTTTGCGCAAGCTCATTCCGCGCTACGGTACTGGATTTTTAGTCACCCGCGGTGATGCTTTTAATACCTTAGCGCGGGCGATTGTAGGTCAACAAATTTCGGTTGCAGCTGCCCAAGCAGTTTGGAATCGGTTGGTAACGAATTTAGAAAAAAAGGTCAATCCTGCGCAAGTTTTAGCTGTATCTAGTGAGCATTTGCGCAGCGCCGGATTATCAGGTCGGAAAGTAGAGTACATCCGTGATTTAGCCAGTCATTTTCATGAGGGGCGTTTACATGCCAAACAATGGCAAGCAATGGATGATGAAAGCGTGATTCGGGAATTAACCGATATTCGGGGAATTGGGCGGTGGACTGCAGAAATGTTTTTGATGTTTAATCTGATTCGGCCCAATGTATTGCCTTTAGATGATGTGGGCTTAATTCGGGCAATTTCCTTAAATTATTTCAGTGGCGAGCCTGTTAGTCGCCATGAAATGCGCGAGGTAGGCGAAAACTGGGCGCCATGGCGTACAGTAGCTACTTGGTATATGTGGCGCAGTATCGACCCAATTCCCGTGGAATATTAGAATTCAGCAATGAAAATCACTTTTTTAGACTTTGAACAATCGATTGGTGAGTTAGAAGCCAAAATTGAAGAATTGCGTTTTGTGCAAGATGAGTCAGCTGTTGATATTTCAGCCGAAATTAAAACGCTAGCTGAAAAAAGCCAGCAACTCACTAAAGATATTTATGCCAATTTAAGCCCTTGGCAAGTATCCCAAGTGGCCCGGCATCCCCAACGACCCTATACTTTAGACTATATCAACGCCTTATTTACCGATTTTCGGGAGCTACATGGCGACCGCACCTTTGCCGACGACAAATCGATTATTGGCGGCTTAGGGCGCTTTAATGACACCGCTTGTCTGATTATTGGTCATCAAAAAGGCCGCGATACAAAAGAACGGGCTTTACGTAATTTTGGCATGAGTAAGCCCGAAGGCTATCGCAAAGCCATGCGCTTAATGCGCTTAGCCGAAAAATTTAAATTACCAGTATTTACATTTGTTGATACGCCAGGCGCTTTCCCTGGTATTGATGCCGAAGAGCGCAATCAATCGGAGGCGATTGGCAGAAATTTATATACCCAAGCTGAGTTAACGGTGCCAATTATTTCTACCATTATTGGCGAGGGCGGATCGGGAGGGGCTTTAGCGATTGCCATGGGTGATGTAGTTTTGATGTTGCAATATTCAACTTATTCGGTAATTTCACCAGAAGGCTGCGCTTCTATATTATGGAAAACGGCTGAGAAAGCCCCTGAAGCTGCTGAGCAATTAGCCCTTACAGCGCAACGCCTCAAGGCCCTAGGCTTAATTGATCGGATTGTGAGCGAACCGGTAGGTGGCGCTCATCGTGATTATGAAAACATGATGACGGCCATGCGTAAAGCTTTAAGTGAATCTTTAAAGATTTTTGAATCAATGGGAAAAAAAGAACTTCTCGAGCGTCGGCATGAGCGTTTAATGAGCTATGGCAAATTCAAGGAAGCTGAACCCAAAGCCACCTAGCCGACGTAGTAGTCAGGTTATCAAGCCTCAACTACCGCGCAGCCAAGATACAGTGATTGGCATTGCTTTAAGTGGTGGGCTCGACTCCATGGTGCTATTTGATGCAGTCATACGCAATCTTGCTGCTTTGAAGACTGATAAGAAGGGCACATCAATTCCAATATGGGTTTTTCATATTCACCATGGCTTGCAAAAATCAGCTGATGCTTGGCTAGATTTTTGTGCCCTAGCTGCGCAGCGTAAAAAAGTTCATTTCGACTTCCGTTTATTGCAATTGCCTGCAAATACCAATGAGGCAGAAGCCCGTCTGGCCCGTTATGAAGCTTTAGCTGATTTATGCGCGGTGCATGGGGTAAGTGACTTATTGCTCGCCCATCATCAAAATGATCAAGCCGAAACCGTGCTCTTGCAATTACTACGTGGTGCAGGGGTACGTGGTTTGGCGGGTATGCCCATGATGCGAAACATGACCAAAGTAGAGCCCAATACTCAGACCAAACCCATTACCTTATGGCGACCGTTACTTGATTTATCGCGCGCAGAATTAGAAGCTTATGCCCAGCAACACCGCCTTAAGTGGGTGGAAGATCCCTCGAACCGTAGTTTGGTTTATCGCCGCAATGCGGTGCGTCATTCACTGCTGCCAAAGCTAGAGCAAGTGCAGCCAGGCGCAATTGCAAATTTAGCGCGCAGTGCAAAATTGTTAAGCGACTCGCAGCATTTATTAGAGCGCTTAGCGCAACTAGACGGCGCGGAAATTTTGCAAAGCTCAAAAACTGCCCCATTGACAACAGGATTAAAAGTAAAACCATTATTGGATTTATATCTAAAGGATGCTTCGGCGGCGAATAATGTCGTGCGTTATTGGTTGCTGCAACTGAGTTTAGCAATGCCATCCTTAGAGCGTTTGCAATCGTGGTGGCTAGACTTACAACGCGCACGCAGTGATGCACGCTTGAAATTCCTGCATGCTGGTGGGGAAATTCGTTTATGGCGTGGACAATTAATTTATGAGGCCACATCAAATCAGCAAAATAGTGATAAAGCTTTCGCAGGGAAGTGGGTTTTTTTACCTGTACCCTTGCGCAGTAAGCGATTAGGTTTAGCAGCGGCATGGGTGCAAGAAGCGCAGCTGACTGGAGCGATTGAATACCGTTTACGCAAAGGCGGAGAGCGTTTTCAAAAAACGGCTCGTGGCGCGACTAAAACGCTGAAAAATTTGTTTCAAGAAGACGCTATTCCGCCCTGGCAACGTCAGGCCCCTTTACTCTTTATTGCCAATGAACTCGTAGCAGTTGCGGGAATTGGGGTGAATCATCCGCATTTAGTGGCTACAGGCAACCGGGTTTGGCCCGAGTGGCAAGCTTGAAGACTTTGGCTGGAGCGCTGCAAACCTTGTAAAATAAAGCCTTTAAGCAAGCTTTCTACCTTCTTTTATGGGAATTATTGTTCACAAGTACGGCGGCACATCGATGGGCTCGGTTGAGCGCATTCAGAATGTGGCCAAGCGCGTAGCTAAATGGATGCGAGCTGGCCACCAAGTGGTGGTGGTGCCATCGGCTATGTCGGGCGAAACCAATCGCTTGTTGGGTTTAGCTAAAGATATTCACCCCAATCCTAATCCGCGTGAGTTAGATCAAATTGCCTCGACCGGTGAGCAGGTGAGCTCGGGTTTATTAGCCCTAGCTTTGCACCGTGAAGGTATTGATGCGGTTAGTTATGCAGGCTGGCAAGTGACGATTCATACTGATTCTGCTTTTACAAAAGCCCGCATTATGGGTATTGAAGATGAAAAAATTCGGGCCGATTTGAATTTAGGTAAAGCGGTAGTGATTACCGGTTTTCAGGGGGTCGATCCGCACGGTAACATCACTACTTTAGGTCGCGGTGGCTCTGATACTTCCGCGGTAGCAGTGGCTGCGGCACTGAAGGCAGAAGAATGTTTAATTTATACCGATGTTGATGGGGTCTATACAACCGACCCCCGAGTTTGCGAAGATGCACGCCGCCTCGATAAAATTACCTTTGAAGAAATGCTGGAAATGGCAAGCTTAGGTTCGAAGGTATTGCAAATTCGTTCTGTTGAATTTGCTGGCAAGTACCAAGTTAAAACTCGGGTTTTGTCTTCCTTGACAGACCCCTTAATTGCGCTTGAACAAGAAATGAAGTCGGGTACATTAATTACATTTGAAGAGGACAGCACCATGGAAGCCGCCGTTATTTCGGGTATTGCATTTGCACGCGATGAAGCCAAAATTACTGTCTTAAGTGTGCCCGATCGTCCTGGTATTGCGTATCAAATTTTAGGCCCTATTGCCGATGCGAATATTGATGTTGACATGATTATTCAAAATCAATCGGTTGATGGTAAAACTGACTTCACTTTTACAGTACCGAGGGCTGAATATCAAAAAGCGATTGATTTACTAAAAAACTCAGTACAGGCGCATATCGGCGCCAAAGAAATTACTGGTGATCCCAAAGTTTCCAAGGTGTCGGTAGTGGGCGTTGGCATGCGTTCGCATGTTGGGGTTGCCAGTAAAATGTTCCGTACGCTTTCGGAAGAGGGTATTAATATCCTAATGATCTCTACTAGTGAAATTAAAATTTCGGTGGTGGTTGATGAAAAATACATGGAATTAGCCGTGCGGGCTTTGCACAAATCATTTGAGTTAGATCAGGCTTAGTTTTACTTTGGTTAAGAGGCTGTTGAAGGCCACTGAGGCCACATTTGGCTGTTTTACCAACACTCCGTTAAACTAGCGGCTGTTGTAATTTTTGTGACTGAATACGGAGACGTGGCCGAGCTGGTCGAAGGCACTCCCCTGCTAAGGGAGCATCGGGGCTAAAACTCTGATCGGAGGTTCGAATCCTCTCGTCTCCGCCAGTACTTTGGCAAACTTTCTACTTTCTGCTTTATACAACAAAGACTTAGCCCCGTAACTGGGGCTTTTTCTTTATTACTCCCGCTTACCAGTACGCTTACCACCCAAACAGTATGTGGTTGCAGATAGGTGGCTAATGCAATTGAAGCTATGAATCTCTTATTGCACTGTGGGATCAATGCTCTCGCGATAAGCGCTTAGTTTTTGGCTAAGATCTTGATTAATTCAGTGCTGCAAATATCATCGATATGCCTAAAGGCTAGAAAGATTCCATCGATTTGATCTGCAGCAATTCCAAGGCTTTCAAAGTGTGTTTTCCATTGTCTGGTTACTCGCCATACACGATCGATAATGGAGCTTGCTTGCTGCGCAGATAGGCCAAAGCGCTCTTTGGCACCATAGGCATTATCGAGTGTTGCTAATTTACCTTGTGGTCCAACACCTAGATGTTGATAACGCTCACTTGCAATGACTGCATGAGGCATCACGTCATAGAGTGGACTCAGGCTCCAGCCTTTAAGCGCATGGCTCCATAAGAATGCATGATTGCGTAGATGATCATCATCGTTACTAACAAAAATATTAAAGATCATGCGTGCATATAGTTCTTCAATATCAGCTTTGACTGTTTGAACCACGCAATATCTGCGGATGGCATCTGCGATATCCATATAGCTTTTTGTATTGGATTCTGATTCGTGACAGGCAACTAAGGTGAGGGCGCTAACGATATGATGACGAATTTCTACTGGCCGAGCAAAAGCAGTCCAAGAGCGATCAAAGCGTTTGACCATCAACACTTTTTTCTTGCCAACTTGTTCTAATTGAGTTTGCGCTACATTAAGACCGGCTAACTGCGCAAGTTTGAGTGTGGCGTATTCAATGCTTGGTACATCTAAGACTCCATCAGTGTTACCTGGGAACTTGGCCATCCATAAAATGTTTTCATCATCGCGCACACTTGCCTTAGGACGCATGCCCCCAAGGCCGCTACCCACAATCAAAATTCTGGATAACGCTTCTGATAATGGCAAACCTGCCTCAATTTTTTGTGCGCCTTCTAGTATGTAAGATAGATTGTGAATGCTTTCATGAGCAGGGCGCTCCTCTTGATCTAAGGAAGATCGAATATCCAAAGCCCCCACACGATCACTGCCTGCTTCGAGTAGATAGGTTGACTCTGGAAGACTATTGGGCGGGACCTTAAGCCTAGCTTCAATCACTCTTCTTCCCCACGAATCAGGGGCAGCATCCCGAATTCCACCAAAAGATTCTAAACCGTTAGGTGGAACGAGGCGTTTGCCTTTGATCTCACTTTTATTCTTAAGACTAAGAGCGACTGGATCCACTTCTTGCGCGTTGCTCTTATCTAAATAGCGCAAGCCATAAGCAAATGAAGAGGCAATGAGTCTTGAGCCTTCTTCATCTATTTGCAGTTGTCCTGCTGGCACAAATTCACCATCAAGATTGGCAAAGACAAAAAGATCTTTAGTGGTATTTGCCATCAGAAATCAAGCGCTTTCATTTCCGCTGCACTTAAATCACGCACGCGTTGTGGACGTGAGCGACGCTCTAAAGCAATGATCGCAGGATCATCTCCGCTTAAGAGTTGCAACAAGTTCATGCCTGGAGCGATTGCATCTAAGTAACGCAGGAGCGCGCCAATGGCTACACCAGGATCACCCTTTTCAATGCGCTGTGCAGTAGCGCGCGATAGGCCGGCACGGACTGCTGCTTCACTTTGGCGAACACGACGCGCAAGACGCAAAGAAACAAGGCATTGCGCTATTTCAGCGGATTGGCCAAGTTGCTTTGATGCTAGGGTCAGTTGTTGATCTACGCGCATAGTTGCCTCATGCATTTTGTTGAGTATGAGGCGTTAATATACCTGTTTATGCGCTATAGGTCAATAAATATGAATCATAAATGAGTCTTTAAGTATTTTAATGACCTATTTATGAGTATTTTAATGGTTTACAGTAGAAAATTTAGGCTTGTAATTTCGTTAAAGGGGCGCCTCGATACCGGACTACTTCTCCATTCATTTTTCTACAAAGCCAGTTGTGGATAACCCAGACCCCACCATACCCCCACCAGCCTTTATCGACCACTTCACTAAGCCAGCCTATACGTAGTAATTTGTTCAAGGGCTAACCCTCTGTGCAGTTTCCTGACCATAGAAAAGTCGGTTTATAGCAACATCGCCACTTCTAAATTGAGCAAAAAACAAGCGGGGGGGGGTAATATTGCTAAACAAGTCTAAATTTTAGAAAGGTTTATATGACAAAGCGCCTTGTGTACGCGCTGCTTACATTTATATCACTATTACTAGCTGCTTGTGGAGGCGGTGGAGGTGATAGTTCATCAACGAGCAGTTCATCGTCAAGTGCTTCACTTCCAGCAGGATGTTGTTCAATTTATCAAACTGCAGCAGTTCAAGCAGCATATCTTGCAGGGTATACAGGTCAAGGTTCTACTGCTTTAAATTTAGATTGGTCAACGCATTCTAATCCTGACGGAGCATCACATCAAACGGTCACAAATGGAATTATTGCTGGATCCGGTGGAGTAGCAACTTATGCAACCTTGGTACCTGTAACTTACGCGGCAACCGTCAGCACCTCAAATTGGATTGGAATAATCTCAAACACATTAGCTGGGATGAGTAATGGTCAAACGCTCAATCTCAGTGCATATACAACTGGAACCTCTAGTACCGCGATAACCGCCCCCACCACAGTTCCTAGTATCGTAGTTACGATGGCAGCGGGCAATGATGGTCAGCCAACTTTAAATAAAAGTGAGACTGCGGCACTTTATAACTCCGCCTATAAAAGTAATTTAATTCTAGTTGGCGCATAGGAACTAATGGAAATATTGCGTCTTATTCTTCAACAGCAGGAGCAGCAGCGGACCGGTTTGTAGTCGACTACGGAACATCAACCACCCCTTATTCAGGAACCTCCTATTCAGCCCCAAGAGTTGCAGGATATGCGGCAATTATTAAGCAAAAATATCCGAATGCTACTGGCGAACAAATTGCAGCTGCGATCTTAAATACCGCAGTTCTTAAACCAGGTTGGGATCCAGTAATCTACGGTAAGGGTCAAGTAGATTTAACTGCGGCCTTAAGTTCGGCCGGTGGGCTTAAATAAATATATTCATTTGCCGTCAATTCTGATCTCCCCAAGGGCAAAGTTCGCCTGTAACTATCAGCTTACATTGTTTACTAAAATTGAACTCGCACTCCACTGGCAAATGAACTAACGCTAGTTGCGGAATAAATGCTGGTCGCTCCTCCTTTATCAATGCCATAAATAGCATATAAATTAGTGCGTTTACTAAGGTAATAATTGGCGCCAATTTGCCAAGCATTTATTTTTGAAGAGGGGCTATTAATTCCGTAGGTAGTGTATTGCCCATTACCAATATTGGCCCAGCTTTCAATATTGCTAGTAAAAAACCCCCTAAGCCCAATTTGTTGCGCAGACCTTGAAAGGGTATATGAAGCATCAAGCAGATTGGTGACCTTACGATTAACAAATTGCAAATAAGTTTTAAAATAGCCAAAGTCATAAGTTGCTCCAGCGTAATATTGGTTATCTTGAGTATTTACACCTCCTTCTGCCCAAGCCCAAACCTTCGGATCTGGTGTAAATGCAGTAGATGGACAGGCGCCAGGCTGCGCGCAACCGTAACCTAGATTTTGTGATTTAAGTGCCTGATATGCTACCCCTAGATAAAATTTCTCTTGAATATATTGTCCGGAAATCCCCCAGCCACTGGTACTATTTTTAATCGGCACGGGCTCAGTTTTTGATTGTGCGCTCAAAGTATCGCTACGAATAATAGTGATTCCAGCTAGTGTAAGACCAGATACATCTGCGGTTTTAAATGATAAGGTTGAGTGTGTTCTCGTGGTAAAAGCAACGCTAACTCCACCAACGCCAGCATTATCATCGAATGTGCCAGTTGCGCGACTACCACCTGAGGAATAAATAGGATAAACAGCCGATCCAGGGGTATTGTTGGTATGCCCCACATCGGTAGCAGCTAATTGGTTATAAATTGGGGTGTTTTGGGTACCAATTGCAAATTGGCCCAAACTTACCATACCCAGACCAAGAAAACTCTGACGATCTTGCCAGCGCGAAAGGAAGGCATTGGCAGGCTGCATATCTGTTTCAAGGGTAAAAAAAGCAAAGACACCGCCGCCTAAATCTTCAGTGCCTTTAAATCCCAAGCGGCTGGTCTGTTGTGCTGAGTTACCAAACACCACGGTATTGCTAGCTTCGTCAGGAATAATGGTGGTGCCGTTAGTCTTTATATTAATATAACCCACATCGACAATGCCATAAATTGCTACGCCTGACTGCGCACTGGCTTTGCTTACATATATGCTAAATACGCTGCATGCCGCAATAGTAAAAATCGACTTATTCAACTAGATTTAATCCAGATATTATTATTGTTTGTATCTCAGCATCATATCGATAAAATTATTAAGAGCGCTAATTTCCTTTATAATATTAAAATGAGCAAAAAACTGATATGGATGATAGTTTCAATTTTAATAGTATTTGTTTTAGTGAGCGTTGCAGCTCGAAGCTTCTGTGACGCAGCGCCAAATAGTGCAATTAGTTCATTTGTAGAAAAAAATATTCCCAAGCCAAATAATGTCGATATTAATGAATTAAGACGGGCCTGGATTCTAGTTTTTTCTAAATTTTGCGCAACCACTAGCAACCGCTCATTCTAATTTTAAGTTTTGACTTAGCTCCAAGATTTAATAATGGCTAAAAGAAATTCTGTTAGCACTTCTAAAACAGCTTAATATTAATTTTTAAGATTAATTATCGGTATAAGCAAAGTAGGGGCCAGTACCTGCATTACTTGTTTTATCAGATATGCCAACATACACGGTGCGGCCAAAGAAGAAGGGCAAGCCCCAGACAAATGATTGGTTTCCCGGTATGACTGTAGGAGGGCCAGCTATATTATTAAATGCGTTGTAAGTAGCGCCAAGATTAGCGCTTGCAACAGAAAAACTTACAGCACTTGTAGCATTGTTTTTTAAGGCCATCGTAGCAGTAAAATTTTTGGTACTGGTAGGGCAATAAAGGGCCGCAAAGATATTTGCGCTGCAGATTGGTAATTCGCTACTATTATTTTCACCTGAAAATACAAGGTAATTTGTTCCGCTATCAATGTAGCTTTGTGGGTAAGCAACATTGTTAAAAATAGTTGTAAAGTTTCCAATACTATTTGCAGGAAGAAAATTTGCCCCGTTTGATGAATTATTAACTTGGGTGTCAATGCCAAAAATCACAGAGCCCGTTACCGTAGTTGCACCAAATGCACTTATTTGCGGCAAGCGTATTAAAAGCCCATTATTGTTTACCGCAAAGGCAGCAATTGGATTTTGAATTTGAAAATTTGGTGGTGGGTAAATTTGACAATAATTTGCTGTACTGGGAATGCAATTAAAGTAAGTGCCCCCATCATACAAAGAGGTAGAGACACCAAGGAGACCATTTGCGCCCATGACGGCTGGAGTTTGATTGGTAGGTTGCCCATTGCTACATGCACTAGGAACAATGCCATTATTGCTATCATCAATGACCTGTATTGCCATTGAGCTCGCTAATTCACCTGCCATACGTATATCTGCAACTTTTACGGCACCCCATGTAACACCAGAGCCAAAAAGAGCGCATTCATAAATATTTGGTGATGGTAATCCCAAATTGAGCGACTTCACTGCCGAAGCAAAAATGCGTAAACCCTGAGATCCAGTATCGAGCATAATATTATGAATAGTTTTGCAGTTATATGTGCCTGGGTCGCAAATAGTAACGCTTACGAAGGGAATATTAGATTGACCATTTAGACCCTCTGCTATCGTTACACTAAGTGAATTTGCTGCTAATACCACGCTTTCATAGTTCATATTACGGTTGTTTGTCGGCGCGGTACTCGAAGTATTATTATCACCACCACAAGAAATAATACTAATGGAAACGCCAATACTGCATAAAATTTGCAACATAAAGCGACAATAAATTGATTTCATTATTGAACGATTTATAATCGCTTGTTAGTTAACATGCCCCACTCTAGTCTAATAAATACCATATTACATTCAGGTTTACCCTATATGCATGTCAGAGGGGGATTCTTTTAAAATTTTAAAGGCTATTCAATTAAAAATATTTATTCTTTTTGCAGTTACTTATTGCTTAGTATCATGCTGCTTTTAACGGCATGTAAAAAAGAAGAGGGTAGCTTTCGCCTTTTATGTACTGGCGACTATTTGATTAAAAATTACTACACGGCAAATAATCAAACGGCTGAGGCTGAGAAAGTAAAGCGTCAAACGTTTGAATTTATTGATAAGAAGGCCAAGGGCTCAATACCATGCCAAATTTGGTCTGCAGAGCAGATTGAATGCGAAGAAATTAGCACTGCCTCATACGATGAACACGACTTTAAAGTGAAATACAATCGTACTACTGGCGTACTAAATGAATATAGCTTGATGAAGCGGGGTGAATACACTAGCGAGCAACGCTTTACTGGGCAGTGCATTACAGTTAGTAATAAAAAAATCTAGGATTAATATGAAATTAATTTTTAGCCTACTCTTTTCAGCATTGGTTTTGGTAGCATGCGCCAAAATACCAACGCAAAACTTAGATACATCTAAAAATAATGCGAAGACGTTTAATCAGGACATTGCTGATTGTCAATTGGCTTATCCCGAGCAAAACTCGGGAATTCATCATAAGCAATGGATTAACTGCATGGAATTAAAAGGTTGGCGCTAAATTTTGTTTGCTTGGGTTCTGGCTCAGGCCTGATTAGGCCCGAATTCTCAGCGCTGAATTAACTCTATTTTGTAGCCATCGGGGTCTACTACAAATGCGATTACTGTAGCACCTCCTTTTACGGGCCCAGCTTCGCGGGTAATGACCCCGCCAGCGGCTTTAATTTTTTCGCAGGCACCATAGGCATCTGGTACTTCGATGGCAATGTGGCCATAGGCCGTGCCCATTTCATAGCCTTCTACCCCGTGGTTATGGGTTAGTTCAATTTCTGCCTGGCCATCGGCGTTACCTTTACCAAAGCCTACAAAAGCCAATGAATAATGTTGGTCTGGGCGCTCGGTTGTACGCAATAGGTTCATACCCATGACTTGGGTATAAAAGTCGATCGATCGGGCTAGGTTACCGACTCGTAGCATGGTGTGGAGGATCATCATAGGAGACAATATACTGCGTTTATGACTACACCAATTAGATTAACTGAATATGCCCATGGCGGGGGTTGTGGGTGCAAAATTTCCCCCAGTTTATTAGCAACAATTTTGCGTGATGTACCTTTGCCATTGCCCAATCCTAAATTGCTGGTTGGGAATGAATCGGCGGACGATGCAGCGGTATACCTCCTGAATGATCAGCAAGCATTAATAGCTACCACTGATTTTTTTACACCTATTGTTGATGACCCCTTCGATTTTGGGCGTATTGCGGCTACGAATGCGCTTTCAGATATTTATGCCATGGGTGGTGAGCCAATTTTGGCTTTAGCCATTGTGGGAATGCCGATTGACAAATTGCCTGCGGAAACTATTGGGCGAATTCTGGCAGGGGGGCAAAGTGTTTGCTCTGCTGCGGGCATCACAATTGCTGGCGGCCATTCAATTGATACCCCCGAACCAATTTACGGCTTAGCGGTGATGGGCTTGGCGCATCCTCAGTTTGTTCGTAAAAATTGCAACGCCAAAGCAGGGGATAAATTAATATTAGCCAAACCACTAGGCATTGGTATTCTTTCTGCGGCCTTAAAAAATGCGGTGTTGAGTGATGATGCTTATGCTGAAATGCTGCGCTTGACGACGCAATTAAACAGTATTGGCGCAAGTATTGCGAAGTTGCAAGGCGTTACGGCCATGACCGATGTAACTGGCTTTGGTTTGGCAGGTCATGCTCTTGAGATGGCTCGGGGAGCTAATTTGATATTACAACTTGATTTTGCAGCTATTCCCTTGATTACTTTGGCAGTTGACTATCTTAAGCAGGGATATTCAACTGGTGCAAGCTTGCGCAATTGGCAAAGCTACGGTGGTGAGATAGCGCTTAGCAATGCAGTAGGCCACGAACAAGGGCTTTCAACTGCGCAAGTACAGACCCTGTTAACAGACCCTCAAACTAGTGGCGGACTGTTAATTAGTTGTACACCAGCTACTGCGCCACAGGTGCTGGCAACGCTAAATCAAGCGGGGTTTTGTGATGCTGGCCAAATAGGTCAATTTTTGACTAAGGAACCAGCCGCTGAGCTAAACAGCCCAGCCCCAGTAATGAAGCTAAAGGTTTATTGAATCTTTGCTTTTGCTCGTAGTTTTTTCATCATTTCAGCAAACTGCGCTTTTTGCCAGGCTTCATCTGAAATAATCATTTGTTTAAGCTGATCTTTGACTTCATCAAAGCTAGGCACTTTTGCTTCGCGCGATTCATCGACTTTAATAATGTGCCAGCCAAATTGAGTTTTAACGGGCTTGTCGGTCATTTGGCCATTTTTTAAGCCCACCATGGCCTTAGAAAATTCAGGCACTAATGCTTTTTCGCCAACCCAACCTAAATCGCCGCCATTGGGGGCAGAGCCAGGATCTTTTGATTTTGCTTTAGCAATATCGGCAAACTTTGCGCCGCCTTTAATTTGAGCAATGATTGCTTTGGCATCGGCTTCTTTTTCGACCAAAATATGTTCGACGTGATATTCCTTGCCGCTGTATTGCGTTTTCATATTTTCATAAGCTGACTTTAAATCGGCCTCGGTAACCCCTTCCTTTTCGATGTACTCTTGAAATACTGCGGCAACGAGGACACCAGTCTTGGATTGCTCAATTTGTTCGCGTACATCAGGGCGTTGCGCAACCCCAGTTTTATCGGCTTCTTGCAAAATGAGTTCACGAGTGATGAGCATCTCGCGACCTTGTTCACGAATTTTAGGATCATCGCCTTGGCCTGATTTTTTAATTAAAGCATCTAGCTGTGCCGAGGGAATAGCTTTGCCATTCACAATTGCAGCATTTTGTGCATGCGCTAGGGGTATGGCAAAAGCAAGACAAATGGCGGAAAAGAGTAGGGCAAGGGGGGGATTTGAGCGGGTAAATGACATGATCTTAAATGGCTTCTTCTGGGGTTAGGGCAACAATAGCTAAGGCGTGAATTTCAGTAGGAATGTGTTTCTGCAAAGCATCATACACCAGCCGGTGACGCGCTACGCGGGATAGACCGGTAAATTCTGGGGCAATTAAAGTGACGCGAAAATGGCCGCCACCACTTGCTGCACCAGCATGCCCCGCATGCATATGGCTTTCATCTTCAATGTGTAAATTAGTTATGACAAATGCCGCCTCTAGGTCGGCAGTAAATTGTTGGATGCGTAATTGATTTGGGGTCATGACTCGATATGCTTGCCAAGCCAAATACTTTGCAAAATAATGAAAACAACTAATAAACCCGTGCTGCCGAATAATTTAAAGTTGACCCAAGTATCTTCAGAAAATTGGAAAGCAACATACAGATTTAAAAAGCCCATTGCTAAAAAAAAGAGCACCCAAGCTAAGTTAAGCTTACCCCACAAGGTATTCGCATGCAATGGCTTAAGGGTAACCTGCTTACCCATGACAACTTGAATCCAATTTTTTTTAAAAAACTGCGCACTAATAAGTAGAACTGCAGCAAAGAGCCAATATAAAACGGTTGGTTTAAGTTGAATAAAAACTTTATTTTGTAGGAAGATAGTGAGGCCACCAAAGACGACAATCAATACTAAGCTAGCCCATTGCATGGCATCGATTTTACGGTGGCGATAATAAACCCAAAGAATTTGCACGATCGTTGCCACCATCGCCACAATAGTTGCTGCATAAATATCAGCAAATTTAAAAGTAATAAAAAATAAAATGACAGGAAATAAATCGAATAGAAATTTCATAAACTTTATTTCTTTTCTGTAATGGTTTGGGCATTTTGGCTAGGCTCAAACTTTAGTGATGCTGAATTGATGCAATAGCGTAAGCCAGTAGTATCGGTAGGACCATCATTAAATACGTGCCCTAAATGGGCGTCGCAATTGCCGCAACGCACTTCAGTACGCGTCATGCCATGGGTTGTGTCTTTGTGTTCGACGATAGCCTCTGCAACCATTGGCGCATCATAGCTAGGCCAACCGCAACCTGCATCGAATTTACTGCTCGAAACAAATAAGGGGGTGCCACAACATACGCATTTGTATTCGCCTTGGTTCCAGTGATCCCAATACTTACCAGTAAAAGGGGCTTCAGTAGCGGCTTGGCGAGTGACGCGATATTCAATATCACTTAACTCTTTTTTATATTCTGCATCAGTTTTCTTCATATCAATATCTCACTTTAAGAGGAGCAACTTACCGCAATGGCATTCAATTCGGGTGGGGGAGGTTGGGCATAAGCATCATATTCTAATTGCTCATCATACGGCTTACGCAAAATAGTGGCTAAGCGTGTTAATTCCGAAAAATCATCTGTTTGCGCTGCTTCGATAGCTGCTTGCGCTAAATGATTGCGCAGGATGAATTTGGGGTTAACTAGATTCATGCGTTGTTGGCGTTTTTGATCGTTGCTGTGTTCTTGCTGTAAGCGTGTTCGGTAGTGTTCAAGCCAGACATCAAAACCAGCGCGGTTCAAAAATAGGTCTCGTAAGGGGTTATTTTGATTGTTACTAGGTAGCGCACTGAGGTCGCCTAGATGTCGAAAAAACGTTGTGAAATCAATTTGGTTATCGTGCATTAATTGCAGTAAGGCCTCAATTAAAGCTACATCTTCAGATTGGATCTCAAGTAAACCTAGCTTTGCACGAAAATGCCTCTCCCATGCGGTTTGATAAAGATCGGGATAAAGCGCAAGTGCGCTGCGTAGGGTGGTTTGCGCTGCATTGCTTAAGTCTGCTTCAGACTGAGTTGGGTTAGCTTGCTTTAATTCTTGCTCTATTAAGGGCAGCATTGCACTGGCAAGGCAGGCCATATTCCAGTGCAAAATTTGGGGTTGACGCTGATAGCTGTAACGACCTCCCGCATCGGAATGATTGCAAATATGATTGATTTGAAATTGATCGAGAAAGCCAAACGGGCCGTAATCCATAGTTAAACCTAGCAAGCTAGTGTTATCTGTATTCAGTACCCCATGACAGAAACCAACCGCCTGCCATTGCGCTGCGAGTTCTGCGGTGCGAGCTGAAATTGCTTTAAATAAATCTAAATAGGGCGTTGTTGAGTCTGCACAAGCGGGATAGAAGTTACGAATTAAATCATCAGCAAGTATTTGTAGCTCTGCGTACATTTGTAAGGAAGCGAAATGTTCGAAATGCCCAACGCGTAAAAAACTGGGGGCTAAGCGCGTACAGACTGCAGCAGTTTCAAGGGTTTCGCGTACCACTGTTTTTTTTGAGCCGACTACCGCTAAAGCACGGGTAGTGGGAATACCCAGGGCATGCATCGCTTCGCTACACAGATATTCACGTATAGAAGAGCGCAGTACTGCGCGGCCATCACCCATGCGGGAATAGGGTGTTTTGCCAGCGCCCTTCAGTTGGATTTCTTGCCCTTGAATATCGCCCAATAAAATTGCCCGGCCATCGCCAAGCTGGCCGGCCCACATGCCAAATTGATGACCGCTATACGCAGTTGCCGTGGGCTCGCTGAATTGCCGATCGGCTACTTCTAAGGTGTTACCGGCTAATACTTGCAGCCATGCAGGGTCGCTTGGCAAGTGATCGGACGTGAGATTCAAGCCGATGAGTTTTGCCGCATCGGTAGAAAAAGCGACCCAATAGGGGTCGGGTAAAGGGGTAGGGGTGACGGTTTGCTTAACTGCTTCACCGCATAAAATAAATGCCATGCAATGGACTCTAGCTTAACTTGAGCCTTTTTGCTGACCGCGCTAGAAAGCCTTATGCTATTGTGAATTTGGAGACCCTATGACCACTGATGCTAATTTAACTGCCATTTCTAGCCAGCTAGCCCACTTAGGCGAAGAGCTGGATGTGCCATTCCTTAAATTATTAGGAGTACGCATTTTAAAAGCCGAAATGGGTCGTGGCGAAATTTTGCTCGCCTTACGGCCCGAGCATCAAAATACTTGGAATGTTGCGCATGGCGGCGTTTTACTAACGCTAATGGATGTGGCGATGGCCGTTGCAGCCCGTTCAGCAGATCCAGGCGATCGTAGTGTAGTAACAATTGAACTGAAGAATAATTTTTTGCAAGCGGCTAAGGGTATTTTGCGGGTGAAGGCAGATACCGTGCATGCCACCGCCACCATGGCATTTTGTGAGGCAAAGTTATACGATGATCAAGGGGCTATTTGTTGTATGGCTACAGGCACATTCAAGTTTCTTAAGCGCTTACCAACCCGTAATGCGCAGGGCGAAAGGGTGATTGAAGTGGACGAACGTAAAGCGTAAGTGAGCGCTAGACCGAGAGGTTTGAACCCGAGGCCCCGATTAAGCCGCCCGTAACGACATCATGGCCAATCGTACCCTTGGCATCGAAGCGACGCTCAACCATTTCAAATGCGCCATCATGACGAACCCTTAAGATGGTGCTTGAGCGCGTGCCGTAATTTGGGGTCTGTATGAAAGCAGCTGACAAAGCCTTTTCCCATTCCATATTGACCCCAGTACTCGGTAATTCTTGATCACTAGCCTGATGTGTATCGGCTAGCAAACGCAGATAGGGGTCGACATTTTTTAATTCGCCTTGATCCATTGCTAAGGCTTGTGCAAATGCGGCAATCCGATGATTGACTTTAGGCCAAGGGGTATCAAGCATGGCATTTGATAGTCCATACACACCAGCATCTAAGGCTTGTTTAGGATAGGTTTTGCGGGGTCGAATCGATTTGCCCATCATTAAGCGATTACTAACCCAGTGCATTTCAGCATTAACGGGATCACTTAGATCAGCCATTAGTAAGTTAAAGCCGTTATATTGATCAAATTGTTTAGCGTGGTGTTCAATGAATGTATCAGGTCGATTGGCATTATTGAGGAATAACATCGGTAACTCACCGCGGGTTCTGGCATCAAGCCTTTTTTCACTCGGCGCTCTTACGTTGGTCAGCGCGGCAAAGCGACCTGTTTTAGTGAAGCCAAACCAAGTACCAGGATTACCAAGGACATCTGCGCGATCACGGCCCGCTAAAAGATGCGGTTTTTCTGGCCACCAAGCCATTTTTTCGGTATCGCGTTCATAAAATTCATCGCGATTAGCAGCCACGACTAAAGCGTATTTAGGGTGTGATTTCCAAGCGAATAAAATGAGGCACATAACGATAATATGCCAGATTAAATTTCTAGCAAGGGGTAAGGCAATTTTTCCCCCAAAAATAACAGTGGCCCATTCGCCGTGCCCAAATGTAAATGCTCGGTAGGAATTGCGAGCGTGCTATGAACTAACTCGGACTTACATTCGATCTGAAAACAGACCTGCTCTGCATTAAATGGATTGGGGGCAGATAGAACCACCATTCCAGCAGGCTGGGTAGGATCTTGAGAATGAAAAATTTCTACCCCTGGTTGCACAAGGGCGGGGCTCACTTTCAGTGATTTGCTATCACTATAGGCTAAGTACAAACGCCGTTTGATAACCCCGCGATATTGGCTACGTGCGACAATTTCTTGGCCGGGATAACAACCCTTTTTAAAATCAACGCCATACACCGATTCAAAATTAATCATTTGCGGCACAAATTGATCTTGAGTGGACAACACAATGCGCGGTATAGCGCTCATGACTTCAAGAAAGTTCCACATGTCAGCAGCGTGATTTGCACATTCAATAGAACTCGGCTCGCTAGGAGTTACGGGAATAGCCATTAGAGAACGGGTAAAAGAAAGTCTGAGATCTTCAGCCATGATTTGAGAAGGGGGCAGCGATAAAATCACTGCCTCATTTGGAAGCCCTAGAGCGCTACCAGGGTTGAGGTTTCCCTCGCCTTGCTGTTGCCAACTGCCTTTAATTAGCCATTCATTGCTCACGTCACGCACTTGTACTTTAGCGCGTAAGACATACATGGCCAAACGTTTCGCAAAAGCAGCAGCAATATCCTTCGAAAGAAATAAAAAATAGCTTGGCTCTGCGGCTTGCTGCAAAACTAGCCAGCCACTTGCTAATAAACGGCCTTTAGGGGTGCAGTAGCCCATGAGCCGAACTTCTTGAGGTCCTGTCGCCACCTTGCCTGGTGGTATCGCTGTTAAGCCCTCGACGGAATTGGTAAGTTGATTTTGCAAAAAATGGCTGGCATCTAGCCCTTGAATACAGATTAAGCCCCACTGATCTAAAGTAGCAGAGCCAGCGGCAAGGGTTGGGTTATTTATTGAGGAAAGAGTCATTCTGCTTTTATCATAGCCTGATGCGCAAAAAATGTCCTAAAAGCAATTATTTCAAATCGATTGCTTTAATTCTGCTGGTCTTGTTGATTTTATTTTATGTGAACATATTTACCTTTGGCGTTGTGCCCACGCGCGCGCAATTTACCGGTGGGGCAGCCCAAGAGCCATGGCGCATTCGGATCGCGCCGCAATCGGGGGTGCACAGCATTGCCAAACAGCTGCAGGCACAGGGCATTGGCGTAAATCCTTGGTTTTTTCAACTCGCCGCTCGCGCTCTTTGGGTCGGTGCCAAATTAAAGCCTGGGACTTATTTATTTCCAGTGGGCGCAAGCACCAGTGACGTTTTATTGCAAATGGCGCGGGGTGATCGGGTGCGTGAAACCCTTAGCATTATTCCAGGAATGACGATTTGGCAACTGCGTGCTGTCATTGATGCTAATCCAGTCTTAGACCATCAAACGCAAGGCTTAAATAATCAAGCATTGTTGAAGAAATTAAATCTCAATTATCCCAGCGGCGAGGGACTTTTTTACCCCGATACCTATGTGTTTGATCCCGGCGAAAGTGATTTAATCATTTATCAACTAGCGGCTAGTGCAATGCAAAAACAATTGCAGTTGGCATGGCAGCAACGTACCCCTCAAATTGCCGTGTCCAACCCCTATGCCTTATTAATTTTGGCTTCCATTATTGAAAAAGAAACTGGTCAAGCCGCTGATCGTGGCTTAGTTGCAGCGGTATTCGATAATCGCCTGCGAAAGGGTATGCTGCTTCAAACTGATCCAACCGTCATCTATGGCATAGGCCCAAAATTTGATGGGAATTTACGTAAATCGGATTTGCGCCGCGACAATCCCTACAATACTTATATGCGCCGCGGATTACCCCCAACCCCTATTGCTATGCCCAGTCGAGAGTCGCTATTTGCAGCTGCTGGGCCCGCTAAGAGTAGTGCGCTTTATTTTGTGGCCAAAGGCGATGGCAGCAGCTATTTTTCAACTTCCCTACCTGAGCACGAACGCGCTGTAACCCAATATCAACGATTGCCAGCAAAAGCGGCAACTACCTTACCCAGTAAACCGTAATTTCACTAGACCACCATTATTTTTACCCGCATGCAGAATCAACCTGGTTTTTTTATAAGCTTTGAAGGCATCGATGGCGCCGGTAAAAGCACGCACATTGAAGCGTATGCCAATTTTTTACGTGCTAAATTTCCGGCACGTAAGGTGCTAGTTACCCGTGAGCCTGGTGGCACCACTTTGGGCGAGCAATTAAGAATGCTGCTACTCGATGCACCAATGGATCTTGAAACAGAAGCCTTGTTGATGTTTGCGGCTCGGCGAGAGCATTTAGCCCAGATCATCGAACCGGCCCTTGCGGCGGGAAAAATTGTTATTTCAGATCGTTTTACCGATGCCAGCTTTGCTTACCAAAGTGGGGGGAGGGGCTTAAGCGTTGAAAAACTCAGCCAACTCGAACAATGGGTACAAAGCAGGGCAGGGAAGCTCTTGCAGCCTAATCTGACTTTCTTATTTGATTTGCCCAGTGAAGTTGCAGAAGCGAGGCGCTCACAGGCAAGAACGCCAGATAAATTTGAACGTCTGGACCTCGCCTTTTTTGAACGCGTTCGCCAAGAGTATCTGCGGCGTGCAGGAGCAGAACCTGAGCGTTTTCGTGTTTTAGATGCGCGCGACACCCCTGAGGTAATCTGGAAAAAGCTTCAAAATATTGATGTAAATATATGATTTATATGCATAATTTTATTATTAATTTTAACTATAATAGCTAGCAATGAATAAAAGCTATGAGCCTTAATCAACCCATTGCTCCTTGGCTACAAGGCCTATGGGGCGAATTACCTTTCGCCGCCTTTCCCCATGCAGTGCTTATTTATGGGCAAGCAGGTATTGGCAAATATGATTTTGCGATCCATCTTGCCCAAGCCTTATTGTGTGAATGCGCAGAACCCAATATTAGTAAGCCTTGCCAGCAATGTGAGGCATGTCGGTGGTTTGCCACTGGCAATCACCCCGATTTCATGGCGCTCGTTCCTGAAATACAGCATAAGTATTTGCCCCAGGCAGCACTCGAAGGCGGTCAAGCCGATGCACCAGTGCGAACTACTAAAGCCCGCGATGATGAAGCCGATGCGGAAGCGACCGATAAAAAAGAAAAGCGTTTTATTGCTATCGCTGAAGCACGTAGCGTTATTAGCTCATTGGGGCTCGGTAGCCACCGAGGAGGTAATCGGGTGATCTTAGTTTCGCCCCTGGAGCAATTAAAGCCCGATGCAGCCAATACCTTACTTAAGTCTTTGGAAGAGCCGCCACCCCAAACTATTTTTATTTTAGTGGCCGCTAGACTTGATCGGGTTCTGCCAACCATTCGCTCGCGCTGCCGACTCTTGCAAGCACCAAAGCCTGAGCGCGCCATTGGGCTTAGTTGGCTGCAAAATAAACTCGCTACCGAAAAACTCAACGCAATATCTACAGCTGAAATAGAGGCGCTTTATGATGAATTCGGCGATGCCCCATTTGCCGTTTATGAAACCCTGCTAGCTAGAAGTAGTGAAGACGAAAAAGATGAGTTGCTGCTGGGTGCCTTGGCCACAAAAAGTTTGTTACAGGGCCTAGCAAATGGAATTCAGATCGATTGGCTTAGTATTGCCGAAAAAATTCATAAAGCGCCTGTACCTATTTTATTAATCACTTTGCAACGCTGGTGTGCAGACCTACAAGGGCTTTCGCAAGCGAATGTGGTGCGTTATTACCCTAAGCACACTGAGGTCTTGAGGGTGCTAGCCAAGCAAGTGCGTCTAGTAAAATTAATGCGCTGGTGGAAAATGCTCTTACAAGCTCGGCGCCATGAAAATCATCCCCTTGCTACGCGCATACAAATGGAAGCCTTGTTGCTGCAATACCAAAATATTTTTAGCGATTGAACTATCAAAATATGTTGATTGGCCCTGATGTTTATTGATTCACATTGTCATCTTGATTTTCCTGAATATCGTGATCGCATGCCTGAGGTGTTGGCTAATATGGCTGCTGCCGGGGTTAGTCATGCGCTCTGTATTTCAGTTGATTTACCTGATTTTCCTGCCGTTAAGGCCTTGGCTGAAACCTATGCGCATCTATACGCATCGGTAGGGGTGCATCCTGATTATGAAAATACCCCCGAACCAACTGAAGATTTCTTGGTAGCGGAAGCAGAGCACCCAAAGATAATTGCCCTGGGAGAAACGGGCTTAGATTATTACCGTAGCGGAGAGCGCACCTATGATTCGATGGAATGGCAGCGCCAACGCTTTCGCATCCATATTCGGGCGGCCATACGGGCCAATAAACCCCTCATTATTCATACCCGCTCTGCCGCAGAAGATACGCTGCGCATTATGCAAGAGGAGGGAGCAGGGCGCGTTGGCGGGGTGATGCATTGCTTTACCGAGAGTACGGCAGTGGCACTAGCTGCCATTGAAATGGGGTTTTACATCTCTTTTTCAGGAATTGTGACCTTCAAAAATGCTAAGGATCTGCAAGAAACCTGCCGTCAGTTGCCATTAGAGCATATGTTAATTGAGACCGATTCGCCGTATTTAGCGCCTGTTCCCCATCGCGGTAGAACCAATGAGCCAGCTTGGGTAGCCGATGTGGGCCGCTTTGTTGCGCACCTGAAAGGGGTTTCAGTTGAGTCCGTAGCACAGCAAACGTCCAGTAATTTTTTTCATTGTTTTCAATTAGATAGACCATAAATATGCAGTTAAATGTCACTATTTTTCGTAAGCCTTTTTTGCTGCCGTCGTTGCGGCTGTTGGGCTGCTTGAGCTTGTATTTTGCTTTGGGCCTAGGAATGCCGATTTATTCCCTGGCTCAAACCCCAGTTTATGAGCTTGATGCCATTAAGGCGGCTAAATTTAATGATGTGAGGGGGATGACAGGGTTGTTACAGCAAGGTTTAATTAGTCCTAATATGCGCGATGCCAAGGGCACACCCCTGTTAATACTGGCTTTAGACGACCGTTCTATGGAAGTTTTGTATCTTTTAATGGATTCACCAGAAATTAATATCGATGCCACTAATCGAAATGGTGAAACCACCCTAATGATGGCCGCGATCTTTGGGTTAATGCCTGAAGTGAAGTATTTGGTTGAAAATAAAGCGGCGATCTTTAATCAATCTGGGTGGACGCCATTGCATTACGCGGCATCATCTGGTCAAACAGATATTGCTACCTATTTACTTGAGCAAGGCGCGCTAGTGAATGCACTTTCTGAAAGCAATACAACGCCCTTAATGATGGCCGTGCGTTCTGGCAATATAGAAACCGTAAGCGTCTTGCTCAAGAACGGCGCTGATATGCAAATAGTGAATCATCAGGGCTTTACGGCGATTGATGTAGCTGATTTCTTTGGGCAACGCGAAATTAGTGAAGGGCTTTCAAGTCGCTGGCAGAAGCTTTATAAGCAAAAATATACCCATATGGTGGCGCTGCCGCAGCGTAAGTAACATGGGCTTAGCCTAATCTATTATGCGTATAATCATTATTATGTCAAATAAGAAATAGATCTTCTTTTAATCCTGCCTAACCCTTACCTTCACTGCCACTGCTCATGCCTGAGTTTCTAAGCAATCTTCCCAATATTGTTCATCTTTGGAATGAGATTGCTGTTGATTTGGTTAGGCCTGAAATGAAGTTTATGATTTTTGTGGCCGTGCTGGTAGTGTTAATCCATGGCATGCTTGTACTGCTGATCATGACGGCCTTTCATCAGATCAATAAACACAATATTAATCGTTACCAAAAACAAGTGGATGTCTTGGTCTATTTCTCAGTTATTTTATTGATCTTTGTAAGTCATTTACTGGATATCTTTATTTGGACCTATGCCATGGTTAACCTAGAGGTCTTCCCCAGCACTTTAAAAACCTTTTATTTTGCGGGGGAAATGTATACCAATTTAGACCATAACGACCCCAGCTTTAAGCTCGGGCCAAATTGGAATATGTTGCCCATTTTGCTGTCCTTTTCGGGCTTATTTGCAGTGGCCATTTCTGGGTCAGCGCTCTACACCTTATTAGTATCCACCTTTACCAGGCCAAATAAAGATGAATAACAACCTAAATTAATGGACCTACTAAACTACCTGCCTTCGCTGACTGAGCTATTTAAGCAAATATATATAGATATCGGCAATCAGCAAATCTATTGGATATTAGGTTTCGTTGGTTTGATGCTGACTTTTCATGGCGTCTATGTACTGCTCGTCGTTATTTGTTTTAATGCTATTCGCAGTTGGCTAGTGGATAACTATCGCATTGCCGGCCATTATATTTATGGCTTTCGGTTAGCCGCCTTTATGGCTTATTTTGTCGCTATTGTGCTGATTATTTTAGGGCATCTGATGGACATTGTGCTGTGGACTTACGCCCTAATTCCACTCAATATTTTTCCCTCTAATCCAGAAACATTTTATTTTGCTGGCGAAATGTATGTCACCGTAGGATTTGGCGGCTTTGAGCTTGCTAAGAGCTGGCGAATACTACCGATTGTGATTGCCTTCTCGGGCATCTTCGCCGCCTCGATGTCGGGAGCAGCTTTGTTCAATATGCTGGGTACTCTAATAAGCCGGCGCACTACCTCAGCTAAAAGTGCCGATATTAATCTGCCCGCTGCTTAAATACCAATTCAAACACCCTGCCATTCGCCTCTAAGGTACGAACACGGCCAGGCAGCCATTCCAAATCTTTTGCTAACCAAATATCGACCTGCCGTTTATATGGATCGCTGGCCCTTTGAATTAAGCGATAGTGACGAACTGCTGTTTGACCTAAGGAAGGAATTGCATCTGATTTCAACTCTTCGCCAAAACTCAGAAATTGCCACATTTCAAGTGTGTTGTAATCGACCACGGGAATTTCGCGCACGACCCCTGCTTCATCAATCTTTTCGCTGCCATTGAGTAAAGAAGCTAGCTGAAACATCAAGCTAAAACGATCTTGGGTACCAGGCAAAATATCGGGAGTAAATTCAGGCTTTTCAGTAAAAAACATTTTCCCCCCACCTTTATCGTCACGATCAAAACGCGAGTACCGAGGTGGTTTTTCACCACGCTGAGTCCAATAAATGGCTGGTGCTAGACCATATTTATCAACCACGCCGCGCGACTCGAAAACAAACGGGCCAACAAAGGCAAACGGCACATTAATATAAAGCCGATATCCACCGTCATTAACAACCCAATCAACTCTTCCAGTTTGGTTTATTTGCCCATCGGCATACGCATCATAAAAAAGGGTAGCCGAGCTGGGTAAGCGAAAAGCCTGCCCTTTTTGACTTACGCCACCCTCCTCTCCTTCTGTTTCAGTACCGCTAGGGCTTGAGCTAATAGATGAATTACCGCTTGATGAGACGGTGGGGGCGAGCTTTTTCTTTTGTCCGCGTTTAATTTCAATAGGCTGAACCTTTTCAACTTTTAGAACAGCTTGAATAGTTTGTTCTTCTGGCGTAGCAAGCTGATTGCCAAAAGAAATAAAAGGTAAGCCAATAAATATAATAAAGTGCGCAACTAAAGAGATTAATAGTGCGCCTAATAGAACTCTTAATCCCAGAAAGCACCTTCCAGCAAGCGACTTTCTTTAGGTAATTTAGCAGCCAAAAAATCCATTTGATCAGCCAAAATATTGCGGCCTTTTAAAATCATATCTTCGTATAAGCTAGGTGTGTATGGGGCATACAGCAAGCTCATACCAGAACCTTCAGGGGTGCGATTGCCTTTGCGTTGATTGCAAGGCCGACAGGCGATGACTAAATTCATCCACGCATATTTGCCACCACGACTGTTCGGAATAATATGCTCTGCTTCAGCATCATTTTCTGTAACGCCCTGCCCGCAATATGCACATAGCCCGCGATCACGCCTAAATAACTTGCGTTTGGTAATTGCAGGAATCACATCAAAAAGATTAATGCGTGCAGAGCCCTTGACGGCTAAAATAGAGTGCAACTCAATGATAGATTGCTGACCAGTAAGGCGAGAAATACCCCCGCGCATGACTGCAATTGGGTCACCCAGTGTCCATAAGACACTTTTATCGGCGTAATGCTTAGTAGCCTCTTCAGCATTCACCCAACATTGGGGAATGCCACCAGCATCTAACTTCAAAATACTAAGCACAACAGCTCCTTTCTGCGATTCGCTTGCATTAAGGTAAGACCCTTAAAAACGAACCTTCGCCCCTATCTTACAGAAAAGTGGTGGCTCTATCAATGAATGCCATTTGCGCTCCTATTCCGCACTCTTAAGAGGGATTAAAGAAGGGGTTTAGGCTTAGCCACCAGCACAGACAAAATCCAGTACTTGAGGTAGGTAGAGGCTGTATTCACTTAGACCATGATCGCTGCCATCTAGCACCAGTTGAGGCGCGCTAGCATAAAAATCGACCATTTCATGCCAGTCAAGCAACTCATCGCCTTTAGCGGCCATTAAAAAATAGCGCTCAGGCATGGTTATTTGGGTAATTTGTAATGCTTTTAATTCATCGATATACTCAGCCTTGAAATCAAAGGGCTCATTACTGTCATATTGCGTTAACTGGCCAACATAAGGCGCTAATTCGCGTGCAGCATAGACGGCCGGATTAAGAACTACGGCTTTACAGCCCAGATACTCAGCCAGCCAGTTCGCATAAAACCCACCCAGCGAAGAGCCAATGATGGCAACGTTTGCCGGCTTTGCGTTTTGCAAGTGGTTTAGTACCAAATTAATTGCACCTTGGGGTGATGGCGGCAGTTGGGGGCAAAACCATTGCAGCGCAGCCCCATCTTCAATTTTTGCCTGCACAGCCGCACCAGTTAATTTTGCCTTAGAGGAGTTGGGTGAAGAACGAAAGCCATGTAAATAGACTACCTGCAAAATTTCTTTTGTCATTGTGTCAAATCATTCTTCAAGCGCTTCATCCAACTCAACCCTGCTTCGGTACTTGTCAGGGGTTTATATTCGCAGCCAATCCAGCCAGAATATTGCAAGCGATCAATTAGCTCAAATAAAAAATAGTAATTAATTTCTCCGGTGCCAGGTTCATTTCTGCCAGGGTTGTCAGCTAGTTGCATATGGGCAATACGCGGTAAATATAACTCTATAGTCTTGGCTAGCTCCCCTGCCATCCGTTGCGCATGGTAAATATCAAATTGTAAGAAAGCATTCGGAGCGGCTACCTCATCTAAGATTGCAATGGCTTGCTCGGTACGAGATAAAAAAAAGTTTGGTATATCAAAGGTATTAATGGGTTCAATTAATAATTTCAGTCCTGCAGCATGAAATTCTTTAGCGGCATATTGCAAATTAGCAATAAGTGTTTGACGTAATAACTTGGCATCAATATCGTTAGGGGCAATACCCGCTAAACAATTAAGCTGCTGAACACCTAAGATTTTTGCGTACTGAATGCCCGTAGCGACACCTAAACGAAATTCCTCAATGCGATTTGGCAGGCAAGCTATACCCCGCTCATTAGTTTCAAGATTACCTGGTGGTAGGTTATGTAAAACTATCTTTAAATGATATTGATCTAACCGGGTCTTAATTTCCTCGGCAGCGTACGCATAAGGAAACAGAAATTCAACCGCCTTAAAGCCAGCTTGAGAGGCTTTTTCAAAGCGCTCTAGAAAAGGAACCTCATTAAAAAGCAATGAAAGATTAGCAGCAAATTGGGGCATATTTGGTATTGTAGCGAGCCCGAGAAACCAGGCCCGCCATACCGTTATGCCCCCTCAGTCGGGACTCTTAAAAGCGATACGTAATTCCCACTGCTGGTGTCCATGGATTAAGGGTTAAAGTGCCTAAATTAGTACCTCCCGATACCGTTTGTACATCAGTTGACATGGTGATGTATTTTAGATCAACATTCATGCCCCAATTTTTATCAAACATGTAGTCAAAGCCAATTTGTCCGACAAAACCTACACTTGATTGATTAACCGTGACACTATTATTTAAGGCAGGAAAATTAGCGCGATTACTAAAAATAGTGTAGTTGATACCTGCTCCGACATAAGGTTTAAAGGCGCCTAAATCAGTAAAGTGATATTGCAAGACTAGGGAAGGTGGCAAAGCACTAATGGTGCCCACATTCGCTTGATTTGCACCGGCATTAATTTTTACTTTTTGGGGATAAGTTAGCACCAGTTCAGTAGCAATATTTTTGGTGAAAAAATAAGTAATATCTAACTCGGGAATCCACTCTTTTTCGGCTTGAACATTTAATGATTGCACTGCGCCATTACCGCCCGATTGACCATTAGCCCAATCTAAATAAACCGCACGAACTCTTATCATCCATGGGTTTTCTTGCGCCTGTGCTTGCGCCATTGCTGGAGCTAGCATACAACTAGTAGCTAAAGCAACTACCAATGATTTAACTCTCATCTCATACTCCTTTATCAATTTAGACTAAGTTTTCTTTACTAAGATCAGTCTAAATTTTTAAAAGTTTCTAATTTTGATTTAAATCAAACCCACAAGTAATTAAGGGGTGCCGAGGTAGTTGTTGTAAATTTATATAGAGTTAACAGCCTATATTTTGATCTAAATCAAAATATAGGCTGTGCAAAAACAACAGTAGATCGGCTTAGGCTGCCTTTGGAGAGGCACACTAAAGCCTAATCGACCTTCGCGCCAGAAGCCTTAACTAGCGTTCCCCAACGCGGGTAATCGGCGCGTATTAAATCAGCAAATTGCTCTGGGGTTGTAGGCATAGTGTTAAAGCCCTGCTCTTCTAATGATCGCTTGGTATCGGGCTCATTGAGGATAGCGACAATTTCGCGATTGAGGCGGTCAACAATGGGACGGGGCGTTCCAGCACGCACAAAAATGCCATTCCACACAATCGATACGTAACCCTTCATACCTGCTTCATCCATGGTTGGCACGCTAGGCAATAAAGGCGAGCGCTTTGCTGAGCCAACCCCTAAGGCGCGCAACTTGCCGCTATTCACCAGCATCACTATGGCGGGTAGATTATTAAACATCATTGGCACTTGGCCCCCAAGTACATCATTTAAGGCCGGAGGACCCCCCTTGTAAGGTACATGGAGCAAATCGATATCTGCTTGCATCTTAAATTGCTCTCCTGCTAAATGCATCGTGTTACCGTTTCCAGCTGAGGCATAAGCAATTGCCCCCGGCTTCGCTTTAGCAGCAGCAACGACATCGGCGACACTTTTATAAGGGGTTGCAATATTCACTACGAGTACATTAGCCATTTCATGCGTACCAGAAACTGGCTGCAGATCTTTCATCGGATCATATGGCATCTGTTTGCCATAAAGATGGGGATTAATGGTAATGGTGCTGGCAGAGCCTAGCAGAATCATATAGCCATCTGCCGGAGCTTTAGCAACATATTCCGAGCCAATATTGCCATTGGCGCCGGGACGGTTTTCAATGACTACTGGTTTACCAAGACGTTCACTTAATTTTTTTGCTAACTGCCGAGCAAATACATCGGCTGCTCCTCCTGGAGGATAAGGCACTACATAGGTGATTGGTTTAGTGGGGTAATCACTCTGAGCATTAGCTAAGAGTGATAAAAGGCAAGTGCATATACCAACAAGAAGTGCTTTGCGACTGAATTGAATCATGATTGTACCCTCATGTAATGGCGGCTTACCTAATTTCGAATTTACAAAAATTACCGTGGACCAACAAAAGTTTCTTTTCTTTTAGGCAATAATTTCTCAACAGACTCTACTGGAATTTGTAAGCTATTAGAAAGTGCACTAACAGGAATAGTAGAGATCCACTGGTCTAAATCCATCGATTGATAATCGCCAGCGTTAAAAACAATCAGAATTTCAGCGGGGTTAACATTTGATGGATTTTTAAGAGCGTGCCCATACCCTAGTGGCACATAGCCAATATCACCTTTATTTAATTTACTCACACTTGCTTTACCACCTGAAGCAAAGACGGTTAATTCCATCTGGCCTTTCAGTACAAATTGCCACTCATCAGCATTGGGGTGCCAGTGAAATCCACGTAAACCGCTTGGTTCAAGCGTCATCACCGCTCCCGACATATCAAAACTGGCGGGAAATTCTTTATTAGTAGCTAATTTCAGGGCGCCACCTTTGCCCTCTGCAACCGGTTTTTGTCCCAATAAATTAAAGACATGAGAAACCGGAATGGGTGGGGCATTGGGATTCAATGAGTAAGCGGTTTTTAAAGGTCCAGCATTTGGGTTATAGCGTGAAATATAAACTTCTTTTTTAGGTAACTGCTTCACTAATTGTTCCGAACCAAAATACTGTGTCAGTAAGTCAACTGGCGCAGTGGAAATCCAATCGCTTAGTTGAAAAGAGGACTGTTCAGTGAACTTCCCATTATTAAATACTAAAATAAATTTAGCGCCCTTTGGATCTAATGCTTCAATGCTATGCCCCCAACCCTTGGGAAAGAACCAAATGCCCCCCTCTTCAACCTCGGCAATTTGAACTTGCCCCCAGGGGTTAGTTAAGGTGATGCGGGTTTTGCCCTCAATCATGTAGGCCCACTCAGCGGCATCGGCATGCCAATGCAACTCTCTAATTGCGCCTGGCTGTAAATCCATATAGACGCCGGCTATATTTTTACTAGCCGGAAAGTTATAACTACCCGCTTGTTTTACTACGCCGCCGTCATAAGTAGTGAAAGGTGCCTTACTCAAGGGATATGAAAAAGCGGGCAGTCCTTTGCCAAAAGTTGTTTTAGCCAGTGATTTTGGATTCAAAATTACTGCGCTTGAAGCTTGCTCGGGAGGCAATAGCTTAGCTACTTTAGGGGCTGCAGATTGTGCAAACGCCTCAATAGAGAGGAGTAAAAAGAGAGGTAATAACAGGCTAAATTTGATCACTCGTTCCTTAGTTCTTTATTGTAATAATGCCTATTTTTCAGCATCAATGGTAAAAATTGGCATGGGATTTCCATGCGCTCTAGTTAAGGTACGGGATTTAAATTAGCGTGAGCAATGACTTGCCATCCTGCAGCACTCTTTTGCCATACATCAAGTCGGTACTGCGGTTTTCTTGAGAGCTCTTTGCCATCGATGATTTCTTTTGTTGCTATTGCATAAGAAACAATTAAAGCATTTTCAGAATAGGTAGCCTTGAGACTGCTAAGGGCATATTCACGAATCTTGGCCTTTTTAATAATCTCCATCCAGGCCGCTTTATTTTGAGCGCCAATGTTTAATACCTGTTGATAGTTAGGTGATACAGTTTTTTCTAGCCCCTGCATGTCACCATTTTTTACTTGATCCCACCATAGACGTTCAAGTTTTTCTGCTTCAACTTGGGCATTTGCTGCGGTAATGACTTGAGCTTGCCCCAACATCGGAACAGCCATTAAGGACATTAGTATGGCTATAAGGATGAGTGCACGATTAAATAAAATCTTGGCCATGATTATTCTCCTTGGTTTAAATGGGAATAACTATACCCTGAATTTTGCTGTGGGAATCATGGCGAGATCTGCTTGTTTTTTGCGGGCTGTAATCAAAAAGAAAAAGAGGCTCGAGAGCCTCTTTTTACTTGACAATTTGGCGGAGCGGACGGGACTCGAACCCGCGACCCCCGGCGTGACAGGCCGATATTCTAACCAACTGAACTACCGCTCCAAATAGGGCAAAACTAGTACAACGTCACTGTAAAACGATGCTACTAAACCACTTAATACGACTCAAAAAACTGGCGTCCCCAGGGGGATTCGAACCCCCGTACTCACCGTGAAAGGGTGATGTCCTAGGCCTCTAGACGATGGGGACCTGGACTAAATTGTTCAAAATAGTGGTGGAGATAAGCGGGATCGAACCGCTGACCTCTTGCATGCCATGCAAGCGCTCTCCCAGCTGAGCTATACCCCCTGCGTTAAATTGCTTAACTTCTTATTTCCCGTCAATATCTGACCGCATATTCAAACAATCCGTGATTTTAGCCTATTTTTCTTCTCCGGCTTGGGCTTACCGAGTTATTTGCCTAGCAATGCTTGATGCAGAGCCTAGCTTGGTACTAACTCAGCACCAAGTTTAGACGCTCGGTACAGGCTTCCCACCCCATCAGAGCCATTACTGCATCAATAGCTGGGGTTTGTGTTGTGGCAAATAAAGCGTAACGCAAAGGCATAGCGAGGGCTGGCATTTTGATTTGATGTTGTACTAAGACGGCCTTAATCGCAGCCGCATAGGCTTCTTTTGATGATTTACAGCCCTCAATTGCGCGTCTTAAATCGTTTAAAGCAGGCTTAATGGCTTCTGGTATATGAGCCACAATCTGCTCAGTTGAATGTTGAGGAGCAGGCATATAGAATAATTTCGCACCATCAGCAATTTCTAATAAGGTGTTGGCACGATCTTTTAGCAACCCTACAACTTGCTCAAAATTGGGACCTCGATGAATATCAATGCCACGCTCTTCAGCAAAAGGCCGCACTAATTCGCTTAAGTACTTTGTATCAGCCTGCTGAATGTAATGGTGATTTAACCAAAGTAATTTTTCAGGATTATGTTGGGCAGGAGATCGACCCAGATGCTCTAACTCAAACCAGGCAACAAATTGCTCTTTAGTAAATACTTCCGCATCGCCATGGGCCCAGCCCAATCGAGCTAAATAATTTAAAATGGCCTCTGGTAAATAGCCTGCCTTTTGGTAATCGCGCACGCTCATCGCCCCGTTGCGCTTACTCATTTTTTCACCCGTATCATTTAAGACGGTGGGTAAATGGGCATACACTGGTGGCGTACCGCCTAAAGCTCGCATAATATTAATTTGCCGAGGGGTGTTATTCACATGGTCATCGCCGCGAATCACATGGGTAATGTTCATATCCATATCATCTACAACTACACAAAAATTATAAGTAGGTGTGCCATCGGTTCGTGCAATGACTAAATCGTCAAGTTCATCATTCCGAATTTCAATTAAGCCTTTAACTGCATCTTGCCAAGCCACGCTGCCTTCGAGTGGATTTTTAAAACGAATCACAGGGCTGACACCAACGGGCGGCTCAGGCAAAATTTTGCCGTGCTCAGGGCGCCAAAGGCCGTTGTAGCGCGGCTTTTCTTTATTCGCTATTTGCGCATCTCGCAAAGCATTTAAATCAGCCTCACTCATATAGCAAGGATAGGCTAAGCCATTTTTTAACATGTCCTGAATTACTAACTGATAGCGATTAAGTCGCTGCATTTGATAAATTGGTCCTTCATCAGGATCAAGCCCTAACCAATGCATGCCCTCAAGAATGACTTCAACAGCCTCGAGCGTTGAGCGCTCTTGATCAGTATCTTCAATGCGCAAGATGAATTCGCCTTGATGATGGCGCGCAAAAGCCCAAGGATATAAGGCGCTACGCAAGTTACCTAGATGGATGAAGCCAGTTGGGCTAGGAGCAAAACGGGTACGAATGGTCATATTGCTTATTATCTCAGGTCATGAGCTTTTTTCTAAAACCGTGGATACTTTAGTGATGAATCAATTACTTGTATTTATTTGTGATGGCGCACCAGTACGCGGAGAAATCGTCAGTCTTGGCACTGCCTGGCAAGCCATTCTAGAGCACCGTACTGAGCCCTTAGCAGTTCGTAAAATTTTGGGCGATTTTGTCTCTGCCGCCGCGCTTCTAAGCGCCAGCTTAAAGTTTGATGGCACCTTAATTATTCAAGCGCAAAGTAAAGGCCCAGTTTCATTATTAGTGGTTGAATGTACTGCCAATTTAACCCTGCGCGCAACGGTTAAATTATCACCCAATTGCGGCGAAATTAATGCAAACGCCACCCTTGGTGAGTTACTAGATGCAGAGCATACTGGCCGTCTAGTGATCACCTTAGATGCTGCTGAACGCAAGCCTGGACAAGCCCCTTATCAGGGTATTGTGGCTCTTCAACAAGATAATTTAGCTGGACAGTCAAAGCCGGTAACTTCTGTAGCCGAGGCCATCATGCTCTATATGCGGCATTCCGAACAAGTTGATACCCGTATTTGGTTAGCTAGTGACGAGGCAAGTTTAGGTGGCTTGTTATTACAGCGCTTACCCAACTCTAGTGGGCATGCTCACTTAGATGCCGAATTAGCAGCCGAAGGTTGGAATCGTATTCAATTATTAGGAGAAACCATCACAAGTAATGAATTGCTCACCCTAGAGCCTGAAACCACCTTGCGTAGGCTCTTCCTTGAAGAATCAGCCAAGGCTGGGGTGCGCAGTTTCCCCGCACGCGCAGTGCAGTTTGCCTGTCGTTGTTCGCGCCAAAAGGTAGCCGATGTCTTACGCATGCTTGGCGAGCCTGAGGTAGAGAGTTTGTTAGCTGAACGCGGTGATGTAGAGACCATCTGCGATTTTTGTGGCAAAACCTATTCCTTTGATCCGGTAGATTGTCGCCAAGTATTTAAAACAGATTTACTAAGTGATGCAACCAGGCCGCCATCGAAGGGACACTAATACCTAGCAATTTACTTCTTATTCGGCGCGGTTCCACTAACAGCGTTTGCAGCCAAGGGGCTTTCAGTTGGCAAAATTTGCACGTAATATTCACCTTCTTTAAGCATGCCATGCTCCGCTCGTGCGCGCTCTTCTATTGCGCGGGTACCTTCTTTTAAATCTTTAACATCGCCACTTAACTTGGCATTGCGCAAGGTAAGCAGTTGGTTTTTTTCCTGTTGCGCATTCAGCTGACCTTCCATTTCATAAACCCTTAACCACCCTCCCTTGCCTAGCCATAAAGGATATTGAATGCCAATAAACAGCAACAGCATCGAGTAAACAATGATTCTCATATTGAAGATGTCATTGGCATATAAATGAAATAAAGAATTTAACGCTTTAAATTATAAAAAACAGCTTTGCCTGGATAGGTGGCGATATCCCCTAAATCTTCTTCAATACGCAACAGTTGATTGTATTTAGC
This sequence comes from Polynucleobacter sp. IMCC 29146, assembly GCF_021395195.1. Lineage (NCBI taxonomy): Bacteria > Pseudomonadati > Pseudomonadota > Betaproteobacteria > Burkholderiales > Burkholderiaceae > Polynucleobacter > Polynucleobacter sp. IMCC 29146. The sequence continues at coordinate 80,580 of NZ_JAJVCR010000002.1, read as the reverse complement.
AATGCGATCTGAGCGCGATAAAGATCCCGTTTTAATTTGCCCTACATTTGTACCCACGGCAATATCAGCAATCGTACTATCTTCAGTTTCCCCAGAGCGATGAGAAATGACAGCGGTATAGTTTGCCCGTTTGGCCATCTCAATTGCTGCGAAGGTTTCTGTAAGCGTTCCAATTTGATTAATTTTAATTAAGATTGAATTTGCTACGCCCTTATCAATACCTTCTTGCAATATTCTAGTATTGGTAACGAATAAATCATCACCCACCAGCTGAATTTTCTTACCTAGTTTTTCGGTAATATTGGCCCAACCATCCCAATCGGCTTCGTGCATTCCATCTTCAATTGAGACAATAGGAAATTGATCGGCTAACTGCCCTAAATAATCGGCGAATTCAGCTGAGCTAAGCTGTAAGCCTTCGCCGCTTAAGTGATATTTTCCGTCTTTATAAAATTCACTGGCAGCGCAATCCAAAGCCAATAAAACATCTTCACCAGCTTGATAGCCAGCCTGATCGATTGCACTTAGAATCGTTTGCAAGCATTCTTGATTGCTAGTGAAATTGGGCGCAAAGCCACCCTCATCTCCAACTGAGGTAGGCATATTTTTAGTGTGCAAAATTTTCTTTAGCGCATGAAAAATTTCTGCGCCACAGCGCAAAGCCTCACGAAAGTTTTTTGCCCCGACTGGCATGATCATGAATTCTTGAATATCAAGGCTGTTGTTAGCGTGCGCACCACCGTTCACAATATTCATCATTGGTACGGGTAATTGCATGCCGCCTGAGCCCCCAAAGTAACGATATAAAGGCAAACCCGCTTCTTGGGCTGCTGCGCGTGCTACAGCCATAGAAACTGCTAGCGTGGCATTTGCACCAAGTCGGGCTTTATTGTGCGTACCATCTAATTCAATTAAGGTGTGATCTAAAAAAGCCTGCTCACTGGCATCTAAACCCATCACCGCTTCAGATATTTCGGTGTTCACATGCTGCACGGCCTTTAGAACACCTTTGCCTAAATAACGCTTGTCGTCGCCATCGCGCAGCTCGATAGCCTCGCGTGAACCCGTCGAGGCGCCAGAGGGCACTGCAGCTCGACCAATCACACCAGATTCAAGTAAGACATCACACTCAACTGTGGGGTTGCCGCGAGAATCTAAAATTTCACGGCCAATAATGTCAACAATGGCGCTCATGCACCTTCTCCTAAAGCGTTTAAATTAAAAATCATCTTCAATGAAGACCCCATCTTTTTTTACTGCTGCATCAATTGCTAGCAGTGATTCAAGTAGTTCTCGCATGCGGTTTAAGGGCACTGCATTGGGGCCATCAGAAAGTGCCTTAGCTGGGTCTGGATGGGTTTCCATAAAAATACCGCTAATTCCAACTGCAACTGCTGCCCGGGCGAGCACTGGCACAAACTCACGCTGCCCACCGCTACTGGTACCATGACCCCCTGGCAACTGAACTGAGTGTGTCGCATCGAAGACCACGGGAGCCTGCGTTGTACGCAAAATTGCCAAGCTACGCATATCGGCTACTAAATTGTTATAACCAAATGTAGTACCCCGCTCGCATACCAAAAACTGTTGTGATAGGCCTTTTTCTTTCGCGGCTTCGCGCGCTTTGTCTAGGACATTAAACATTTCTTGCGGCGATAAAAATTGACCTTTTTTAATATTTACTGGCTTGCCACTTTGCGCGCATGCCCGAATAAAATCGGTTTGCCGACATAAAAATGCGGGCGTTTGCAAAACATCGACAATCGCGGCAACTGGTGCAATTTCAGGAATGTCATGCACGTCGGTAAGCACTGGCACGCCAATTTGTTTTTTTACCTTGGCTAAAATTTCTAGACCCCGTTCCATGCCAAGGCCACGATAAGAATTACCCGACGAGCGATTAGCTTTATCAAAAGAAGATTTATAAATAAAGTGCATCCCTAATGCGCTGGTAATGGACTTTAATTCCCCAGCAATGTCCAGGGCTGATTGCTCAGACTCAATAACACAAGGGCCGGCAATTAAAAAGAGGGGCTGCTTCAAGCCAACGGGAAAGCCACATAAATGCATCGCGTGATCCATCTTCGTCATTAGGCAGCTACCGTTGCGACAGCTTGATGGCGCTCAAGAGCTGCCTTAATGAAGGCTAGAAATAAAGGATGTCCTGCGCGCGGGGTTGAAGTAAATTCAGGGTGGAATTGCACCCCAAAGAACCAGGGATGCATTGCCGTTGGTAGTTCCATCATCTCAGGCAACGATTCAGTGGGTGTATGGGCAGAAATAATTAAGCCGGCTTTTTCTAAACGGGGTACATAGGCGTTGTTTACTTCATAGCGATGGCGATGCCGTTCATTAACAACTGCGCCATAAATACGGTGTGCCAAGGTATCTGGTTTCACTGGACAGCTCTGCGACCCTAAACGCATCGTGCCGCCCAAATCGGAATCGCTCGCACGTTTTTCAATGCGCCCTTCACGGTCAAGCCACTCCGTAATCAGAGCGACTACGGGATGGGGAGTATCGAGATCAAATTCAGTGCTATTTGCCCCTTGAATTTGCGCTACATGACGGGCAAATTCAATGACCGCTAATTGCATACCCAAGCAAATGCCTAAGTAAGGCATTTGATTTTCACGCGCATAACGAATGGCTGCGATCTTGCCCTCGGTACCGCGCTTACCAAAGCCTCCAGGCACTAATATGGCATCTAAATTTTGCAAGCAATCGAGTCCAGATTTTTCAATTTGCTCAGAATCGATATAACGGATATTAACTTTAGTTTGATTATGAATACCAGCATGACGTAAAGCTTCAATAAGCGATTTATACGATTCAGTGAGGTCGACGTATTTGCCAACCATGCCAATACAAATTTCATTTTGCGGATTTTCTAATTCATAAACCAGTTTTTTCCAGACTGATAAATCGGCCGGCTTAGCCTCGATCTCGAGCTCACGACAAATCAGGTCATCCATGCCTTGAGCATGAAGCATGTCAGGAATTTTATAAATCGTATCGACATCCCAAACCGAAATTACCGCCTCTTCACGGACATTAGAAAATAGGGAAATTTTGGCACGCTCATCTTCGGGAATGGGTCGGTCGGCGCGACACAATAAAACATTAGGCAAAATACCAATTTCGCGCAGTTTTTGTACCGAATGCTGAGTGGGCTTCGTTTTTAGTTCGCCAGCACTAGCGATATAAGGCACTAATGTCAGGTGCACGTAAGCACAACTACCTTTGGGCATCCGTAAACCCATTTGGCGGGCAGCCTCTAGAAATGGTAAAGATTCAATATCGCCCACTGTGCCGCCAATTTCGCAAATGGCAACATCGGCATGCCCATCATGACTTGCTAAAGCACCTTTTTCAATAAAACTCAGAATTTCATTCGTAATATGGGGAATAACTTGTACGGTTTTACCTAAGTATTCCCCTCGTCGTTCTTTGCGAATAACGGATTCATAAATTTGACCAGTCGTGAAGTTATTGCTTTTACGCATTTTGGCTGAAATAAAGCGCTCGTAATGCCCAAGATCGAGGTCGGTTTCAGCACCATCTTCGGTCACAAAGACCTCACCATGCTGAAACGGGCTCATTGTGCCGGGGTCAACGTTAATATAGGGGTCTAATTTCAGGAGGGTGACCTTCAGGCCGCGGGATTCAAGAATCGCGGCGAGCGAGGCGGCTGCAATACCCTTCCCTAGGGAAGAAACTACGCCGCCAGTGACAAAAACAAATTTAGTCATCGCTTAGGCTCGGTTGGAAATGGCAATTATACCGATACCCAGGGCGATTTGGCAAAGTAGCCAAAAATCCCTAAGCCCTTCAATCATGCAGCTCCCCTACCAAGCTGGACGGCGACTAATGCTGATAGGGTCCCAAAGATTTACAATAAGGATCTGAATTGCTCCAAAAACTTACCTCGAGGTTTAATGATGTTAGATACCTATAACACCCAAGTTGCTGAACGCGCCGCCCTGGGAATTCCGCCTCTGCCCCTCACAAAAGATCAAACATCCTTATTGCTCGGCCTATTAAAAAATCCGCCGGCTGGTACCGAACAGCAGCTGATTGATTTAATAACCTATCGGGTTCCTGCTGGAGTTGACGAGGCCGCCAAGGTGAAGGCTGAATTTCTCGATAAAGTAGCCAAGGGGGAAGAAAAAACTCCTCTGCTTTCACGCATTGAAGCAACTGAATTACTGGGCACCATGTTAGGTGGCTACAACATTAAGCCCTTAGTAGACTTATTAAGCGATGCTGAATGTGGCGCAACTGCCGCCGCTGTATTGAAAAAAACCCTCTTAATGTTCGATTACTTTAATGACGTGCAAGAACTCGCTGAAAAAGGTAATGTCAATGCCAAGGCAGTCATGCAAAGCTGGGCTGCAGCGGAGTGGTTTACGAGTCGCCCCGCTGTGCCAGAAAGTATGGTTCTAACCGTTTTTAAGGTTACTGGTGAAACCAATACCGATGATTTATCGCCAGCTCCAGATGCCTGGAGTCGCCCCGATATTCCACTGCATGCTACTGTGATGCTGAAAAACCCACGGGCTGGAATCGAACCCGATGAGGTTGGTGTACGCGGCCCCATGAAACAAATTGTGGAGCTACAGAAAAAAGGCCATCAAATTGCTTATGTCGGCGATGTCGTGGGTACAGGCTCATCACGTAAATCAGCTACTAATTCAGTGTTGTGGTGGACTGGTCAAGATATTCCTTTTGTGCCCAATAAGCGCTTTGGTGGCGTATGTTTAGGTAGCAAAATTGCGCCAATCTTTTTTAACACCATGGAAGATGCTGGCGCATTACCGATTGAACTAGATGTATCAAAAATGAATATGGGTGATGTCATCGAATTACGCCCCTATGAAGGTAAAGCACTTAAAGACGGCAAAGTGATTGCCGAATTTACGTTAAAGTCGCCGGTTATTTTGGATGAGGTGCGTGCAGGCGGACGCATTCCTCTTATTGTCGGACGGGGCCTTACTGCTAAAGCGCGTGCAGCCTTAGGTTTGCCAGCATCAACTGAATTCCGGGTGCCATTAAGCCCGCCTGATCATAAAAAAGGTTTTAGTTTGGCGCAAAAAATTGTGGGTCGCGCTTGCGGTTTACCTGAAGGTCAAGGCGTGCTGCCGGGCACTTACTGTGAGCCCCATATGACCACTGTAGGCTCGCAAGATACTACGGGCCCAATGACGCGTGATGAGTTAAAAGATTTAGCCTGCCTCGGGTTTTCTGCCGACTTAGTTATGCAATCGTTCTGTCATACCTCGGCTTACCCCAAGCCAGTTGATATTCGCACTCATCACGAGCTACCTGCCTTTATGACAAATCGAGGTGGTGTGGCCTTGCGCCCCGGCGATGGTGTTATTCACAGTTGGCTTAACCGCTTACTGCTGCCAGATACCTGCGGCACTGGTGGCGATAGCCATACCCGTTTTCCGATTGGTATTTCATTTCCTGCCGGCTCTGGCCTGGTTGCTTTTGCTGCGGCCACTGGCGTCATGCCGCTCGACATGCCTGAGTCAGTCTTAATTCGCTTTAAAGGCAAAATGCAACCCGGTATTACTCTACGCGATTTAGTCAATGCGATTCCACTCTATGCCATCAAACGGGGCTTGCTCACGGTAGAAAAAACGGGCAAGAAAAATATTTTTTCTGGTCGAATCTTAGAAATTGAAGGTCTTCCTGATCTAAAAGTTGAGCAAGCCTTTGAGCTCTCCGATGCATCTGCTGAACGCTCTGCTGGCGGTTGTACGGTGCACTTAAATAAAGAGCCAATTATTGAATACATGCGTTCCAACATCACATTAATGAAGTGGATGATTGCGAATGGGTATGAAGATAAGCGTACATTGGGCCGTCGCATCAAAGCCATGGAAGCATGGATTGCTAATCCCCAGCTCTTGAAAGCGGATGCGAACGCCGACTATGCTGAAATTATTGAAATCAATATTGATGAAATTAAAGAGCCAATTCTGGCCTGCCCTAACGATCCAGACGATGTGAAATTTTTATCAGAAGTTGCTGGCGCTAAGATTGATGAGGTTTTTATTGGCTCATGCATGACCAATATTGGGCACTTCCGCGCTGCAGGCAAAGTACTCGAAGGCAAAACCGATATCCCTACCCGCCTCTGGATTGCACCGCCCACCAAAATGGATGCAATGATTCTTACTGAAGAAGGCTATTACGGTATCTTGGGTCGCACGGGTGCGCGCATGGAATCGCCGGGATGTTCTTTGTGCATGGGAAATCAAGCCCAAATGCGCAAAGGCGCTACCGCTGTCTCTACTTCAACCCGTAACTTTCCTAATCGCCTAGGAATTGATACTCAAGTGTATTTGGCCTCTGCTGAATTAGCGGCAGTAGCCGCGCTCTTAGGGCGCTTACCGACTCCCAAGGAATATTTAGAGCAAGTTGCTGCACTCGATAGTAAATCGTCTGAAGTGTATCGCTATATGAATTTTGACAAAATCAAAAGCTTTAGTGAGATGGCCGATACCGTTACTGTCTAAACTGCCTTAAATCTCTAATGCCAGCTCTTGTCTGGCATTAGCATTTCTAAGGCCTTTAGCCCATGTTGCAGTAGCTAAACCGGTTTGTTCCTGAATTAATTGTGCACGCTTTTTAATACTTTTCCATTCCGCATAAATATGTGGGCCTTTAAAAGCAATGGCCACCGCATTGCAATCATGTGATTCGGGAAATAACAACACCCGATCATGAAATGCCCGACAAATATTCTGCAGATTCCGTTTAAAGCTGGAATGCTGTGAAAATAAATTGACAGTCATTACTCCAGGGCTGCGCAAAACGCGATAACAAGCCCGATAAAATTCGAGTGAGCTTAATACCGGCCCTTCGGCTGCCACATCATATAGGTCAACTTGTAAGGCATCGTATTGCTCAGCATTAGCGCTCGCAAGTACAAATTCCAGGGCATCAATTTGCTTTACTTGTAAACGGCGATCATCATCTGGCAAATAAAACATGGTGCGCGCCGCAATAATTACGGCAGGGTTTAATTCGATAGCGGTGGTTTTTACTGCCGGACAATAACGATACTGAAACTTAGCTAATGCGCCAGTGCCCAAACCTAGTTGAGCTACTTGCAAGCCTGGCCGACTTTCCAAAAAAAGCAGCCAAGCCATCATTTGCTGGTTGTAATCTAAATAAATTTCATCAGGATCATTTAAGCGCATAGCCCCTTGAATAAGATCGCTACCAAAATGTAAATAGCGAATTCCGCCCGATTCAGAAAAAGTTACAGCTTCTGTTGCTAAATTTTTTGACTTCCCTGCAGCCATTTGCATAAACCCGCGATTAATTAACCCAATAACGGGCATTGCGGAATAAACGCATCCATGGGCTAGCGCCATCGGTAATAGCATTCCATTCTGGCGGATGCCAACTAAGCTGAGCGGTACGAAAAACCCGTTCTGGGTGCGGCATCATAATGGTGAAACGCCCATCGGGCGTAGTTACGCCAGTTAATCCGCCGGCTGAACCATTGGGGTTGAGCGGATATGTTTCGGTAGCTTCCCCACGGTGATTTACAAATCGTACAAGGCCTAAATGTTCGGCGCGCAATTGCTCGGCATTACCTTGCCGGCTAAAGTTTGCATAGCCTTCGCCGTGCGAAACTGCAATGGGAAGCTGGCTACCAGCCATACCTTGAGTAAAGATAGAGGGCGATGGCAAGACCTCGACCATAGCTAAGCGGGCTTCAAATTGCTCTGAGAGATTGCGCGTAAATTGGGGCCATGAGGCGGCACCAGGAATTATTGGCGCTAAATTACTCATCATTTGGCAACCATTGCAAACTCCCAAAGCAAAACTATTTGCTTGGGCAAAAAATTGTGCAAACTGATCGCGTAATTGAGAATTAAACAGAATCGTTTTAGCCCATCCCCCGCCGGCCCCCAAAACATCACCATAACTAAAGCCGCCGCAGGCCACCAAACCACGAAAGTTGCTTAACTGCGCCCTGCCTGCAATTAAGTCTGACATATGCACATCAAATGTATCAAAGCCAGCCCAATGCATGGCATACGCCATTTCTACATGGGAATTCACGCCCTGTTCGCGCAAAATGGCTACTGGTGGACGCACGCCCTTCTGTATGAACGGTGCAGATATATCTTGCTGGGCATCGAAGGTAACGATGGGGGTCATCCCTGGATCACTGAGATCATCCAGTAAGCCAAATTCACTATCGGCGCAAGCAGGATTATCGCGTCCACGCGCAATTTGCCAACTGGTGTTTTGCCAGAGTTTTTGTAAAGATTCACGGCTAGCGCTATAAATCTTTTTGGCATCACGCCAAATTTCAATCATGCCAGTCGAATTGGGTTTACCAATTACATGGCTGCAAGCACTTAAATTGAGGCGTCGTAAGATCGCAAAAACAGCAGCGCGTTGACTGCGCCTAATTTGCATGACGACCCCTAACTCTTCATTAAATAAAGCCTGCATAGTAAGGTCGTGGCGCTTGCCCGAAATTTGTTGCGCCCAATTTTTAGCATCGCCATAGTCAGCTTCCTGTCGAGGATCTACCGCTAGCATATCGACATTAAGCGCAATGCCACAATGCGAAGCAAAGGCCATTTCAGCTACGCAGGCGAATAAACCACCATCAGAGCGATCGTGATAGGCCAAAATCAGCTGGTGCTGTCGTAATTCAATCAGAGCGGCAGCTAAGGCCTTCAGATCGTCTGCTGAATCTACATCAGGTGTAAAACGACCCGTCTGATTTAAGACTTGCGCCAAAATGCTGCCCGCTAAGCGATTTTTACCGCGACCCAAATCGATTAGAACGAGCTCGGTATCTTGCAAGGAATGCGAAACATCATCAGCTTGTAGAACAGGTGTTAAGGTCTCGCGTACATCCTTAACAGGTGAGAAAGCCGAAATAATTAATGAGACTGGGGCAATTACTTCCCTTAACTCACCGGCGGCTTGCCAATTGGTGGCCATCGATAGCGAGTCTTTTCCTACTGGGATTGAAATACCCAATGCGGGACATAAATCCATGCCTAATGCTTTAACTGATGCAAATAATTTAGCATCTTCACCAGCGACACCGCAAGCCGCCATCCAGTTGGCTGATAACTTCACGTCTGCTAGCGCAACGATATCGGCTGCAAAAAGATTCGTTAAGGCTTCACCAACTGCCATGCGCGCTGCAGCGGGCGCATCAATTACAGCTAAGGGAGTGCGCTCCCCCATTGCCATAGCTTCACCCCGATAAGCTTTAAAGTCCATGAGGGTAACCGCACAATCAGCAACCGGAACCTGCCATGGGCCAACCAATTGATCGCGCGCATTTAAACCCCCTACTGTACGATCGCCAATCGTAATTAAAAAACCTTTACTAGCTACAGTGGGTTGTTGCAAAACCCACGCAATACAAGTTGCTAAATCGGTATCAGTTAGATTCAGGTCGGCAAAGACAGTTTTAGTACTCTCAACTGTACGGTGCATACGTGGCGGCTTGCCCAACAAAACCTCCATCGGCATATCAATCGGCCATGCGGCTGCAGCCGTTGGGTTTTGCTTTTCATCCTGTAAACGTAATTGCCGCTCTAGGGTAGCGCTACCAACTACAGCTATTGGACATCTTTCACGCTCACAAATTTGCTGTAAAAGTGCTAGGCTTTCGCTGGCTATAGCCAGTACGTAACGTTCTTGCGCTTCATTGCACCAAATTTCTGCTGGACTCATACCACTTTCTTCTAGCGGAATATGGCGAAGCTGAAAAGCGGCGCCTAAGCCGGCGCCATCGGCTAGCTCGGGAAACGCATTCGACAAACCACCTGCCCCGACATCGTGAATCGAAATAATGGGATTTTTTTCACCCAAATGACAACAAGCATTAATAACTTCTTGCACGCGCCGTTCAATTTCAGGATTGCCTCGTTGCACCGAATTAAAATCTAAATCAGCAGTATTAGTGCCGGTGGTCACCGAGCTGCCCGTTGCGCCACCCATGCCTATGCGCATTCCAGGTCCGCCCAATTGAATCAATAAGTGCCCCGCTTGAATGGGTTTTTTCGCTGTATGGTTAGCTGCAATATTGCCAATGCCGCCAGCAATCATAATGGGCTTGTGATAACCGCGGCGCACGCCATCAATGGTTTGCTCATATACCCGAAAGTAACCGCCTAAATTCGCTCGCCCAAATTCATTATTAAAAGCTGCGCCGCCCAGCGGGCCTTCGATCATAATTTGCAACGGGGAAGCTATGCGTTCTGGCTTGCCGTAAGGCGCACCCTCCCAAGGTAAATCGGTATTAGGTAAATGCAAATGCGAGACCGAGAAACCAGTTAAGCCAGCTTTAGGTCGTCCACCTATACCAGTAGCTCCTTCGTCGCGTATTTCTCCCCCAGCCCCGGTTGAGGCCCCTGGAAAAGGGGCAATACCAGTAGGATGGTTATGCGTTTCTACTTTCATTAAGGTGTGCATTAAGCAATTTTCTTTTTGGTATTGGTGCGCACTACCCTGTGGAGTCCAGGTTTCTGCCTCGCACCCAGCCATCACTGCCGAGTTATCCGAGTAGGCCACAATCGTGCCCTGCGGCTGTAAACGATGGGTATTGCGAATCATCGCAAAGAGAGACTGATCTTGTTCAATGCCATCGATAGTCCAAGTAGCATTAAAAATTTTATGACGGCAATGTTCGCTATTGGCTTGGGCAAACATCATCAACTCGACATCGCTTGGATCGCGCTGTAAGCGCTGAAAGTTCGTTACCAAGTAGTCAATTTCATCCGGCGATAAAGCTAGGCCTAAATCGGTATTCGCTTGCTGTAAAGCGCCCTCACCTTGGGCTAAGACGGCAATACGTTTTACAGGCGTATCAGCTAAAGATTGATACAAACCTGCTGCTTGATCAAGCTCAAGTATTACCGCTTCGGTCATGCGATCATGAATTACATTGCAGATGAGCGCTTGTTCAGCAGTAGTTAAGACCTTAGCAGAGTACCAAGTAAATTGAATACCCCGTTCAATTCGTAAGACATCAAGACCGCATTGGCGGGCAATTTCTGTGGCCTTACTTGCCCATGGCGAGACCGTACCAAAACGGGGAATGGTAATAGCTTGTCCAACCCCTTTTGGTGGTTTCTTTTGGGCCTTATATGGATCTCCATAGGCTAACAAAGCATCTAATACCTTGGTTTGCGCTTGATCTAAAGCGCTTTTCAACCAGACAAAGTGTAGGTAGCGGCCGCGAATGGAATCTAGCAGAACCCCTTGCTTGGCAAGATCAGCTAAAAGCCGTTGCTGGCGAAAGGAAGAGAGGGCATCGGCCCCTGGCAAACAACGGAAAAAAGACATCCTTAGATTATAAGAGTTGTCTTCATTCGGGTAGTAGGCGCCCGCCCTGTAGATGCAGTTGACGCCCACAACGCTTTGCTAGAGTTACATCGTGGGTGACTAAAACAAGGGTCGAGCCATTATCCTGATTTAAGGCAAACAAAAGTTCAATAATCTTTGCGCCACTTTGCTCGTCTAGGCTACCAGTAGGCTCATCAGCAAATAACATGGCTGGCTTACCAATGAACGCACGTGCTAAAGCGACGCGCTGCTGTTCACCCCCCGATAAGGTTCGCGGGAAATGGTGCAAGCGCTGCAGAAGACCAACTTTAGTTAGCCAGTTAATCGCCTCAGCCCGCGCTAATCCACTCTCGACGCCGCGTAACTCTAGGGGCAGCATGGCATTTTCAAGCGCAGTAAGGTGTGGTATTAATTGAAATGACTGAAATACAAAGCCCAGTGTTTTACCTCGGTAGCGAGCACGCTCATCTTCATCTAAAGCACTAAATGGTTTCCCCAGCAATTGAATGGTGCCGCTCGTAGGAGTATCTAAGCCTGCCAGTAAGCCGAGTAAAGTACTTTTACCCGATCCCGAAGCGCCAACAATAGCAATGCTCTCCCCCGCCAAAATGCTGAAGCTAATGTCATCTAAGATGGTTAAAGGCCCATCGCTTGTTGGCACCGTTTTATTAATCTGCTCCGCCTGTAAGGCGCAAGTGGCATCTTGTTGCGAAGCAGGAAAATTAACGGGCTGAAGCATAAAATAGAGAGATAGGTCTTGAGTTGTTCTTTTAAAGGAGGCAAGTTGTTGCGTTGCAAATTACTAATAGCGCTTATCTTACTCGTGCTGGGGTTTTTTGGGCGGGCGCATGCTGAGCCAAGCGCAACGAGCCAAACAAGCTCCCCGAAGCAAGGCAGTCAGGGTAATTTACCGGTTTTGCTGGTGCTAGGCGACAGCCTATCGGCTGAATATGGCATTAGTCGCGGTGAAGGCTGGGTTAGCCTACTTGAGCGTCGTGTAAATGAGAGGGGACCCACATGGCAAGTGTTTAATGCCAGCATAAGTGGCGAAACTACCGCGGGAGGCTTAAGTCGTTTGCCCGACCTACTACAGCAAAAAAAACCACAAATAGTGATTATTGAATTAGGTGCCAACGATGCGTTAAGGGGGCTTGCCTTAAGTAGCTCAGAAAAAAACTTACGCACCATGGTGCAGCTAAGCCTGAAAGCCAAAGCCAAAGTCTTACTCTTAGGAATGCGCATACCGAGTAATTATGGTGCGACCTATAGTAAACAATTTGCCAGCATGTATTCCAGTATTGCGACAACTGAACGCATTAGTATCGTGCCATTTTTTTTGAAAGGGGTAGCTGAAAAACCCGAATTATTTCAGGCTGACCGATTGCATCCAAGGGCAGAAGCACAAGCTATTTTGTTACAAAATGTTTGGGGCAAGTTGGCGCCCCTACTTTAACTACCAGCAGCAGAGCTAGCACTAGCCTGCTTCAGCGGATTAATTATTTTTACTCCTGCACTGTCACGCCAATGCATCATAAAACTGGCAAAGTCTGCTTGGGCAGCCAGTTGGTTCAATTGTTGTGCCTGGGCTTGTTGCACCTTGGGATCAAGCATAGTGGCCGGTCGCACTTCTTCTACCACGTAAAGTGTCGTACCTGTACCCGTATTGGCAATTGAGACGGCAATAGGTAATTTGCCTGCATCAACTGCCATTACCGCATCTAACGATTCAGCACTTAAATTAACAGGTTTATTGCGTGAAATCCATACGGCTGCGGTAAAACCAGCGGTATTTTTAGGATCTTTTTGAAGCGCTGTGAAACGCTCGGCAGCAGCGGCTGTAGCCAGCTTCTCGGCCAATTGCAAGCTCACTTGGCGCTTTACTTCAGCCAGCACATCCTGCAGTGGCAAAGTACTGGCCGGATGAAACTCAGTAATACGTGCCGAAACAAAAACTCCAGGGCTAATTTGGACGGCTTCAATATTGCGCTTATTTTTAATCGCGTCATCACGAAACAAGGCCTGCAATACCTTCGCATTATTTAAAGGGCTACTTTTGGGCAAACTAGCAGCGCTAGTACGGGTTATACCCTTTTGACTTTGAATACTGAGTTTTAATTTATCGGCTGCGGGCTTCAGACTATCAGCCTGTTCATAAGTCAAATTAGCAAAGGTATCGGCTTTATCGCCAAACGTTTTAGCATCTTCTTTTGGGTCAGCTTGTAAAACTAAAAACTGCACATCGAGCTCTTCGGGGGTCGCAAATAATTTGGTATTAGCCTCGTAGAAAGCCTTGATCTCAGCTTCGCTGGGATTAACTTTTTTGACGTAATCGCTAGCGCTAAAGGCTAATGCTTGAATTTGTCGCTCGACACCATATAAAGCGGTAATCTGATTCGCAAGTTTAGGTGTTGGTAATTCCGTACGGGCAACCGAACTGACTAATTGCTGCGCCATTAAGTCAAATCGTTGCGAGCCCTCGAACTGCTCTACGCTCATGCCATTACTAGCCAATAATTGGCGATATTTAGCGGCATCAAAACTGCCGTTGGCTTCATATAAAGCACGAATTTCAGGAATGCGTTTTAAGTTTTGCGCCAAAGCTTCATTGCTCACCCGTAAATTTAAGTGCTTTAGGGCAAAGCCCATCAGGCGCTGCTGCAAGAGCTCATCTAAAACCGCCTGTCTAAAACCCAAGCTTTGGGTTATTTGACCTTGCACCCCAATTCGGTCGGCTTGACGTTTGGCTGCCGCATCAATCTCTTGCATCGTAATGGGGTTGCCATCCACCTTCAACACGTCGGTGGCTTTATCCATAAAACCGGTGTAACCCGAAATGCCCCAAAGCGCAAACGACGGCACAATTAACAGCAATAAAATGAACTGTAAAAGGCGTTGATGGGTGCGAACAAGATCAAACATAGGCCATTGAAATATCAGATAAGGAAAAGATTGGGGTGGTGGGCGCTGACGGGCTCGAACCGCCGACATTCTGCGTGTAAGGCAGACGCTCTACCAACTGAGCTAAGCGCCCCAACTGTTTCAGAACGAGATTGTAACCCGATTCAAGGCCAATTTAGTGTTTAATCACATCCCCAGCATTAGGCGCAGATGCTGCCTTCGCTTCGGCTGCTTTAGCCAGCTCGGCTGCACTTAGCTCCGGCAATGGTTCGGGATTGCGCTCCAAGGCCAATTCCAAGACTTTGTCGATCCAACGCACTGGCACTATTTCAATCGCGTTCTTTACATTATCTGGAATTTCAATTAAATCCTTCACATTTTCTTCAGGAATTAACACCAGCTTAATTCCACCTCGATGGGCAGCCAATAATTTTTCTTTCAACCCGCCAATTGGTAGAACCTCTCCACGCAAGGTAATTTCACCTGTCATGGCAATATCGGCACGCACTGGAATGCCGCTAAATACCGAAACCAAAGCCGTGGTAATGGCAATGCCAGCAGATGGACCATCTTTAGGTGTCGCACCTTCAGGAAAATGAATATGAATATCTTTCTTCTCGAAGGCTTCATCGGTTATACCTAATCGTCGCGCCCGTGAACGTACCACAGTGCGCGCAGCCTCAACCGATTCTTTCATCACATCACCAATCGAACCCGTCCGCGTAATCACCCCTTTACCCGACATCACTGCAGCTTCAATGGTAAGCAGATCACCGCCAACTTCAGTCCAAGCTAAGCCAGTAACTTGACCCACTTGATTCTCTTTAGCAGCCAAACCAAAATCGTACATGCGCACGGATAAAAACTTCTCTAAATTATCAGCACTAACCACAATGGGTGCAGCTTCTTTTTTAAGTAAGAGTAACTTCACTACCTTGCGGCAAATTTTACTCAACTCACGCTCTAAAGAACGCACTCCCGCTTCACGGGTGTAGTAGCGAATAATGCTGCGAACAGCACTTTCTTCAATTTTGAGCTCATCTTTTTTCAAGCCATTATTTTTAATTTGCTTGGGAATTAAATAATTCATCGCAATATTGGTTTTTTCATCTTCGGTATAGCCGGCAAGACGAATAATTTCCAAACGATCGAGTAAGGGCCCAGGAATATTCAGTGAGTTGGCAGTTGCCACGAACATCACGTCAGATAAATCAAAATCGACTTCAACATAATGATCTTGGAAGGTATGATTTTGTTCAGGATCTAAAACTTCCAGCAAAGCGCTGGCTGGATCACCCCGAAAGTCCATGCCCATCTTATCGACTTCATCTAATAAAAATAAGGGATTGCGTACCCCCACTTTAGTTAGGCTCGATAAAATTTTGCCAGGCATGGAGCCAATATAGGTGCGTCGATGACCACGAATCTCCGATTCGTCACGCACTCCGCCTAGAGCCATGCGCACAAATTTACGATTAGTGGCACGAGCAATAGACTGCCCTAAGGATGTTTTCCCCACACCAGGAGGGCCCACTAAACACAAAATAGGTGCCTTTACGCGATCGACCCGCTGTTGTACAGCAAGATATTCCAGGATGCGTTCTTTTACCTTATCAAGCCCATAATGATCTTCATCTAAGACTTTTTCAGCATTAGTTAAATCATTATTAATTTTACTTTTCTTTTTCCAGGGCAAATTCACTAAGGTATCGATAAAGTTACGAATAACTGTTGCTTCAGCCGACATAGGAGACATGAGTTTTAACTTCTTCAATTCCGACTCAGCCTTCTTGAGGGCTTCTTTAGGCATATGCGCAGCTTTAATGCGCTTTTCAAGCTCATCTAAATCGGCACCCTCTTCACCTTCGCCCAATTCCTTTTGAATGGCTTTTACTTGTTCATTTAAGTAATACTCACGTTGGCTTTTTTCCATTTGCCGTTTCACGCGACCACGAATACGTTTTTCTACTTGCAGAATATCGATTTCACTTTCAAGGTCGGCTAGCAGGCTTTCTAAACGTTGCACGACATCGCTCATTTCTAATAAGCGTTGTTTTTGCTCAAGCTTTACCGGTAAGTGGGCGCAAATCGTATCTGCCAAGCGGCTAGCATCATCAATACCGCCCAAAGAAGATAAAATTTCTTGAGGGATTTTTTTATTCAGTTTTACGTATTGATCAAATTGCGCCATGATTGCGCGCCGTAAGGCTTCGGTTTCATGGGCATCGATCACAGCAATTGGCTGCGGGCTAGCCTCGCAACTAAAGTAACCCATACTATCTTCAACTTGGCTCACATCAGCTCGTTGCGAACCTTCAACCAACACTTTGACAGTGCCATCAGGTAATTTCAGCATTTGTAAAATACTGGCAATACAGCCCACTTGATATAAGTCTTCAACCGAAGGTTCATCTTTAGCTGCAGCCTTTTGGGCGACTAAAAGTACGCTTTTACCGGTTTCCATTGCAGCCTCAAGGGCTTTAATCGATTTAGGGCGCCCCACAAATAGGGGAATAACCATGTGGGGAAAGACAACCACATCACGCAGGGGCAAAAGCGGCAGTTGAATCGGTTCAGAAGGAAGTAATAACTGGCTGGGCATACGGAAATCCTCCAAATAAGTAATGCGTTACAAAGGACCAAAAGTGCCAAAAAACACTACTAAGCATCCTTCATCACAACTAGAATACTACCTATATGGGTGCGCCTTAAAAAAATGCAAGGGCTAAAATGCGAAAAATACCAATTTTTGGGCGCTTAATCCCGATTTTTGGAGCCTTTTTAGGCCTTTTTTACCTGGTTTTCAGCTTCAACTTCGCCGCTTACGGCTTGCTTGTAGACTAAAAGCGGTTTGCCATCAATCGCAATCGTACTTTCATCAATAACCACCTTCTGCACATTCTTTAGCGATGGTAGGTCGTACATCACGTCCATGAGCGAACCTTCTAAAATAGAGCGCAAACCCCGCGCACCGGTTTTACGGGCGATGGCTTTTTTGGCAATTGCCGCTAGCGCACCTGGGCGAACCTCTAATTCAGATCCCTCCATGCCGAGCAAGGCTTGGTATTGTTTAACCAAAGCATTTTTTGGCTCAGTCAAAATTTGCACTAAGGCAGCCTCGTCTAATTGGGTCAAGGTCGCCAATACCGGTAAGCGGCCAATCAGCTCTGGAATTAAGCCAAACTTAATTAAGTCCTCTGGCTCAACTTCTTTTAATAATTCACCAATGGCACGATCATCCTTGCCAGCAACATCAGCACTAAAACCAATGCCCGATTTCGCAGTGCGTTGCTGAATCACTTTTTCAAGACCATCAAACGCGCCGCCGCAGATAAAAAGAATATTAGTCGTATCAACTTGCAGAAAGTCTTGATTTGGATGTTTTCTGCCGCCCTGTGGCGGAATCGATGCCATCGTACCCTCAATCAGCTTAAGCAAGGCTTGCTGAACGCCCTCACCAGAAACATCGCGGGTAATTGAGGGGTTATCCGACTTGCGAGAAATTTTATCAATTTCATCGATATAAACAATACCCTTTTGGGCCTTGTCAATGTTGTAATCACAGCTTTGCAGTAGCTTCTGAATAATATTTTCAACATCTTCGCCAACATAGCCAGCTTCAGTCAAGGTTGTAGCATCGGCCATCACAAATGGCACGTTCAACATGCGCGCTAAAGTCTGTGCCAACAAAGTCTTACCGGAGCCCGTGGGGCCAATCAGCAATATATTACTTTTCGCTAGCTCTACGCCATCGATCACGGCTTTAGCAGGCGCTTTGCTCATTTTTTTATCGCTGCTGGATTTGTCTTGCGATTTCTTTTTTGCAGCACCTTTTTCATTACTAGAAAGGTCATCAGCTGGGCTTATTTTTTCCGTTTTTTCTTTGGTTACCGGAGGTAAATGCAAAAGCCGTTTGTAATGGTTATATACCGCTACTGCCAAGGTTTTTTTGGCTAAATCTTGCCCAATGACATATTGATCTAAATTAGCGCGAATTTCATGTGGGGTTGGGATTGCTTCGCCCCCCTCGCTAGGAGGTAACTTAGCAATTTCCTCCTGAATAATATCGGTACATAAATCAATGCATTCATCGCAAATAAAAACCGAAGGGCCAGCAATTAGCTTTTTAACTTCGTGCTGGCTTTTGCCGCAAAACGAACAGTACAACAGCTTATCGGTAGAGGAGGTATCGCTCACAGGGTGGACTCAGTAGAGTTTACGGACGCTTATCAATGACTTTATCAATCAAACCGTATTCGCGAGCTTGCTCGGCTGACATGAAATTATCGCGATCGGTATCCTTGGCAATCGTTTCAATCGATTGGCCAGTGCGGTCAGCCAAAATTTGATTTAAACGTTCACGTAAATATAAAATTTCACGGGCTTGAATTTCAATATCAGAGGCCTGGCCCCGCGCTCCACCCAAAGGTTGATGAATCATCACACGTGAATTAGGTAAGGCGTAGCGTTTGCCCTTTTCGCCCGCACACAGTAAAAATGCTCCCATACTTGCCGCCATGCCCATGCACAAGGTACTTACATTGGGCTTGATAAATTGCATGGTGTCGTATATTGCTAAGCCAGCCGAAACCGAACCACCGGGCGAATTGATATAAAGCGAAATTTCTTTATCGGGATTCTCGCTCTCTAAAAATAGTAATTGGGCAATAACTAAATTAGCGGTTTGATCATTCACTTCGCCGACCAAAAAAACCACCCGCTCACGCAACAAGCGCGAGTAGATATCATATGCTCGCTCACCGCGGCCCGAGGTTTCAATGACCATGGGCACCAAACCCAAACCTTGTGGTGCTAAATTCGCATTGAGGTCGTCAGACTGAGTTTGACCATAAGTACTGCGTTGCATTCTAATCATGTTTTCTCTCATTGCCCTAGTTTACTCAGTTCTTCAAAAGTCACTGCTTTATCAGTTACCGTACCCAGGCCGCTAACATATTGAATAACATTCGACTCAAGCACAGCCGATTCAATGTCTTTGAGGCGCTGCGGATCGCTATAAAACCAGCGGACCACTTCTTTTGGGTCTTCATAGGTTGCTGCTTGATCTTCAATTTCTGCTTTAATTTGTTCTGGCGTAACAACCAAATTTTTCTGCTTTACTAATTCACTCAAAATCAAGCCTAAGCGTACGCGTTTTTGCGCCTGTTCAGCAAACATTTCTACAGGTATGGGCGCATCTTTTGCATTAGGAATGCCACGTTGTATTAAGTCTTGGCGCGCCATATTCACGAGTCTTTCTTGCTCATTGGCAACCAAAGCTTTGGGCACTTCTAATTCACATAACTTTTCTAATTGACCCATCACTTCATTTTTCATCAGCATGAGCGTGCGGCGTTTGACTTCACGCTCTAAATTTTCACGAACTTCACTGCGCATTTTTTCAAGGCCACCTTCTGTAACCCCTAAAGTCAAAGCAAAGGCCTCATTTACCTCGGGTAAATGGGCCCACCGTACCTCTTTCATGGTAAGGGTAAAGTCGGCAGTTTTACCAGCTACCTCTTTGCCGTGATAATCGGCAGGGAAAGGCAAAGCAAACGTTTTGCTCTCGCCCACCTTCATACCTAGGGCGGCAGCTTCAAACTCTGGCAGCATACGCCCTTCACCCAAAACAAACTCAAAATTTTCAGCCTTACCACCGGCAAATTCAACCCCATCAATTTTGCCGACAAAATCAATTAACACTTGATCGCCCTTTTGAGCCGTGGTATCGGCCCCACCATCACCATGCTCGCCAACTTGACCACGAGAATGGTAATGAACTTGTTGTTTGCGTAAGACATCAATTGCACGCTCCATTTCGGCATCGGTCACCGCAGTGGTGTACCGCGTCATGGTTGCTTTGCTAAGGTCACCCAGTTTAATTTCTGGTAACACTTCAAAAAAAGCGTCGAAGACAATATTGTCTGCACCAATTTCACTTTTTGGCTCAAGGCGCGGTTGACCAGCTAAAGCGATGCCCGCTTTTTTACTGAGCTCAAAGAACAATTCAGCGGCCTTATCAAATTGCACTTCAAAATCAATTTGCATGCCGTATTGCTGCTCAACTATTTTCTTGGGTACTTTACCAGGCCTAAAACCTGCCATCTTGAGGTTTTTTCCTGCCTTAAGTAAACGCGCATCACGGGTTTTAGCTAAGTCGGAACGAGGAAATTCTAACGTTACCTTACGATCTAAAGCGCCCAAATTTTCTATCTGCACAGCCATGCCTCTTCAATTAAATACTACCGATTAAATGGTCTAAAGTTTAAGCTAGTAGCAAGCTACAGCTTGGTGCGAGGAGGGGGACTCGAACCCCCACACCATTTCTGGCGTCAGGACCTAAACCTGGTGCGTCTACCAATTTCGCCATCCTCGCATTTGTAACGCTACCAGCTCAAACTTCATGCCAAAGGGTGAATTCTACAATGGCTGGGCTTAAGCCCGATAGAGTAAGGCCACGGCATGGACGGCAAGGCCCTCGCCACGCCCCAAATGACCCAATGATTCATTGGTCTTGGCTTTAAGATTGATGTGGCTCGGGGTAACGGCAAGATCGGCGGCAATATTTCGCACCATCGCCGGGAGGTATTCGGCTAGCTTGGGTTTCTGGCAAATAATCGTGGCATCCACATTACCTACATGAAAGCCGGCAGCCTGCACTTTTTGCAAAGCACTGCGTAACAAAATACGACTGTCCAGATCTTTAAATTGGGCATCAGTATCGGGAAAAAGCTGGCCAATATCATTTAAACCGGCAGCCCCCAGTAAGGCATCGGTTACGGCATGCAATAAAGCATCGGCATCGGAATGCCCTAATAAACCCTTTTCGAAGGGAATGAGAACACCACCCAAGATCAATTTACGGTCAGCAACGAATGCATGCACATCGTAGCCCTGGCCGATGCGAAAAGGCGGCGCACCATGATGGGAGGTGGTTGAAAGTTGATCGGCTGAATTCATCGTTCTCTCGGATCTCAATTTAAGGCAAGTGAAGAAGTACAGTGTGCATCAAATCCCAGTCAGCGGGATGAGTTACTTTAAAGTTCCGCGTCGCGCCCTCTACTAATAAGGGCTTAGCGCCCAATAATTCCATCGCACTGGCTTCGTCGGTAATTTCGACACCGACTTCAAGCGCTTGAGTTAATGCGCTATGCAAGGTGCCGAGCTGAAACATTTGTGGGGTTTGCGCTTGCCAAAGGTGCTGACGTGCCAAGGTTGCCTGCGCCAAGCTGCCACGTGTACTTAACTCGGCCCGTTTTAAGGTATCAGCCAAGGGCATCGCCAATAAGCCGCCCCATAAATTAGGCTGGTTTGTTTCAGCGGCATTCACTGCAGCAATTAATTGCTGAATTAAGCCTACGGTAATGCCGGGCCGAGCCGCGTCGTGCACCAAGACCCAGTCATCCGGAGAAATCTGTACATTCAGTAAAGCGCTTAAGGTATTGAGCACGGTTTCGTGACGAGTTGCCCCACCAGTTGGCAAGAGGTGTAAGCGACCCTGGGCCCGCTCAGCCATTCCTTCTAAATACAGAATTGATTCAGCTTCATGAAATTGTGGGCTTAAACCAACCCAAATCGAATGAATTTCTGGGGTATTTAAGGCCGCCTCTATAGCATAAGCAAGCATCGGCTTGGTGCCAAGCAGGCGAAATTGCTTTGGTAAATCGCCGCCTAAACGGGAGCCCATTCCTGCGGCTGGCAAAACAAGGTGATAGGCACGATTTGAATTAGGCATGCCTGATTCTATAATGACGGCAGATGTCTGATGGAATCTTGCAAATACCCCCCGTCCCTGCTCCAAGGGCTGGGCAGCGCTTTACCTTTTCCGGCCTAGTGGGCTCAGCCGATGCGGCTTTACTGGCAGAGTCGGCCTTACTCTACCGCGCGCAATTTTCCATCTTGGTGGTTTTTTGTGCTCAGGCACAAGATGCTCAAAGGCTATCAGAAGAAATTCCTGCCTTTGCTCCTCAACTTAAAACCCGCCTTCTACCCGATTGGGAAATACTGCCCTACGATCAATTTTCGCCACACCAAGATTTAGTCTCCGAGCGCTTAGCAACCTTGCATGCAATGCTCAATGGCAGTTGTGACATTGTTTTAATTCCAGTCACTACCGCCCTGCAAAGATTGGCACCGCCCCAATTTTTATCTGGCCATACTTTTTTCTTTAAACAGGGCGATCATTTAAATGAAAGCGCCCTCCGTTTGCAATTACAGCAAGCAGGATACGACCCGGTGAGTGCCGTAATGCGTCCAGGTGAATATAGTATTCGGGGTGGCTTAATTGATTTATTTCCGATGGGTTCGGCACTACCATTTCGCCTTGATTTGTTTGGTGATGAAATTGAACAAATTCGTGCTTTTGACCCTGATACACAACGTAGCCTGTACCCAGTAAAAGAAATTCGTCTCTTACCAGGACATGAATTTCCTTTTGATGACGCGGCCCGTGTAGCTTTTCGTGGCCGTTGGCGGGAAGTCTTTGAGGGTGACCCCAGTCGCTGTGCAATTTATAAAGATGCCAACCTTGGCATTCCTAGCGCTGGTATTGAATCCTACCTGCCATTATTTTTTGCTGAGCCAGCTACGCTCTTCGATTACTTACCGCTTGCAGGTGAGGGTGTTTGGCTTGCCTCGGTAGGCGATATTGAGAGTAGTATTCGCAGTTTTTGGAAAGAAACCCAAAGTCGTTACAACTTTTTAAAACATGATTTTGAGCGCCCCATTCTCAATCCAGAAGCGTTGTTTTTAGATGTTGACACTTTCTTTACTCGGGCCAAGGCTTACCCAAGGTTAACGCTGGAGAACACTGCGCTTACTACATCCGCAGTAGCATCCACCACGCCACCCTTTCTGCCAGTACCTGAAGTCGCAGTCCACCGACGTGATGCTGATCCCCTCTCACGTTTGCGTCATCTCGTTGCACAACAGCAATATCGGGTGGTCATCTGCGCTGACACCGCCGGACGCCGCGAATCGATTCGACAACTCATTGAAGAAAGTAATTTAGTTACCGATTCTAAAAATAGTTTGCCTTTTGCATTAAAACCGACTCAAAGTGAAAACTTAGCCGACTTTATTAACGGAACAGCCAGCTTTGGTTTAGTAATTGCCCCTTTATTTAATGGCTTTAGCTGGCCAAGTGCCAAGCTCATTGTAATTACGGAAGCAGAGCTTTTTACGGCTACCGCGCGGCAACGACGCAAAGGTAGCGCTCAGCAAATTAGCGATCCCGATATGTTGTTTAAGGATTTAGCTGAACTGAAAATTGCAGATCCAGTAGTTCACGCTGAACATGGCATTGGGCGTTATCAGGGGCTGGTCTTACTCAACTTAGCGCCACCTAAAGAAACACCCCTCTTTGAAGAATTTTTACATTTGGTTTACGCCAATCAGGCGACGCTTTATGTACCCGTGCATCAATTGCAATTAGTCACCCGTTATGCGGGCTCCGATCCTGAATCGGCTCCCTTACATCAATTGGGTTCAGGACAATGGGAAAAAGCTAAGCGTAAAGCAGCCCAACAAATTCGCGATACCGCCGCTGAATTACTTAATCTCTATGCGGCTCGCGCGCTACGTCGAGGTCATGCATTTGAATATTCTGCGCATGATTACGCCGCTTTTGCCGAAGCCTTTGGTTTTGAAGAAACGCCTGACCAAACCACAGCTATTGCCGCCGTTATTAGCGATATGACCAATGGCAAATCGATGGATCGCTTAGTCTGCGGTGATGTCGGTTTCGGAAAAACTGAAGTGGCTTTAAGGGCTAGTTTTATTGCCGTAATGGGGGGTAAGCAAGTTGCTATTCTGGCCCCTACTACCTTATTAGCGGAACAGCATGCCGCTACTTGGAAAGATCGTTTTGCCGATTGGCCCGTGAAGGTCGTGGAGCTATCGCGCTTCAAAACTGCGAAAGAAATTACCGCTGCTCTAGCCGCAATTGCCGCTGGCGATGCCGACATTGTGATTGGTACCCATAAATTACTTTCTAAAGATACCCACTTTAATCGTTTGGGTTTGGTTATTGTTGATGAAGAGCATCGTTTTGGGGTGCGCCAAAAAGAGGTCCTAAAGGCCTTACGTGCCGAAGTTGATATTCTGACACTCACAGCTACCCCTATTCCAAGAACATTAGGTATGGCGATGGAAGGTTTACGAGAACTTTCTATTATTGCTACCGCACCCCAAAAACGCTTAGCCATTAAAACGTTTGTGCGCCGCGAGGGTGATGATGTCATCCGTGAAGCCGTGTTGCGGGAAATTAAACGGGGTGGTCAAGTTTATTTTCTCCATAATGAAGTTGAAACCATCGAAAACCGCCGCCTAGCTTTACAGGCACTTTTACCCGAGGCGCGCATCAGTGTGGCGCATGGTCAAATGCACGAGCGGCAACTTGAAACCGTGATGCGCGAATTTGTTACGCAACGTAGCAATATTCTATTATGCACAACGATTATTGAAACTGGTATTGATGTGCCCACTGCAAATACCATCATCATGCACCGCGCCGATAAATTTGGCTTAGCCCAACTGCATCAACTGCGCGGGCGCGTTGGCCGTTCGCATCATCAGGCCTATGCCTATTTAATGGTGCCCGATCCCGATGCCCTGAGTAAACAAGCGCAATTACGTCTAGATGCAATTCAGGCCATGGAAGAATTGGGTTCAGGCTTTTATTTAGCCATGCATGACTTAGAAATTCGTGGAGCTGGTGAAGTTTTAGGTGACAAACAGTCAGGCGAAATTCATGAAATTGGCTATCAGCTCTATACCGAAATGCTCAACCGCGCAGTTAAATCATTAAAAAGTGGTAAAGAGCCCGACTTATTGGCACCTTTACAAGTTACAACTGATGTGAATTTAGGTGTGCCAGCCTTATTACCTGAAGAATATTGCCCAGATGTACATGAGCGACTTTCCCTCTACAAGCGCTTTGCAGCAACCCATGACTTTGCAGAGTTAATGGGCTTGCGTGAAGAATTGGTCGACCGATTTGGTGACTTACCCGATCCGGCCAAATCATTTTATGAAACCCATCGCTTACGTTTAGAAATGGCGGGCTATGGGATTAAAAAAATTGATGCTAGTCCATTAGCCATTCAAATGCATTTTATTCCCAATCCGCCTATTGATCCTCTGCGTATTATTCAACTTATTCAAACCCATGCGCATATTCAACTCAATGGCCAAGATCGTTTAAAAATTATTCCTCCTCAAGCTCATGACTTTGATTTATTGGAAAAACGCTTAGAGCAAATTCGTCAAGTGCTAAAACGCTTAAATGAATCTGCCCTCAGCATGGCTTAACTCATGCAGCTCAATTTATATCTTCTTCTCAGTAACGTTTCATGAACTTGAACCCGCAGTTAGTTGCCCTTTCACCCCAAGTGTTGCCATTGGCATTCGATCTCGCAGTAAACGAATGGATGCAAGAACGGGGCATACAGATTAAACCTTTAAAGCAAGCTAATAGCGCAACATTAACTGTGCAGTCTTGGCATCTCGATCAAGTCTTATCTGCAGAGCAACGCCCCCTATTGCGGGCATTACTAAACGACTTTCAGGCCGATATGGCCCTCTTGCCCGCTCACTTTGATCCAGCACAATTGCGGGTATTGGCCATCGACATGGATTCGACCTTAATTAATATTGAATGTATAGATGAAATTGCTGATTTTGCAGGTCAAAAAGCGGCTGTAGCCAAAATTACCGAAGCCACGATGCGGGGCGAAATTAGGAACTTTAGCGACAGTTTGCAACAACGAGTCGCCTTATTAGCAGGTGTCTCAGAAGCTGTTTTAGAAGCGGTGTATCGCGAACGCTTAAGACCCAACCCTGGCGCTGCCGAACTCATTGCCCAAGCTAAACTATTAGGCCTACATACCCTACTAGTTTCTGGCGGCTTTACATTTTTTACCAATAAATTACAACACGCTTTAGGTTTTCATCAAGCTCACGCAAATAGCTTAGAAATTCAAGCCGGTTTTCTTACGGGCAAGGTATTGGGTAATATTATTGACGGCGCTGGTAAGGCTCACTGTCTCGAACAAGTCTGCCAAACATTGGGCTGCAATAAAACGCAAGCTATGGTAATTGGCGATGGTGCTAATGATTTGCTAATGATGGCTGGCGCAGGGCTGAGCATTGCTTATCGCGCTAAACCATTAGTAAAAGAAAAAGCCGACGCGGCTTTTGACCGAGTCGGCTTAGATGCTGCTCTGGCTTTATTGCGCTAAATTACATGCGCTCAAAAATGGTTGCTATTCCTTGTCCACCACCAATACACATCGTAACTAAAGCATATTTTCCATTCACCCGCTGCAACTCATAAAGCGCTTTAGTTGCAATGGCCGCTCCCGAGCAACCAATTGGGTGACCCAAAGCAATTGCGCCGCCATTCACATTGGTTTTTGCTGGATCTAAACCTAAACCCTTGGTTACCGCTAAGGCTTGCGCAGCAAATGCTTCATTCGATTCAATCACATCGATTTGATCTAATTTCAAGCCCGCACGTTGTAACGCAATTTTGGTTGCTGGAATAGGGCCTTCACCCATAATTTCGTTAGGTACGCCGGCGATAGCATAGGAAACCAGACGCGCCATTGGCTTATGGCCAGCCTTAGCCGCTGCTTCAGCTGCTGCTAACACAAAAAAGGCTGCTCCATCATTAATGCCTGACGCGTTTCCGGCAGTTACAGAACCCCCTTCTTTTTTAAAAACAGCTTTCATTTTGCTCAAGGTTTCCATCGTTGTTTCTGGCTTGCAATGCTCATCGGTATCAAAAACCACATCCCCTTTACGAGTTTTAATGGTAATTGGCACAATTTGCGATTTAAATCGTCCTTCTTTAATTGCAATGCCAGCCCGGCGATGCGATTCAACCGCCAAGGCATCTTGCTCCTCACGCGTTAGCTTCCACTTCTCCACCAAATTTTCAGCAGTCACGCCCATATGACCTACACCAAAGGGGTCGGTTAATACCGCCACCATCAGGTCGAGCATTTTGCTGTCACCCATTCTCGCGCCACTGCGCATTGCTGGCGAGCCATACATGCCTCTCGACATCACCTCTACACCACCGCCAATACCGTAATCGCAATCATTCAACATAATCGCTTGCGCCGTTGTCACAATGGCTTGCAAGCCTGAACTACATAAACGATTGAGAGCCATGGCCACCGATTCCATCGGTAAACCCGCTTGAATTGCTGCAACCCGTGCCACGTAGGCATAGCGGCTATCTGTGGGAATAGTATTGCCAACCGTTACGTAATTAATTTCTTTCGGATTAACGCCAGAACGAGCAATTGCCTCCTTCATGACAATACCGCCTAACTCGGCTGGCTCAAAACTGCTTAAACCACCACCAAAACTGCCAATTGCAGAGCGCGCTGCACTTAATACGACGACATCCCGACTCATCTTGAATTCCCCTTATTTATCACTGTTTATCCCCATTATTATCGCTCTTATAATCAATTTGCCAAGTTTTTATATTTCTACCAACAAATCATGTCCTTGGGTCTGCAGCACGGTAGCGCGTACAAAGTCACCTACCCGATAGCGTTTAGACGCTTTAGTGACCGGCAAGATTTTGACCAAGCCATCAATTTCGGGGGCATCTCCTGCGGTTCTGCCAATGCCCCCGCTGCCATCGACCCGATCAACCAAAATACGCAGGCGCTGACCCACCAGCTTGTGTAACTTAGCAATCGAAATCTTTTCAGCCCGTGCCATAAACTGGCTACGCCGTTCTTCGCGCACTGCCTCGGGTACCGCATTGATTAATTCATTGGCTAGAGCACCAGCTACGGGAGAATACGCGAAACAACCGGCTCGATCAATTTGCGCTTGATCTAGAAAATCTAATAAATGCTCAAACTCAGCTTGCGTTTCGCCAGGAAAACCCGCAATAAAAGTACTGCGAATAATTAAGTCAGGACAAACCGCCCGCCAAGCCTGAATGCGCTCCAGATTTTTTTCCCCGCTCGCCGGCCGCTTCATCCGTTTTAAAACCTCAGGATGTGAGTGCTGAAAAGGAATATCCAAGTACGGCAACACGCCATAACCAGATTCAGCAAATTCAGCCATTAAGGGCAAAATCGTATCAACATGAGGATAGGGATAGACGTAATGCAGTCGTACCCAAGCCTCATGCCTTCGCGCCAATTGATTGAGTGCTGCGACTAAATCGAATAAGCGAGTTTTAAGCGGTTTACCATCCCAAAAGCCCGTCCGATATTGAATGTCAACGCCATAGGCGCTAGTGTCTTGAGATACCACTAATAATTCCTTAACGCCCGCAGCGAATAAACGCTCTGCTTCGCTTAAGACCTCGCCAATTGGTCGGGAAACCAAGTCTCCGCGCATGCTAGGAATAATGCAAAAGGTGCAGCGATGATTACAGCCTTCAGAAATTTTTAAATATGCATAATGTTTTGGTGTGAGCTTCACACCAATCTCGGGCACTAAATCAATAAAAGGATCGTGGGGTTTGGGTAAATGCAAATGAATGGCTTGCATTACTTCTTCAGTTGCATGGGGGCCAGTAACCGCTAGTACTTTGGGGTGCATGCTTTGAATTAAATCGCTACCATCGGCATTTTTACGTGCACCTAAGCAACCCGTAACAATGACTTTGCCATTTTCGGCTAAGGCCTCGCCAATGGCATTTAAACTTTCCTCTACGGCCGCATCAATAAAGCCACAGGTATTGACGATGACTAAATCAGCGCCCGCATAGTCCTTGGCGGTTTCATAGCCTTCGGCACTCAAGCGAGTAAGAATTAATTCAGAATCAACTAGCGCCTTAGGGCATCCTAAGGAAATAAACCCTACCTTACTCGACACAACTATTCTTTGTCAGTGGGTTTGGCGCTTGGGGCAAAGGGAAAACCGCCAAATAAATTTTGTGAGCCCTTCATTTGTTCTTGCATATTAATAAATAACTCTTTGCTCTGATCGAGGTAATTGCCCATTAAGCCCTGCATTAAGGGATTTTGCAAATTCATCATTTGTGCCCAAGCTTCGCTACCTACACCTGGTACCACTTTCGATTGATCATTTAATTTATTATGAATGTCCATAAAGGATTCAAGGGTTTTTTCTAAATAATTACCCATCAGACCTTGCATTGAATGGCCATAAAAACGAATAATTTGCGAGAGCATTTGACTTGAAAATACTGGCTCGCCAAGCGCTTCTTCTTCTAAAATAATCTGCATCAAAATATTGCGGGTTAAATCATCTTCAGTTTTGGCGTCGACCACCTTAAACGCCTCACTAGCCATCACCAGATCTTTAATATCAGCTAGGGTGACATATGCGCTAGTTTGCGTATCGTACAGGCGTCGATTGGGATATTTCTTTATCAGCCGCTCTTCGCCGGCTCGTTTCAAACGTGCAACCATACTATTTTCCTTGCGTCCATTTCTAACATAAGGGCTAGTGTAGCGTGCTTAGCCTAGCCCGTATGAATTCCGCCATTCAGAGAAAAATCAGCGCCAGTGGCAAAAGCAGCATCTTCCGAAGCAATCCAAGCGCAAATAGAGGCAATCTCATTCGGTAAACCAAGGCGCTTCACCGGAATGGCAGAAACAATTTTCTCCAGCACGTCCTCACGAATAGCCTTCACCATATCGGTTGCAATATACCCTGGCGACACTGTATTAACAGTCACACCTTTATTGGCAACTTCTTGCGATAAGGCCATTGTGAAGCCGTGTAAACCCGCTTTTGCAGTTGAATAATTGGTTTGTCCAAACTGTCCCTTTTGCCCATTGACCGATGAAATATTAATAATCCGTCCCCAATTCGCTTCAACCATGCCATCAATCACTTGCTTAGTAACGTTAAATAAGGAATTTAAATTGGTATCGATTACCGCTTTCCAATCATCGGGACTCATTTTACGAAAAACCGTATCGCGGGTAATGCCGGCATTATTCACCAGGATATCTACCCGACCGACATCGGCCTTCACTTTTTCAAAAGCACTAACTGTGCTTGCCCAATCTGCTACGTTACCTTCAGAAGCCACAAAGTCATAACCCAGCACCTTTTGCTCCCCAATCCAGCGGTCTTTACGCGGCGAGTTTGGCCCACAACCAGCAATGACCTTATAGCCATCTTTAGCTAAGCGCTGACATATAGCCGTGCCAATGCCGCCCATCCCACCTGTTACATAAGCTATCTTTTGCGACATTACGTCTCCTTAAAAATCTGTATTAACAACAAATTAAAACTAACGATTAAACCCATTCTTAAATTTATTATTTAAATTAGCCCGTAGGTTTAATTTAGCATAGCTTAAAAAAATGACTAATCAATGACCTGCGCCTTTTCCTTCACATACTCACCTGGTGCATCAGTAAGTTTTTTGTAGAGAGCATTACCAAATTGATTGCTAGCAGGTTTGCGTGCCCCACTAAATTGAGTCAACCATGCTGAAAAATCGGGCCACCAGCTGCCTGGCACTTCTTTGGCTCCAGCTAACCATGCCTCGGCATTTTTAGGCAATTGATTATTTAAAAAATGGTAACGTTTCTTTTTTGCAGGGGGGTTAATTACCCCAGCAATATGGCCTGACGCCCCCAAGACAAAACGATTTTTACCCCCAAGAATTTGCGTCGAACTATAAGCCGATTGCCACGGAACTATATGGTCTTCTTGCGAAGCAAAGATGTATGCTGGGCAAGTAATTTTGCCTAAATCAATTTTTGCGCCGCATACTGTTAGTTTGCCAGGCTTCACTAATTCGTTTTGCAAATAAGTATGCCGTAAGTACCAACTGTACATTGGACCCGGTAAATTAGTTGAATCCCCATTCCAATAGAGCAAATCAAATGGTGGCGGCGAATTGCCTTTTAAATAATTGTCGACGACGTAGTTCCAAACTAAATCGTTGGGGCGTAAAAATGAAAAAGTGTTACCTAAATCACGACCAGACAACAACCCCCCCTCTGGACCACCCATCGATTTTTCGCGCATCTCAACCATGCCTTCATCTATAAAGACATCGAGAATTCCGGTATCCGAAAAATCAAGCAAGGTAGTTAATAAAGTCAAACTGGCTACAGGATTTTCTTTGCGCGCTGCTAAAACTGCCAAAGCATTGCCAACTAAAGTACCGCCAACACAAAAACCCAATAAATTAATTTGCTCAATTGCGCCAATTGCCTTAGTTACCTCAATCGCTTTAATCACGCCTTTACCAATATAGTCATCCCAAGTAGTGTGGCGCATTGAATCATCAGGATTTTTCCAAGAAACTAAAAAAACAGTATGGCCCTCACTCACCAAATACCGTACCACCGAATTTTCGGGCTGCAAATCTAAAATATAAAATTTATTAATACAGGGTGGCACCAATAAAAAAGGCCGCTCGTATACTGTGTCAGTTAGAGGCTTATATTGAATTAACTCGAATAAGTCACATCGAAAAATGACCGCGCCTTCAGACTGGGCTAAATTTTTACCAACCTCAAAAGCAGTTTCATCGGTTTGAGAAACTTTGCCCTTTTTTAAGTCGGCAAGCAAATTTAAAATCCCATTCTGAATCGATTGGCCCTGAGTATTAATAATGTTTTCTAACACTTCTGGGTTAGTAGCCACAAAATTAGCTGGTGATAAAGCATCGATTAATTGCAAGGTGGCAAAATTAATTCTTTGTTTAGTTTTGGCATCACTCTCAACTGCATCGGCTAATGCTAGTAAATGTTTTGAGTTAATTAAATACATACCTACAATCGAGCGGCTCCAGCCCGATTCCCAAGCCTTACCCTTGAAACGTCGATCACTAATAGGAAACGCCATTGGGTCTGCAGTGAATTGGCTTACTTCATCAAAGTAGTTTTTTTGAATTTCAGTTAAGCGCTCGGGCGGAATGAGGGCCATGTGCTGAGGAGAAAGCGTTGGGGATTTCCCCGAATGGGCTGTGGCTAACATCGGTTTCCTAAGTCAATTTCTTATAAATCTAAGGCCCATTCTCAACGGAATATGGCTTAAGGGTTATCGGCACTAACCCTAGCTTGACTATTTTTACCTCTTAAGCGTTTTTTTAGGCACTGTAAGCCAAATTAGCGCGGCAAAGCGCCCCGAAACCCCATCGCGCCGATGTGAAAAAAAATGGTCTGGTTGCGTAAAGGTGCAACACTCAGAACCATAAATTGCATGAATGCCACAATTTTGTAGCCGCATACGGGCCAATTGATATAAATTAGCCCAATATTTTTGCGGCTTACTTGGTATGGCTTGAAAGGCCTCAAGCGGAAGATTTGCCTCGGTTAATTCTGCCGCAGCAATAAATTGCTCGCGTACTTCATTGCCAACCTCAAAGCAACTAGGGCCAATAGCGGGACCAAGCCAAACCAAAATATCTTCCATTGCTAAGGTTTGACCTAGTAGCCGTGATTTTTCAGCAAGTGCTTGCACGGTATTTTCAAGCACCCCCGCGCATAAGCCTCGCCAGCCAGCATGCGCAACCCCAACTAAATTGCCCGCCCGATTACAAAATAGCACTGGCATGCAGTCGGCCGTTAACACTGTAATGACCTGCTCTAGTTCGGCGCTAATCGCAGCGTCTGCTTGATGAAGTGCGCCAGATTGCCAGACCGTCGTACCATGCACTTGCTGAAGCCAAACGGGGTCATTGGGCAGTAATTGGCGCAAACGAGCACGGTTTTCAGCAACCTGTAGAGGCTCATCTCCCACATGGTCGCCTAAGTTCAACTCGGCGTAAGGAGTTGAACTAACCCCACCCGCGCGGGTCGTTACCAAGGCCCGCACCGAAGCAGGTGCTGGCCAATTTGGCACCAATATTGGTAATGATTCTAAAAATTGAAAGGTAGCCGCCGGTAATTTTTCGCTCGCGTCAAGCCTCATCATTTATTTTGCCTCCAGAGCAGCGGCAGTGGGTAAGGCGCTAGCGTCAATTTCGACTAGTTGTAGTAATTCCAGCAAATCATTAGGTGGGGCTTGAAACCAATTACACAGTTGTTCTGTTTGTGGGTGTTGTAGTCCAAGGGCATACGCATGCAAGGCTTGACGATGAAAGGGCAATTCTTTCGCCAGATGATGAAGTTGTTTGCGGTAAATGGGGTCGCCCAATAAGGGTAGCCCAATTGATTCAAGATGGACCCGAATTTGGTGGGTTCGGCCGGTCTCTAGCCGACACTCAAGCAAGGCAACCGGTTTACCCATAAAAGTGCCTTGAGCCAAGCGTCGAAAATGCGTTAAGGCCGCTTTGCCTTGATCTTTGCCGACTACCGCCATTCGCAACCGATCGCGCGTATCGCGCGCAATGGGCGTGGCAATTTTGCCTAAAGCTGGCGCAACGCCCCAAACCAAGGCCAAGTAGTGCCGATGAACTAAATGGGCCTGCAATTGCCGTACTAAAGCAGTTTGGGCAATAGCGGTACGAGCCACGACCATTAATCCCGAGGTATCTTTATCTAAGCGATGCACAATACCAGCGCGGGGTAAATGGCTAAGCTCTGGATAATGAAAAAGCAAGCCATTAAGCAAAGTGCCGGACCAATTGCCTGCCGCAGGATGCACCACTAAGCCAGCGGGTTTATTAATTACAAGGAGGCTCTCGTCAACGACCTGCAGTTGTAGCGGCAAGTTTTCTGCTGCAAAAGCATGTTGCTCAGGCATCTCCTGGGGATAGACTCGCACTGTCTCGCCGCCCTTCAATAGATAGCGCGCTTTACGCACCTCACCATCAACGGTTACGGCGCCAGCCTCAACCCAAGTTTGTAAGCGGCTACGCGAATAATCAGTTAAGGTAATGGCCAGCATTTTGTCAAGACGTGCGCCTGCACTGTCCCACGGAATTTCAAAAGCAATGAAATCCTCATCATCGATATAATCAATCCCATTGGAATTCGGAGTTTGCGGCAATGCCACGGTTGAAGTACCCTCTCGCAGTGAATTTAGCTCAATTAGCCCCTAGTTTACGGGCTAGACCTCGGCTATTGCTGATTACCTTGCTAGCGATGATGGCACTCAGCTCGTTCATCTTGGGTGGCTGTAGTAGTACCCCAAAAGATGAAACCGATGGCTGGTCGGAAAATAAGCTCTATTCAGAGGCGAATGCTAAGTTAAAAGATGGTGATTTTGATAAGTGTGGCAAGTACTTTGAAAAACTAGAGGCTCGCTTTCCCTTTGGCGCTTATTCTCAGCAAGCCCAAATTAATGCGGCTTATTGTTACTGGAAAGCCAGTGAACAAGCTCAGGCTTCAGTTGCCATCGATCGTTTTATTAAGCTCTACCAAGGTAGCCCCAATTTAGACTATGCCTACTATTTAAAAGGGTTAATTAGTTTTAATGATGACCTTGGCTTCATGGGTCGCTTTACTGGACAAGAGCTGAGCGAACGTGATCCGAAAGCGGCGCGCGAAGCCTTTGAAGCCTTTCGAGTAGTTGCAACCCGCTTTCCCGATAGTAAATATGCTGCCGACTCAATTGACCGTATGCGCTACATCGTAAACTCTTTAGCTGAAGGCGATATTACTGTTGCGCGATTTTATTTTCATCGCGGTGCGTATTTAGCTTCGGCAAACCGAGCGCAATTAGTTATTCGTGATTATGATCGTGCGCCCGCGGTTGAAGAAGCCCTCTACTTATTAATTCAGTCGTATGAAAAATTGGGTATGACAGAATTAGTCACTGACGCCACGCGGGTATTTCATTTAAATTTTCCTAATAGCGATATTTTAGAAACGGGTTCCCGTGCCAAAAAAGAAGCTCGCTGGTGGCAAATCTGGAATAAATAAGCCCTTATCTAATCACCTGCACTGGAACGCGCGGCGCTAAGGCGCAGAGCAATTCATAACCAATGGTGCCGGCCTTTTGTGCTACCTCATCGACGGGTACTTCATGGCCCCATAACTCAACCACGCTGCCGATATGTGCTTGCGGCGCAGCGCGTAAGTCAATGGTAAGCATATCCATCGAAACTTGACCTGCCAAGGGGCAAATCACACCCTTACCCATGTCATCGGCATCTGCAACCCAAACAGGGGTACCATCAACTGCACTACGGGGATAGCCATCAGCATAACCGCAGGCAATGACGCCAATACGCATATTCTCTGGTGCCGTATAGCGGCCACCATACCCAATTCTGGCCCCCTTTTTGACTGTTTGAATGCTGATAATTTCCGAGCTTAAGCGCATCACGGGTTGCAACTGTGCATGGGCAATGTCGGCATAACGCCCTGTGGGCGATGCCCCATACAACATGATTCCAGGCCGTACCCAGTTGCCTAAGGCGGTTCGGTGCCACAAAATTGCCCCTGAATTTGCTGTCGATGTATCGCCAGCTAAACCAGTAATGGTTTCATTAAATAAGTCGTACTGTGCACCTACCGAGGGCAGGCAATCGACCCGATCAGCATTGGCAAAATGGGTCATATGGTGAACGTGATATCCAGCTGCATGTAAACGGTGATACATCATGCGATAGTCGTTGGTATTAAAGCCTAAACGATTCATGCCGGTATTCATTTTTAAATAAATGGGCCTTGGTTTAGCTTGATGTTGAGTTAAATCGAAGGCCTCAAGTGCGGCCACTTGGCTTTCTGTGTGCACCACCAAAGTGCAGTCAAGGGTAAATGCCAGCCTTAAATCGGCCACTGAAAATACCCCTTCTAAGAGCAAAATCGGGCCTTGCCAACCCATTTCTCGTAAGTGACGCGCATCTTGCAAATCGAGCAAGGCAAAGCCATCAGTCAACGATAAACCCTGCACAGCAGCAGCAAAGCCATGGCCATAGGCATCTGCCTTAACAACTGACCAAACCCAGGTTTGAGGGGCAAGTTCACGAACGCGGGTTAAATTATGGCGCAAGGCATGGGTATCCATAGTTGCCAAAATAGGTCGCCCCATAACGTGAACTCCTTTCATGATCTAATCTAACCAACACTAATAAAACGATTGTACGAATGAACCGTAGTTTTTACATCATCATGGCAGCACAGTTTTTTTCATCGCTAGCCGACAATGCTTTGCTTATTGCTGCAATTGCGCTTTTGGCTCAATTACACGCACCAGCCTGGATGACCCCTTTACTAAAATTATTTTTTGTCCTCTCCTATGTTGTCCTTGCTGCATTTGTGGGTGCTTTTGCTGATTCTCGCCCCAAGGGCAACGTCATGTTTATTACTAATACGGTCAAATTTATTGGTTGCGTGACCATGCTATTTGGTAGCCATCCTTTACTTTCTTATGCCATCGTTGGTTTAGGTGCAGCAGCATATTCACCAGCTAAATATGGAATTTTAACTGAGCTACTCCCTCCCGAAAAATTAGTCGCTGCAAATGGCTGGATTGAAGGCTTAACTGTCAGCTCAATTATTTTAGGCACTGTTTTAGGCGGCATCTTAATAAGTCGAACAGTTTCTACCGATTTACTCAGTTTTGATATGCCCTTTATTACTACCTCGGTTGATACACCGGCTGAATCAGCGATCTTAGTTATTATGCTCATTTATGTTATTGCCGCCTTAATCAATCTGCGTATTCCCGATACGGGAGTGAAATATCGGGAACAAAAAACCAATCCTATTGAACTCGTTGTTGATTTTGCAAAATGCTTTAAAACGCTTTGGGATGATCGTTTGGGGCAAATTTCACTCGCGGTTACGACCTTATTTTGGGGCGCCGGCGCAACCCTGCAATTTATTGTTTTGAAATGGGCGCAAGTTGCCTTAAATATGAATCTGTCACAAGGCGCAATTTTGCAAGCCATCTCAGCCTTTGGCGTGGCGGGTGGCGCAGTCTATGCGGCGTGGAAGGTTCCCCTCAAACAATCTTTGCGCGTCTTGCCTCATGGTATCGCCATGGGATTAGTCGTCTGCACCATGGCTTTTTATAACGCTGATATGCTGCCTGCAACTAGCTTGTTGCAAATTGGCAAACTCAATATCACCCTCAATTTAGTACCGCCCTATTTACTTTTAATTCTAGTGGGCTGGTTAGCCGGATATTTTGTGGTGCCAATGAACGCCCTCTTACAGCATCGGGGCCATGTGTTAATGTCGGCGGGCCATTCTATAGCAGTGCAAAACTTTAATGAAAATTTATCAGTCCTAGGAATGTTATTAATTTACGCATTATTAATTTGGCTCGATGTCCCAGTGCCAATCATGATTGTGGGCTTTGGTATTAGTGTTAGTCTCATTATGTGGCTAGTCATAAGACGACATGCGGCCAATCAAGCCGAATACGATTCCTTACATTTAATTGGCGAGGCCAAGCACTAAAGTAAGGCCCGAAAAAGGCGCTGCAGTCGCGCTGCAGTTATTCACCGCTGGTTACAAATTATGCAAAACCGAATGCGCTAATAACAAGTCATTCCACAGTAAAGCCTTATCTTTTGGCCGGGCCAGCAAATGGGCTAATTCAAAGCTGGCAATTAAAGGCACTTCAAAAGCATGCTCATTAGCCTCACTAGTAAGCGTAAGAACAATGTCGCGTAGTTGTAAAAGCGGCTCTTTCTCACCACTAAGGCTTTGCGCAGCCATTGCACCAAAGGCCACTGCAACCAATGGGTAGGTTGGTACGGTAGTTGTAATTGGATCGAGCAGCTGCTTACCATCGAGACGAAACCAGCGCCATTCATTGGCACTTAAGCCTAAGACGCGCAGACATTGATTAAATAAGATCGCCTCATCACCCTCTGTCGTTTTACCAAAAAACCACCATTGAAATTGTGGCTCAGTTTGCGAGGTAACTGCATTGGATAAAGTTGCCAGCGGTTGCATGTTGGACTCAGCAGATTGTGAGGTCGGGGTAATGGTATCCCGAGCAAGCCACTCAGATACGCCCATTTCTTTTAGGTAGGCAGAACGTGCTTGGGTCATAGGGTATTGATTTTAAGCGATTTTGCTAATACATAAGCATCTTCGCGTTCACCCAATTGTGGGTCTAGTGGGTAATACTGCTTTCTTTGTCCAATGAGTAAAAAGCCTACCTGGGCATATAACTGCAGAGCTATGGTATTGCTCGGACGCACTTCTAAAATAATACGTTGGCAATGACTTTGTCGAGCAATATTTTCAATTGACGCCATTAACCGTGTGCCAATACCGCGTCGACGTACCGCCGGATTCACCGTAATATTTAATAGATGCAACTCATCTACTGCCGGAAATAAAATAAAGTAAGCCAATAACTCCTTACTAGTATCACTCTCGATGCAGTAAGCCCAATGGCCCGCTGCTAACGAATCGGTAAAATTTCCCCGTGTCCACGGATGCAGGTGCGACTCGAGCTCAAGAGTCAAAACCCGCTCTAAATCATCTTTTTGCATCGCTCGAAAAGCCAAATTAGCCATACTGTATTTCGCTAAAAAACATTTCTACTGGGCAGCAGCAGGCAATGCATTACGAGCGCGTTCGGCGCTGGTGAAAGCAACCTTATTACGCACATATAAAGGCTCTAGCAAGCGAACATCGTGTTGTAGGCCTGCAGTCAGTTGGGGCCTCGCGCAGCCTAAAACACCTAAGGCATGAGCGCTAATTTCCGTCTTATAAGCAAGTGCTTGCACTGCCCCGCTGCATAAATGAACCCCACTGCCAACGACCCAAGCAATGTCTTCAAGCGCTATCTGACTTGGCAAAGCTAATTGAGGTGCAGTTAAGCGTACTGGGCAACCATCTTGCAGAATATATTTAGCCCAATAGACTTCATGCATCCGCGCATCTAAAATCACTAAAAATTGATCGGCATTATGACTCAGTAAATTCATCTGCTGCAGAGCTTGCCAAGCAATACTATCTAAACTCATTACCGATATAACGGGTATATGAGCACCACAAGCCAAGCCTTGTACGCAAGCAATGCCCAAACGCACTCCCGTAAATGCACCAGGGCCAATATCAACAGCAATGGCATCAATCTCAACTAATTCTAATTCAGCTTCTTGCAGTAGCGTATTTATCCAGGGCAATAAATGCAAACTTGCAGCCGCGCCGAGGTGTTCATGGCGCTGCAAAACAGTGTGTTGATTCAATGCTAAGGCCACCGAGCACCATGCACTTGAAGTTTCAATTGCTAAGATGCGCATGCGTAAGCCATTAAACTGCAACTCTAAATGACTGGATAACGTCAGCAGGAGCTTGTACCAATTCGATTAAAACACCTTCCCCACTAAAGGGAAAGGCATCGTTCGCTTTGGGATGAATAAAAATGATGTCATGTCCTCCTGCGCCTGCGCGAATTCCACCGGGGGCAAAGCGCAATCCCTGCGCTTCAAGCCATTGCACCGCCAAGGGCAAATCATCGACCCATAAGCCAATATGATTTAATGGCGTCTGTTGAACTGCTGGCTTTTTTTCAAAATCGAGAGGTTGCATTAAATCGACCTCAACTGTATTGGTACCACTACCAATTGCGCAGATATCTTCATCGACATTTTCACGTGCCGACACAAAGGAATTTTTAAATTGCAAGCCCAATAAATCAAGCCAGAGATGCCGTAATTTATTTTTATCGCTACCTCCAATGGCAATTTGTTGTACCCCTAAAATTTGGAATGGGCGTTGTTTTACTGTAGACATTCTGGTTTTCTCAATTAATAATTCAACCTTATTCAAAGCGCATAATCAGCTGATCAACCGACAAACTATCGCCCTGCTTAACCAACAATTCGGCAACGACGCCGTCTTGCGCAGCGACTAAAGTATTTTCCATTTTCATGGCCTCAATCGCTGCTAACTTTTGACCTGCGATAACAGAGTCACCCACTTTAACCGCAACTTGAGTTAATAAACCCGGCATTGGCGAGAAGAGCATTTTAGAGGTATCTGGCAAAGCCTTAATGGGCATGCGCTGTTGCATTTCTCCGCCAAAGGGGCTTAAAACCATACAGGCATACTGGGCGCCATCTAAGACCAAATGGTAACCAACCCCGCGACGTTCCACTTGTGCAGTTAACTTACGGGTGCCATTAATGGTGGCGCGCAAGCAAATTGCGCCAGGGCGCCATTGGCTCGCTATATCGTAGCGGCTTAAGCCATTCGCGCCATCTACATACACTGTATATACGCCCTCTTTAAGCTCAATGCGTGTCGGCAAAATGTATTGATCATCGCTTGCCCCCACGCGCTTGCCAGTAACGACCGCAAAACGCTTAGCAATCACCATTTCATGACCAATTAATTGGCCGTCGATTAGTTGAATATGCTCGAGGTAGCGGTGGCGCATAAATGTAGCTAGCGCGGCAAAAAGGTAGGGGTCATGCGGTTGAACTGAATCGGGATGAAAACCATTGGGATATTCCTCAGCAATAAAGCCGGTATTAAAATCGCCTGAAACAAATCGTGGATGCTGAAATAAGGCAGCCTGAAATGGAATAGTCGAATGAATTCCCCGAATCACAAATTCATTTAAGGCGCTGCGCATTTTTTCAATGGCTTCTTGCCGATTGGCGCCATGAACAATTAGCTTAGCAATCATTGAGTCGTAATACATTGGTATTTCACCACCCTCAAAAACGCCAGTATCTACTCTTACACCGTTGCCTACTTCAGGCGGGCGATATTTCACTAAACGTCCAATAGAAGGTAAAAAATGACGAAATGGATCATCGGCATTAATTCGACATTCCATCGCCCAGCCATTCAGTTGAATTTCTGCTTGCGTAAAAGTCAATTTTTCGCCCGCCGCCACCCGAATCATTTGCTCAACTAAATCAAGCCCCGTAATGGCTTCGGTAACAGGGTGCTCTACTTGCAAGCGGGTATTCATTTCCAAAAAATAAAAAGATTGGTCGGCACCAACCACAAATTCAACTGTACCGGCAGATTGATATTGCACTGCCTTTGCTAAAGCAACCGCTTGTTCGCCCATGGCCTTGCGGGTTGCCGCGCTGATAAATGGGGATGGCGCTTCTTCGATGACCTTTTGATGACGACGTTGAATTGAGCATTCCCGCTCCCATAAGTACACGACATTGCCATGGGCATCGCCCAGAATTTGAATTTCAATATGCCGTGGCTCAACCACAAATTTTTCAATAAATACCCGATCATCACCAAAATTATTGGCAGCTTCAGTTTTACAGGTCACAAACCCAGTCAGCACCTCCGCATCATTGTGTGCTACCCGCAGACCTTTACCACCACCTCCGGCGGAGGCTTTAATCATGACTGGATAACCAATGTCTTGAGCAATTTTGACCGCTTCTTCTGGGCTTTCAATCACCTCGTTGTAACCAGGAATCGTATTAACATGCGCAGCTAAAGCCAGTTTTTTTGAGGCAATTTTGTCGCCCATTGCAGCAATCGCCGGAAATTTTGGACCAATAAAAGTAATTCCTTCAGCTTCCACGCGCTCAGCAAATTCGGCATTCTCGGATAAAAAACCGTATCCTGGATGAACTGCATCAGCGCTAGTATCTTTGCAGGCCTGAATAATGCGCTCAATTAATAAATAGGATTCACGTGATGGCGCAGGACCAATAAAAACAGCCTCATCGGCCATCCGCACATGCCTTGATTCGCGATCCGCGGCTGAGTAAACGGCTACTGTTTTAATGCCCATACGCTGTGCCGTACTGATAATCCGACAGGCAATTTCGCCCCGATTAGCAATTAAAATTTTCTTAAACATTTTTTTAGTCATGATGAATTTACCTTAGGCTTACAGCGGAATATTGCCGTGCTTACGCTGCGGATTCAGTAATTCTTTATTTTTTAACATCATCAGCGAACGTGCAATTCGCTTGCGACTTTCGTGAGGCAAAATGACGTCATCAATATAGCCACGCCGTCCTGCAACAAATGGATTAGCAAATTTAGCTTTGTATTCGGCTTCACGCGCATTGATTTTATTAACGTCGCCCTTTTCTTCGCGAAAAATAATTTCTACCGCACCTTTGGGGCCCATTACTGCAATTTCTGCTGAAGGCCAAGCGAAGTTCACGTCACCGCGCAAATGTTTTGAAGCCATGACGTCGTAAGCGCCACCATATGCTTTACGGGTAATTAAGGTAACCTTTGGTACTGTGCAATCGGCATAGGCATATAGTAATTTAGCGCCATGCTTAATAATGCCGCCATACTCTTGAGCAGTACCCGGCATAAAACCAGGCACATCTACTAAGGTCACAATGGAGATATTAAAAGCATCACAAAAGCGTACAAACCGTGCTGCCTTGATGGATGATTTAATATCTAAACAGCCTGCCAAAACTAAGGGTTGGTTAGCCACAATACCAATCGTTTGGCCTTCCATCCGCCCAAAGCCAATGATGATATTTTTTGCAAAATCGGGTTGCAATTCAAAAAACTCGCCATCATCAGCAATTTTTCGAATTAATTCGTGCATATCGTAAGGTTGGTTTGGATTCGCTGGCACTAGGGTATCGAGTGAATAGTCGGGCTCTTCATTGCGTTTTGCCGAGCGCACAATAGGTGGTTTTTCACGGTTGGAGAGAGGTAAATAATTAAAAAATCGCCGCAACATCATGATGGCTTCGACATCATTTTCAAAGGCTAAATCACAAACTCCCGAAACTGTTGAATGAGTTAAAGCCCCTCCTAATTCTTCAGCGCTCACA
This sequence comes from Polynucleobacter sp. IMCC 29146, assembly GCF_021395195.1. NCBI lineage: Bacteria > Pseudomonadati > Pseudomonadota > Betaproteobacteria > Burkholderiales > Burkholderiaceae > Polynucleobacter > Polynucleobacter sp. IMCC 29146. The sequence continues at coordinate 37,763 of NZ_JAJVCR010000002.1, read as the reverse complement.
TCTTCATGCGTAACGGTCTTCACTACTTCAGGGCCTGTAACAAACATGTACGAGCTATCTTTCACCATAAAAATAAAATCGGTTAAAGCTGGTGAGTAAACCGCACCGCCTGCGCAGGGCCCCATAATGAGCGAAATCTGGGGAATGACGCCGGAAGCGGTGACATTACGTTGAAAAATTTCTGCATAGCCTCCTAAAGAGGCCACACCCTCTTGTATTCGGGCTCCACCAGAATCATTTAAGCCAATGACAGGTGCGCCGACTTTTAGCGCTTGGTCCATAATTTTGCAAATTTTTTCGGCATGCGCCTCAGATAAAGAGCCGCCAAGCACTGTAAAGTCTTGTGAAAACACAAATACCAAACGCCCATTAATCATGCCGTAGCCCGTCACCACACCATCGCCAGGCACGGTTTGCTCACCCATTCCAAAATCGTGGCAGCGATGTTCAACAAACATATCCCACTCTTCAAAACTGCCGGCATCAAGTAATAGTTCAATTCGTTCGCGCGCTGTTAGTTTGCCTTTGGCGTGTTGCGCTTGAATGCGTTTTTGACCCCCGCCTAAACGCGCGAGTTCGCGCTTAGCAGCGAGTTGTTCAATAATTTCTTGCATAAAAAATTCCTTAATAAAGGGTTATTTTGCTAACAATTCCAGTAAGCGTCGCGCTGCTACCGAGGCTGCCATGGTGCCTTGATTAACCGCCGCAACCATTTCCGGTAATGCAGCTTGTACTGCGACATGCTCACGGAAGCTGGCCTTGAGGCCCGCATCAATCCGTTCCCACATCCAGGCCCCAGCTTGTGCCTGCCGTCTAGCTTGTAACTTTCCATTAGCAGTTTGTAACTGCTGAAAATGCTGAATATGCGCCCATAACTCTGGCACCCCTTGGCTATGTAGAGCACTCATCGTCATCACTAATGGATGCCAAGAATCTTTCGCATGGGTCGCATGGTCGGGGTTTCCTTGAAACCCTAATAAACGTAAAGAACTCGTAATGAAAGCCTGCGCACGCTGGGCTGCATCAGGATCGATATCAGCCTTGTTAATCACGATTAAATCAGCCAATTCCATCACGCCTTTTTTAATCGCTTGCAAATCGTCACCAGCATTCGGTAATTGCAATAATAAAAATAAATCGGTCATCCCAGCCACAGCAATTTCGCTTTGACCTACTCCAACGGTTTCAACAATGACCACATCATGGCCAGCAGCTTCTGCAACCAAAAGGGCTTCGCGGGTTTTTTCGGCTACACCACCGAGCGTGCCAGACGAAGGGCTGGGGCGGATAAAAGCCTGCTCATGCACCGATAATTTTTCCATGCGGGTTTTATCACCCAAGATCGACCCACCTGACAAGCTCGATGAAGGATCAATTGCCAAGACAGCTACGCGGTGACCACGCGCAATTAAATATAAGCCCAAGATTTCAATTAAAGTTGATTTACCTACCCCAGGAACACCTGAAATACCCAAGCGAAATGACCGACCCGTGTGCGGTAACAAGGTATTTAAAATGCCATCAGCCCGCGCTCGATGATCAGCACGTGTCGATTCCAATAAAGTAATCGTTTTGGCCAGAGCCCGACGCTGCGCAGCACTTGGCGGCGCAATAATAGCGTCGACTAAAGCTTGATCGGCAGCCAGCAGCGAAGAATTGGCAGACATGGTGTCTTAAGTTAAGCTCTGCCGAATTTGCTCAAGTATGTCTTTGGCTGATGCCGGTATTGGCGTGCCTGGCCCATATATGCCCTTCACGCCGGCTTCATACAAAAATTCATAATCTTGCTTCGGAATGACCCCACCTACAAACACAATAATGTCGCTACCACCAAGTCTTTTTAATTCCTCAATAATGGCAGGCACCAAAGTTTTATGGCCTGCCGCTAAAGTTGAAATGCCTAAGGCATGCACATCATTCTCGATCGCTTGCCGGGCGCATTCTTCTGGCGTCTGAAATAAAGGGCCAATATCAACATCAAAGCCCAAATCAGCAAAGGCCGTAGCAACTACTTTGGCGCCACGATCATGGCCATCTTGTCCCAGTTTGGCAATCATCACGCGCGGGCGACGCCCCACGTCTTTAGCAAATTGATTAATTTCGACTTTTAGTTTTTCCCAGCCCTCGGCTGAGTCATAAGCAGCTGCATACACTCCGGTCACCTTTTGCGTATCGGCGCGATGGCGCCCGTAAACTTGTTCTAAAGCATCAGAAACTTCACCAACAGTCGCGCGTAAGCGTACCGCAGCAACTGCTAAAGCTAATAAATTACCTGAATTTTCTTCTGCCGCCTTTGTTAACGCAGCCAACGCCAAGACAACCTGCGTATTATCGCGTTTAGCTTTTACGCTTTTTAAGCGCTCAAGTTGGTTATTGCGCACCTTATCGTTATCAATAATCAAAACATCAACTAAGTCCTCTTCAGGTAATTGATATTTATTTACGCCCACAATAACATCGGCGCCAGAATCTATTTTGGCTTGTTTCTCAGCAGCAGCCGCTTCAATTTTCAGTTTTGCCCAACCGCTCTCAACCGCTTTAGTCATGCCACCGAGGGCATCCACTTCAAGAATAATTTCCCAGGCCTTATCAGCCATTTCTTGAGTCAAGCTTTCCATTAAATAGGATCCAGCCCAAGGATCGATTACGCTACTTATATGCGTTTCTTCTTGCAAAATTAATTGCGTATTTCGAGCAATACGGCTTGAGGTAGCAGATGGTAAAGCAATGGCTTCATCAAAAGAATTGGTATGCAACGATTGGGTGCCACCAAAGACAGCAGCCATAGCCTCAACCGTAGTGCGCACTACATTGTTATAAGGATCTTGCTCGGTTAAGGACCAACCTGAAGTTTGGCAATGGGTGCGAAGCATTAATGACTTCTGATTTTTAGGATTAAATTCTTTCATCATGCGCCACCACAATAAGCGCGCTGCCCTTAACTTAGCAACTTCTAAATAAAAATTCATGCCAATCGCAAAAAAGAATGACAGGCGCCCCGCAAAGCCATCAATATCAAGCCCTTTGGCCAGCGCCGTTTTAACATACTCTTTACCATCTGCCAAAGTAAAGGCCAACTCCAGAACTTGATTGGCGCCTGCCTCCTGCATGTGATAACCCGAAATAGAAATCGAATTAAATTTCGGCATGTGCAAAGTGGTGTACTCAATAATGTCACCAATAATGCGCATCGATGGTTCAGGCGGATATATATACGTATTACGCACCATGAACTCTTTTAAAATATCGTTTTGAATCGTGCCAGATAACTCTGCCTGACTCACGCCTTGCTCTTCACCAGCAACAATGTAGCCCGCCAAAATAGGTAGCACTGCGCCATTCATCGTCATCGACACAGAAACTGTATCGAGGGGAATTCCGTCAAATAAAATTTTCATATCTTCAACTGAATCGATTGCCACTCCGGCTTTACCTACATCACCGGTAACGCGGGGATGATCGGAGTCATAGCCACGATGGGTGGCTAAATCAAATGCCACTGAAATACCCTGACCACCTGCAGCAAGCGCCTTGCGATAAAAGGCGTTGGAATCTTCCGCCGTAGAAAAACCTGCGTATTGGCGAATTGTCCATGGTCGCACCGAGTACATCGTAGCTTGTGGCCCACGTATAAAGGGCTCAAAACCTGGCAATGAATCTTTAAACGGGAGGTCGCGGACATCGGCCTCGGTATATAAGGCCTTCAGGTGAATGCCATCAGGGGTTTGCCAGCCCAGTTGATCAACTTGGCCCGCTGGTGCCGATTTTTCAGCTAATTTACGCCATTCCTCTAGGCTGGGCTTAGCCATGCCAGGCCAAGCGCTAGCGGTAGTTTGCGGCGATTTACGCCCAGATTTACGATCTTTACTCATTAATGGCTCCTATTTAGCCTTTTTACTGATTAAAGCAACTAATGGTGTAATTGTGCTTGACAAATGTCCTCCTGTCTAGCTATTGTATACATAATTATGAATACAAAAATGAATTCACGGCCATTATATGAAGAAGTCGCAGAACGACTTAGAACCCAAATCTTTGCTCACGACTTTGCCCCGGGTAGCTGGCTAGACGAACAAAGCCTCGCTGAAGAGTATGGAATTAGCCGCACCCCCATGCGGGAAGCCATTAAAGTGCTGGCTGCTGAGGGTTTAATTACCATGAAGTTACGGCGGGGGGCGTACGTTACCGAAGTACATCAAACCGATTTAGCGCAAATCTTTACGGTGCTCTCGCTTTTAGAAGGGGAAGCCGCTAAAACAGCAGCCCTCAAGGCCAGCGAAAGTGACCTCAATCGCTTAGATGATCTGCATTTAAAGCTGGAAAAGGCTGCTGCCGATCGCGATTTAGAGCAATTCTTTGCAATAAACGTGCAATTTCATGAGCTTTTACTCGAAATTACCGCTAATCCATGGATGACGGGGGTCATCGCCGATTTACGCAAGGTACTGAAGCTACAACGTCGCAATTCCTTAGATCAAACCGGGCGCCTCCAAAATTCATTACTCGAGCATCGCAACATCCTCAAAGCTATTTTGCAACGTGATGGCGAACTAGCAGCCAAAGCTATGCGCGCGCATTTAGCACAAGGCCTAGTAGCTAGCCGCTAATTAGTATTTGCCGCCCCAGTTTATTAGGGCCTAAATCAATTATTTTTTTACGAGTAATGGACCAGGTAAAGAGGCCAAATAAGCGGCGATATTGCGCATTTGTGGCTCGGTCAAGCCTTTGGCCTGAGAACCCATGATGGCATTTTTACGTCCGAAGTTCGCATTCGTCTCAACTTGATACGAGCGTAAAGCGTAGTACAGATAATCTTCATGCTGCCCAGCCAGACGAGGATAAGTCGGTGCAATCGAGGTGTAAAAATCGGGGCCATGACAGGCGGCACAGTTACGTTCAGCAACTAATTTTTTCCCGCTCTCAATATCCGCTGCCGAGGCTACGCCCATGCTGGCAAGAAAAAGAAGGCTGATAACTATAAATTTCATAAACAAACCTTTAAATCAAAATCACTTCATCGAATTAATCGGGGAACTACTACTTTGCGCGGCATAGTATTCACCAATATCAGCCATATCTTGATCCGATAGGCTAGTAGAAATAGCGCGCATCGTGGGGTGTTTACGCTCGCCTTTTTTGTAGGCAAGTAAAGCGCTGGAAATATAGGCTGAATTTTGCCCCCCTATTTTAGGTACGTGATAGACCAAGGGGTAATCCGCACGGTAGTCGGGAATGGAATGGCAGCCTGTACACAACCATACCTTGGCTTTACCAGCTTCAGCAGAGCCTTTAAGGTCTTGGGCTTGCGCCCTCACACTAAAGCTCGAGAAGGCAAAGCAAACCCCGCCTAACAAAAGCACTAAGGGGTAAAGTCGATTGGCAGAGTTAGGCTTGGCGGCAGATAATTTATTCATGAAAAAATATACTAAGCGGTTTTAAGTTGCTCAGATTATAGCGGACTAGACGTCCACTGCCCCACTCTCCCCCCTTGCTCCCTATGTCATTCCTAGGCAAAATGGCTACACCCTCTCCTTATTTAAGCGAATTTAGATGAAGCAAACCCCACCCCTCTCTCCCAGCACCTTTAACGGCTCAAGCACTTATATCGCTACAGCGGACCTCAAGCTCGCGGTGAATGCAGCCCTTACCTTACAGCGCCCTTTATTAATTAAGGGGGAGCCAGGCACTGGCAAAACGATGTTGGCCGAAGAGGTAGCCTCAGCTTTAAAAATGCCGCTCTTACAGTGGCACATTAAATCTACTACTAAAGCCCAGCAAGGCCTCTATGAATACGACGCAGTAAGTCGCTTACGCGACTCACAACTAGGTGATGCCAAAGTAAATGACATTCGCAATTACATTATTAAAGGGGTGCTCTGGCAAGCTTTTGAAGCCGAGGAACCGACGGTGTTATTAATCGATGAAATTGATAAGGCCGATATCGAGTTTCCCAACGATCTCCTGCGAGAAATTGACCGGATGGAGTTTTATGTTTACGAAACCCATGAACTCATTCGGGCTAAACATCGTCCTTTGGTTATTATTACCTCAAATAATGAAAAAGAATTGCCTGATGCATTTTTACGCCGTTGTTTCTTTCATTACATTGCCTTTCCCGATGCGGCCACGATGCGCAGCATTGTTGCGGTCCATCACCCAAACTTACAAGCCGATTTATTAGCTGCTGCCCTGCAATCGTTTTATCAAATTCGGTCTTTGCCGGGGCTGAAGAAAAAGCCATCAACTTCAGAATTAATCGATTGGTTAAAACTACTTTTAGCTGATGGCGTTTCGCCGGCAGCGCTTTATCAAAGCGAGGAAAACGTATTAATCCCCCCCTTGCATGGCGCCTTACTCAAAAATGAACAAGACTTACAGCTATTTGAGCGTTTAGTGCTCATGAATCGGAACCACCGCTAACGTGCTCATTGATTTTTTCAGCCAATTAAAAAAGGCCAAAATACCAGTCTCAATACTGGAATTTCTTACTTTGCTTGAAGCGCTTAAGCAAGGTGTTATCACCCCTTCGATCGATGCATTTTATCAACTTGCCCGTCTGACCTTAGTCAAAGATGAGCAATATTTCGATCGCTTTGATCAGGTCTTCGGGGCCTATTTTCAAGGCATCGAAAATATCATCACCTTACAACCTGAAATTCCGCTCGCTTGGCTTGAAAAACAATTGCAACGGGTATTAACTGCTGAAGAAAAAGCCGCCTTGCAAAAATTAGGTGGGCCCGAGGCTTTAAAAAAACGCTTAGCCGAACTCATGCAAGAGCAAAAGGGTCGCCACGAAGGTGGAAAAAAATGGCTCGGTACAGGCGGGTCATCGCCCTTTGGAAATGCTGGTTATCATCCAGAAGGCATTCGCCTCGGGGGTGAAAGTGCTGGCAATCGCACCGCCATTAAAGTCTGGGAAGCGCGTGAATTTAAAGACTATGACAGTAATTTAGCCCTCAGCTCGCGCAATATTAAGATCGCCTTACGCCGCTTAAGGCGCTTCGCTCGAACTGGTTCAGCGCTCGAATTTGATTTAGATAAAACCATTCACTCGACCGCTGCTAATGCGGGCATGCTCGATATTCAAATGCGCCCAGAGCGACATAACCAAGTTAAAGTGTTATTACTCATGGATGTCGGCGGCTCAATGGATGATCATGTAGCGCGAGTGGCTGAATTATTTTCGGCTGCCAAAAGTGAATTTAAACATTTGGAACATTATTATTTTCATAATTGCGTTTACGAGCGCTTATGGCAAAGTAACCGCCGCCGGCGCGATCAAATATCCGCTACTCAGGATATTATTAATACTTACTCGGCTGATTACAAGCTCATTTTTGTGGGTGATGCCACGATGTCACCGTACGAAATACTTTCCCCTGGAGGATCAGTCGAGTTTGATAACCGCGAATCGGGGGCCGCTTGGCTAAAGCGTTTGCTTAATCATTTTCCACATTACGCTTGGCTTAACCCAGAGCCAGAAGCCGTTTGGCAATATCGTCAGTCGATTGAAATGGTCCAAAATCTACTGCAAGGAAAAATGTATCCAGTAACATTAGCGGGCTTAGAAAGCGCGATGCGCCAACTGTCAAAATAATATATAAATTTAAAGGTCAAATTATGTCTAGTGCTTTAATTGATAATCGCTTACAAACCCTAGGCATTCAATTACCAGCAGTTGGTGCGCCAGCAGGTGCTTATGTCATGGCAGTACAAACCGGTGAATTGGTTTTTCTTTCGGGTCATATTGCTAAACACGATGGCAAGCCTTGGGTGGGTAAGCTAGGTAAGGATATGGATACAGCTACCGGAAAAGCTGCCGCCCGAGCCATTGCAATCGATCTAATGGCTACTCTGAAAGCACAAGTGGGCTCGCTTGATCGGGTCAAGCGCATTGTGAAAGTAATGGGCCTAGTGAACTCGAGCGATACCTACACCGACCAGCATTTAGTCATTAATGGTTGCTCAGAATTGCTGTTTGAGGTTTTTGGCGCTGCTGGCCAGCATGCACGAAGCGCCTTTGGGGTAGCGCAAATTCCTTTAGGCGCTTGCGTAGAAATTGAATTGATCGCGGAAATTGAATAGTACTGATTTAAGTGTACTAAAAACCGCAGTTGCTTGGCTGCAGGCGGGCGAGCGCATCGCCATTGCTACGGTCGTGCAAACCTGGGGATCTTCGCCCCGGCCGGTAGGTTCTTGGTTAGTGATGCGTGCCGATGGGCAAGTTGCCGGATCGGTATCAGGCGGCTGCATTGAAGATGATTTAATGCGGCGCGTGCAAACTGAAATACTGACTCGGAGTACTCCTGAACTCGTCATCTATGGGGTCAGTCAAGCAGAGGCAGCTCGCTTTGGGCTGCCTTGTGGTGGCACCCTTCGTTTATTGGTTGAGCCGCGTCCGCAATTATCTATTCTAGAAAATTTATTAAAATTAATTTCTAATCAACAAATAGTCCGACGCATTGTAAATGTGCAAACGGGTGAATCTATTTTAGAAACCGGTGCGCGTAATGATCTATTTACCTTTGCCGCAGACCATATGCAAACTTCATATGGCCCGCGCTGGCGCATGATTCTAATCGGCGCAGCACAGCTATCACTCTATTTAGCCGACTTTGCAATTGCGAGTGATTTCGAAGTAATCATGATTGATCCACGTGAAGAATATGCAGCTGGATTAGAAGCAAGCCTTGGCAAAGATAATCTGCAATTTATTCAAGATATGCCTGACGATGCATTATTAACGCTTGCCGTTGATCCCCATACTGCTGTGGTGGCGCTTACTCATGATCCAAAGCTCGATGATATGGCCCTCATTGAAGCACTCAAGTCGCCAGCATTTTATGTAGGCGCTTTAGGTAGTCATACTAATAATCAAAAACGCAAGGCGCGTTTGCGTGAATTCGATTTAACCCAAGCACAGGTAGACCGCCTATTTGGCCCAGTTGGGCTTGCCATTGGCGCATTAACCCCACCAGAAATAGCCATTGCAATCATGGCGGAAATTATTGCAGTACAACGCGGAGTAGCTGTGCCTCTAAAGCGCCTTTAAGCGCCCTTCTTTTAAGCGCGGATCTACATAGTGACCTTTGCGCGCGCGATTGCCCGCAAACGACTTCAAGGTTTTACTATCTAAACTCCGCTCAGTCGGTTTACCGCCGCGACCAATGCCCGAATAGTTTGCCCCGCCAACGCCAACTGCAATTGCTGCGCTTAAGTTCTCGCCATCATCCAGACCCATGAGAATCACGCCTTTACCGCCAGCAGGCAAGCGCTTTAATTCATCTAAAGGGAAGACTAATAAACGTGCACTTGCTGATAAGCAAGCTACTTGACGCATGCCCTCAGACACTTTCACTGCAGATAAAGGCGCGTCACCACCCGGATGCTTGGTATCGACTCCAATAAAGGCTTTACCGGCTTTATTGCGGGTACTCATATCGGCTACATTGGCTAAAAACCCATTACCAGCGCGGGTGGCTATTAAAACTAAATCGTCAGCCTGTCCAGCGTAATAAGCCACCATCTGCGAGCCTGGAGCTAAATTAACAAAGCTTGTTAACGGTGCACCGTCGCCACGGGCGCCGGGTAACTCGCTAACCGGAATGGTATACACCCGCCCATCGCTACCAAAACCTTGGATCACATCTAAGGTGCTGCATTCATATGTAGCATACAAAGCATCGCCAGCCTTAAATGAAAATTGCTGATCGTCATGCTCTTGTCCTTGGCGCACTCGCACCCAGCCTTTTTGCGAGACGATGACGGTAACTGGCTCATCGAGTACTTTGGTTTCAGCTACTGCGCGCTTATCTTCTTGAATTAAGGTCCGCCGCGCATCGCCAAACTCTTTGGTATCGGCTTCAATTTCTTTAATAATGCATTTACGCAAGGTAGCATCACTTTGTAATAAGCCTTGCAAATCATCACGTTCAGTTTTTAATTCTTTCAATTCTTGTTCAATCTTGATACCCTCAAGACGCGCTAATTGACGCAAACGAATGTCAAGAATATCTTCCGCTTGACGATCGCTTAATTTAAAGGCTTTTATTAAATCAGCTTTGGGCTCATCGCTTTTACGAATAATTTTAATCACTTGATCAATATTCAGAAGAACAGTGCGACGTCCTTCTAAAATATGCATCCGATCTTTTACTTTGCCAAGCCGGTGAGCAGTACGACGAGTAACGGTTTGCACCCGAAACTCTAGCCATTCTTGTAAAATATCGCGCAAGCCCTTTTGGCGAGGACGTCCATCGTTACCAATCATTACCAAATTAATCGGCGCATTCGACTCTAAAGAGGTGTGCGACAGTAATAAATTAGCGAATTCATGCACGTCAATATTTTTACTTTTTGGTTCAAAGACCAAACGCACTGCGGCATCTTTACTCGATTCATCACGCACACCGTCTAACATACTCAATATGGTTTGGCGCGAATTGATTTGATCTGTACTTAAAGCTTTTTTACCAATCTTCACTTTCGGATTAGTAAGCTCTTCAATTTCCTGCAAGACCCGTTGGCTTGACGTGGCGGGGGGCAACTCGTTCACCACAATTTGCCATTGACCGCGGGCCAATTCTTCTATAGACCAGCGAGCACGCACTTTTAAACTGCCCCGCCCACTTTCATAAATTTGCGCAATTTCAGCCGCCGGTGAAATAATTTGGCCGCCACCAGGAAAATCGGGGCCCGGCAGGTAAGTCAATAAATTAGCGGTGGTTAATTTAGGTGACTTCATTAGAGCAATTGCAGCACTTGCCACTTCGCGTAAATTATGTGCAGGAATTTCCGTTGCCATGCCCACAGCAATTCCCGATGCGCCGTTAAGCAACACAAAAGGTAGACGTGCTGGCAGCATTTTGGGCTCTTCAAACGAGCCATCGTAGTTCAGCGCAAAATCGACCGTCCCTTCATCAATTTCACTCAATAAGAGATTCGCAATTTTAGTCAGGCGAGCTTCGGTATAACGCATCGCTGCTGCACCATCACCATCACGTGAGCCAAAATTACCTTGTCCATCAATTAGGGGATAACGCAAAGAAAAACTTTGTGCTAAACGCACTAGCGCATCGTAAGCCGACTGATCGCCATGCGGATGAAACTTACCTAAGACATCACCTACAACACGTGCGCTTTTTACCGGTTTTGCATCTGCCCGTAAGCCCATTTCGCTCATTGAAAATAAAATTCGCCGTTGCACGGGCTTCTGGCCATCGGCTACTTCAGGCAAAGCTCTGCCTTTGACAACACTAATGGCGTAATCTAAATAAGCCCGTTCAGCGTATACCGCCAGCGTTAAATGATCTTCACCTTCGTCGCCTAATTTACTCCCGCCCCCACTAGCTCTGGTTCGTAGTCCTTGAGGGCTAGTCAAGACCTCAATCTCATCAAATAAATCGGCCTGCCCTTTTTTGCTCGGTGCTTTCTTCTGAGGTTTTTTACTTGCCATTAAATATCTGCCTCGACTTCATTACCGCGCTCCTCTAACCAATCCCGACGCGCACCTGATTCTGCTTTACCCATCAACATATCCATCGTCTTAAACGTATCTAATTCACTCAGCTCACCCAACAGTACCGGTAATAAACGGCGAGTATCTGGGTTTAAGGTGGTATCCCATAATTGCTCAGCACTCATTTCTCCTAAACCCTTAAAACGGGATATTTGCCAAGCTGCTTCACGTACGCCATCTTTACGTAACTTATCCTCAATGGCAATTAGCTCACTGCTATCTAGTGCATACATTTTTTGTGCTGGCTTTTTACCTCGTGCCGGTGCATCAACCCGAAATAAAGGGGGACGGGCAATATAAATATGGCCTAAGTCAATTAAACGGGGAAAGTGTTTATAAAATAAAGTAAGTAATAGCACTTGAATGTGCGCACCGTCTACATCGGCATCCGACAAGATACAAATCTTGCCATAGCGTAAGTTTGATAAATCGGGTTCATCATTCGCGCCATGCGGGTCGACCCCTATTGCTACGGCAATATCATGAATTTCATTGTTAGCAAATAATCGATCACGCTCAGCTTCCCAAGTGTTAAGTACTTTGCCGCGTAAAGGTAAGATGGCTTGATATTCTTTATTACGACCCATTTTGGCCGAGCCGCCAGCAGAGTCGCCCTCAACTAAAAAGATTTCATTGAGGGCTGTATCTTCACTTTCACAATCGGTTAACTTGCCGGGCAAAATTGCCACGCCCGATGACTTTTTCTTTTCAACTTTTTGACCAGCACGAGTCCGCGCTTGAGCCTGCTTAATAACCAGTTCTGCCAAGGTGCGACCATAATCAACGTGCTGGTTTAGCCATAACTCCAAGGCCGATTTAGCATAAACGGAAACTAAACGAACTGCATCACGCGAATTTAAGCGCTCTTTAATTTGTCCTTGAAACTGAGGGTCTAATACTTTGGCTGACAAAATAAAAGAGGCTCGAGCAAAGACGTCTTCGGGCATGAGCTTCACGCCCTTCGGCTGCAAAGAATGCATTTCAATAAAGCCTTTTACTGCATTAAAGAGGCCTTCGCGCAAACCACTTTCATGCGTACCACCAGCTGGTGTAGGAATTAAATTAACATAACTTTCTCGAATAGGTGGGCCATCTTCAGTCCACGCCACAATCCAAGCGGCGCCTTCACCCTCGGCAAAATTATCGTCAGCTCCTTCCCCCGTAGAGTATTGCTCACCTTCAAATGGCGGAATCACTTCAGCGCTATGGCCACCCTGCGCCATCGCTTCATTTAAATATCCACGTAAGCCTTGGGTATATTGCCAAGTTTGGCTTTCGCCCGATTTTTCTTGAATTAAGGTGACTTTGACACCGGGTAAAAGTACTGCTTTTGAACGCAGTAAGCGAGTCAAATCGACCATTGGAATAAGGCCGCTATCAAAATATTTGGCATCAGGCCAAACGCGTACACAAGTACCATGATTTTTATCGGCTTTACTGCTCGCTTTGGTTTTCAGTTTTTCAATGAGATTGCCATTGGCAAAAGCTAGGCTAGAAACTTGCTGGTCGCGCCACACCGTAACTTCAAGGCGCTTAGACAAAGCGTTGGTGACTGAAACACCAACCCCATGCAATCCTCCTGAAAAGGCATAAGCGCCGCCCGAACCTTTTTCAAACTTACCACCTGCATGCAATTGGGTAAACACAATTTCGACAACAGGTAATTTTTCGGTTGGATGAATCCCAATTGGAATACCCCGCCCATCATCTTCAATGCTCACGCTGCTATCGGTATGCAAAGTCACCATAATTTGCTTCCCAAAGCCCCCTAAGGCCTCATCAGCAGCGTTATCAAGCACCTCTTGAATGACGTGAAGCGGGTTATCAGTGCGGGTATACATACCCGGGCGTTGCCGCACAGGCTCAAGACCCTTGAGGACCTGAATTGAAGATTCGCTGTATTGAGCGGGTTTACGTGTAGCCATGCGCAGAAATTGTAGTCATATCTGGGTAGGAAGTCGTAAATTTGCTTTCTGCGCACTAAAACCCTGATAAGCCCCAGGGATCTAAACCAGTACCACAGGGGTTTTGGGTCGAATTTGCGATCCGTGACAAAATTGGGTCATGAGCACATTGAGTAATTTATGTAGGCAAGCTCCTATGGGGGTAATCTAGGGCATGGTTAATCCTTCCCAAGCTAACTATCAACCACCAAAAAATCACCTCCCTCTAAAACAGGTATTGATTTTTGGCGGCCTCTTAGTCACTCTCTCAATGGGTATTCGCCATGGCTTTGGTTTATTTAATTTACCGATTACCAGCGCGAATGGCTGGGATCGTGAAACCTTTGCCCTCACTATTGCTTTGCAAAATTTAGCTTGGGGTGCTATTCAACCGATTACAGGGGCTATTGCCGATCGGTTTGGCGCCTTCAAAATCATGGTTGGAGGGGCACTAATGTATGCGCTTGGTTTGGTGGGAATGGCTCTATCAACCGAAGTGCTGAACTTTACGCTGGCTGGAGGTTTGCTGATTGGTCTGGCGCAAACCGCTACGACTTATAGCATTGTGTTTGGCGTACTCGGACGCAATGTCTCTGCTGAGAAACGCGTTTGGGCTATGGGAATTGCCGCAGCGGCAGGATCGTTCGGACAGTTTTTAATGATTCCAATTGAACAGGGCTTAATTAGTGGCTTTGGCGCCCAAGATGCCTTGCTCATTTTGGCCCTCATGGCCACTTTAATGTTGCCGGCAGCCTTCATGCTGCGAGAGAAAAATTTTAGTCACAACCAGAAGTTAGGTGAGCAAACATTAAAGCAAGCATTGCATGAAGCCTTTGGCAACCCTAGCTTTCGCCTACTGACCCTAGGTTATTTTGTTTGTGGTTTTCAAGTGGTATTTATTGCGGTGCACTTGGCGCCTTATCTTAAAGACATGTCTACACTTTATCCTGCCGTGGGCAGCCCAATGGTTGCAACTACCGCGCTTGCGCTCATTGGTCTATTTAATGTGGTCGGCACTTACTATTCCGGTGTAATTGCGCAAACCATTCCCAAGAAATTTTTACTTAGCGGCATCTACCTCACTCGCTCCGTGGTAATTGCGGCTTTTATTCTACTGCCCATTACCCCCATGACGACCTACATTTTTGCTGCTTTTATGGGGTTCTTATGGCTCTCTACCGTACCCTTGACGAATGGCATCGTGGCGCAAATATTTGGTGTCAAATATTTAACTACCCTGTCTGGCTTAGTCTTTTTCTCGCATCAATTAGGGAGTTTTTGTGGCGCATTTTTCGGGGGGTATTTATTTGATAAAACTGGTTCCTATCAAATTGTTTGGTTCATAGCAATTGTCTTAGGAATCTTTGCTGGCCTCGTTAACCTGCCCATTCGTGAACAAGCCATTGCGCGTTCAGCCTTGGCATAAGTACAATGCAAAGATGAAACGCACCCTTTTTATTGCGGATAAAAGCCGCAAACTATGGCTTACCCTCTTGGCTTATGCCTTCATTACAATCGCACTTGGTCTTAGTTTTGCTGCATATTACGCGCCCACAGTCATGGTCAATATGACCAATCAGGTCTGGGCATTTTGTGGTTGGTAATCGTTGTGCACGATTACCAAAAAAGTAAAGAGCTTGCAACGGTAATTCTGCCCGCCGTAGCACAATGGATAGTGCAACCGCCTCCTAAGCGGTAGATCCAGGTTCGACTCCTGGCGATGGGACCACCCTAAGTTATCCACAGCTTTTGTGGATAACTTTATAAAAGCGCATGTAAGTCCTCAATTTGTAAAGATTGATCTTGTTTGCTAAAAAATTAAGCACAGGTATTTTCTAAGTAGAAATTGAGCACCAAAATTGTGAATTGCTGATTAGAAAAAATATATTTTTACTAGCCCTTGCAGAATCGTTTACATTGTGATCTAGACTGTACTGAAATAGTCGATAAATACATAATTGGAGAAACTTCATGTTGCTACAACTTCGCTACGGCTTGCTTATTGCTGCACTCGTCTGCAGTGCTTTTACGCCGCTTGCGTTTGCGCAAAGTACCTTTCCCAATAAAGCCATTCGCTTAGTGGTGCCGTTTCCTGCTGGCGGAGCGACTGATAATATTGCCCGACCCCTGCAACTCGAACTACTTGTTAGTGACAAATGGAATGTGATTATTGATAACAAGCCAGGAGCAGGTGGCAATATTGGTGCCGATGCGGTAGCCAAAGCACTGCCCGATGGTTATACCTGGCTCATGGCTTCGGTAGGTACGCATGGTATTAATCTTCCCTTATATACGCAAGGCGGCGGCAAACTACCCTTTGACCCCATTAAAGACTTCACGCCAATCAGCTTGGTAGCCGAACTACCCAATGTACTCATCCTTAATCTTGATTTTGCTAAACGCCACAATATTAATAGCGTGAATGATTTAATCGCCTATGCGCGTGCCAATCCAGGCAAAGTGAACATGGCCTCAAGTGGTAATGGCACATCGATTCATATGGCTGGGGAATTATTTAAGTCGATGACCAAAACATATATGGTGCATTTACCTTACCGCGGCAGCCCACCCGCAATAACTGATTTAATGGCGGGTAATGTCGACATAATGTTTGATAACCTGCCCTCGGCAATTAGTTATATTAAAGCGGGTCGACTCAAAGCTTTGGCAGTAACTAGTGCAAAACGCTCGCCCGCCTTCCCCGATTTACCCACCATTGCAGAAGCCGCAAAATTACCGGGTTATGAAGCGACCTCTTGGTTTGGTATTGTTGGGCCAGCCAATTTGCCCCCAGAAATTTTGAAGCAAACTAGCACCACTTTGATGAAAGCTATTAACAGTCCAGCAGTGCGTGAAAAATATTTAGCCATGGGTGCAGAGCCAGTAGGCAATACGCCCGCACAATTTGCTACCTTCATTAAGAATGAAATTGCTAAGTGGACGAAGGTTGTAAAAGATTCAGGCGCTAAAGTTGACTAAGTAGGCTGTCAGTTGTTAACTTAATTTTGATAATAATTTACTTGGGCTAATTATTTCAGGATCAAGAATTAATTCAATGATTGCGCCTGTTTTACTTTTTAAGGCGGCCGTAAAGGCGGCGGCAAACTCAGCGGTTTTGCTTACCCGATATCCCGGCATTCCAAAGCTTTCAGCTAGCTTAATAAAGTTAGGATTTGTTAAGCCAGTGCCTAGAACACGGTTCTTAAATTCGCGCTCTTGGTGCATACGAATGGTGCCCAAAATGCCGTTATTCACAATAATCACAATCGGATATGCAGCGTAGCGCATCGCAGTAGCCAACTCTTGACAGGTCATCATAAAATCGCCATCGCCACAAAATGCAATGGCAACCCGCTGCGGATCCAAAATTTTGGCCGTAATAGCAGCAGGCAAACCATAACCCATTGAGCCATTGGCTGGCGCAAGTTGCGTGCGAAATGGGCCGTACGGATAAAATCGATGCAACCAAGTAGCAAAGTTACCAGCGCCATTACATAACACTGCATTACGCGGAATAAGTTGGGCAAAAGAAGCCACAATTTCAGCTAACTGCAAGTCTCCTTGCACGGTTACGGGGGCAGAAAATCTCACATATTCAGCATGGGCAGCTACCATTTGAGTTTGATCGTAATCCCGCGGCATCCGCACTGCATCTAGGGCTGCACAAAAAGTAGCAGGGCTTGCATTGACAGCAAATTCAGGGCGATACACGCGACCCAACTCTTCTGCTCCAGCCAAGACGTGAATTAAGGTAGCCTGTGGGGTAGGAGGCGAAATAATTTGATAGCCAGCGGTAGTCATTTCACTTAAACGCTCGCCAATGACCAGTAACACATCGGCGGCTTTGACGCGCTTAACTAATTCTGGGTTGGCACCAATACCAAGGTCACCAGCAAAACAGGGTCGTAAATTATCAATGTGATCTTGCGAGCGAAAACTAGTGGCAACGGGTACTCCCTCGCGCTCGGCCCATGCAGCAATATCATTGCACGCCGAGGCATCCCAGCCGCCGCCACCAATTAAGACTAGAGGGTGCTTAGCCTTGCTAAAGGCTTGCATGGCTTGCTGAAAATCGGTTTGATTTAAACCTGGCTGCACAATGTGCGCTGGTTTTACGGGGGATTCTTGCCCAATAGCAAATAGCATATCCTCTGGTAAAGCTAGCACTACAGGTCCTTTGCGACCCGCCTGGGCAACATGAAAAGCATGTGAAACAAACTCTTCAATCCGGTCTACCCGATCAATGCTGCCCACCCATTTAGCGCACTCTGAATAAAGCCGGCGGTAATCCATTTCTTGAAACGCTTCGCGTTCCACCATATTTGTACCCACTTGACCAATTAGCAAAACCATCGGGGTGGAATCTTGATACGCCGTATGTACCCCAACCATGGCATTACTCGCGCCTGGGCCACGGGTAACCATCACTACGCCAGGTTTACCGGTTAGCTTAGCGTAGGCTTCAGCCATATAAGCAGCGCCACCTTCATGCCTACAGGTAATAAATCGAAACCGTGCGTCATGATCAACTAAACCATCGAGCAGGGGTAAAAAGCTTTCACCCGGAACGCCAAAAGCCATCTCAACCCCTTGGCGAATGAGTGCGTTGGCTAAAATTTGGCCACCATGGGGTAAGCCAACTTGAGGTAAGTCAGTTTGATTGTTACTGGGGGAAGATAAATTCATTAAAACACCTACTCCTTCGTTTTTTCTCTTACACTCTCACGACATGGATTCGCTAAACACCAGCACGCAAGCCGCTTTGGAAGAAATGCTCCAAAATACTGCGCGTACCCCACCGGTCGACTTTTTGCCCGTCTACTTTAACCATAGTTTAATTGGTTGCATCAACCCCGAGTTTATTCCCTACCTTCAAGAAACCTTAAATAAGGAACCTATTGCCCTTATTCAACTTGACCAGCAACGACTGTCCATTGCCCAAGGGCGCCCCATAGAGGTCAGTCAAAGCTTGCAAACTTTAACTGAACGCCTCCGCTTAGGCGGTCTAATTCCAGGTTGGCGCAATGAAGAATTTGCTTGGCTTGATGCCGATGGGCACGAGCACTTTCGCCTCGAACGGGCTGCCTTTAAAACCTTTGGCTTTCGTAGTTTGGCTGCGCATATTAATGGCTACACCAAAAGTGGCCTTATCTGGCTAGGTCGACGTAGTGAAAGCAAAAGTATCGACCCAGGCCGGCTTGATAACCTGAGTGCTGGCGGAATTAGCGCCGATGAAACTCCATGGGTGTGCGCTAAACGTGAATTATGGGAAGAAGCTGGGGTACCTATTCAGTTGGCGCAAGCCATTCAACCCGCAGGGCGAATCCCCCTGCGGCGGGTTAGCCCGCCTTTTGGCTTTCATGATGAATTACTCTATGTATACGATTTAGAATTACCCGATCATTTTGTGCCTACCAACCACGATGGTGAGGTTAGCGGCTTTATAGCCGTTAGTTATGCCGAGGCGGCAGCCCGTATTTTGGCCGATGAGTTTACAGGAGATGCCTCTTTGGTCACGGCCGATTTTATTTTGCGCCACAGTAAACTAAAATAAATTAGCAGGTTTCACTTAGCGGCCATTTTTCGTGGTTAAATAAGACTTAAGGATGAAACAGGGGTGCCCTCCACATGAGTTGGTGGGGCTGAGAAAAACCCTCGAACCCGATCCAGGTAATGCTGGCGTGGGGAGTTCCATCAAACCGACACCCGGTTTCGTCCATCTAAATAATGTAAGGAGATGGGCATGAGCACAAAACACGAGATTCCTAGTCTAAAAAGTCTTGAGCGCGACTTTGGGCAAAAATTTGCCTACCCCGCCTCAACTAAAACCTATCTCACTGGCTCGCGCGCGGATATTAAAGCGCCCTTGCGCATGATTGAACAAGTGCCAACCCAAGTTGGAGATGTTGCAGTACCCAACCCCCCCGTTCCCGTCTATGACACCTCAGGCCCCTACAGCGATCCCGATATTGTAATTAACCTAGAACAAGGCTTACCACTACTCCGTACGAACTGGATAAGCGAGCGCAATGACACGATTCAATTGGCTGGTCCAAGCTCTGAATATGGTGTCGCCCGCTCCAATGATGCAGACACCAAACATTTACGCTTTGCCCATATTGGCGCACCACGCGTTGCCAAATCTGGCCACAACGTCAGCCAAATGCACTATGCCCGCCAAGGCATCATCACCCCAGAAATGGAATACATTGCTTTGCGCGAATCGATGGGGCTAGAGCAGTTACGCCAAGACCCCCGTTATAAACAATTGCTGAAACAGCATCCTGGCAAAAGTTATGGCGCTAATTTGCCAGAAAATATGACCGCAGAGTTTGTGCGCCAAGAAGTTGCCGCTGGGCGCGCCATTATTCCTGCCAATATTAATCACCCTGAGCTTGAGCCGATGATTATTGGGCGTAACTTCCGCGTAAAAATTAATGGCAACTTAGGTAACTCGGCCGTTACCTCTTCAATTAATGAAGAAGTGGAAAAAATGGTTTGGTCGATTCGCTGGGGTGCCGATACCATCATGGATTTATCCACCGGTAAACATATTCATGAAACCCGCGAGTGGATCATTCGCAATTCGCCAGTACCAATTGGTACAGTACCCATCTATCAAGCGCTCGATAAAACCGGTGGTGTGGCCGAAGATCTCACCTGGGAAATGTTCCGCGATACCTTGGTTGAACAAGCTGAACAAGGCGTTGATTACTTCACTATTCATGCAGGCGTTTTATTGCGCTATGTGCCCATGACTGCCGATCGCATTACTGGCATTGTGTCGCGTGGTGGCTCCATTATGGCGAAGTGGTGCCTAGCGCATCACAAAGAAAATTTTCTGTACACCAAGTTTGATGAAATTTGCGAAATCATGAAGGCCTACGATGTCTCGTTTAGTTTAGGTGATGGCTTGCGGCCTGGTTGCATTGCCGACTCAAACGATGCGGCTCAGTTTGGTGAATTGCATACGCTTGGTGAGCTCACTGCTAAAGCATGGCAGCACGATGTACAAGTAATGATTGAAGGCCCAGGCCATGTGCCAATGCAACGCATTGAAGAAAACATGACTGAAGAACTCAAGCATTGTTTAGAGGCGCCCTTCTATACCTTAGGACCACTCATTACCGATATTGCACCTGGTTATGATCACATTACCAGCGGCATTGGGGCGGCGCAAATTGGTTGGTATGGTACCGCTATGCTGTGCTACGTAACTCCTAAAGAACATCTCGGTTTGCCCGATAAAGAAGATGTGCGTGAAGGTATTATTACTTACAAAATTGCTGCACATGGCGCCGATTTAGCTAAAGGTTTACCAGGTGCACAAGTACGCGATAACGCTTTATCGAAGGCGCGCTTCGAGTTTCGCTGGGAAGATCAATTTAATTTAGGGCTCGATCCCGAACGTGCGCGTGAATATCACGATGCTACTTTGCCGGCCGAAGGTGCAAAAATCGCTCATTTCTGCTCGATGTGTGGGCCTAAATTTTGCTCGATGAAGATTACTCAAGAAGTACGCGACTACGCCGCCACTTTAGATGCTGATGGTAATCCTAAAGTCATTCCCATTACTCAGGAAATAAAGCAAGGCATGGAAGAGAAATCAATTGAGTTTCGTCAGCGTGGCAGCGAAATTTATCAGTAACTCAACCGATATCTGCGCGCGATGAATTTAGCACATCAACACTATGCTGTTTTGGGCGCTGGTCTTCTTGGGCGGCTGCTGGCGGTCACGCTGGCGCAACGCGGTGCCAAAGTCGAGATCTTTGATCAAGGCGGCCCAGCGGCTGAGCATTCTGCGGCACATGTTGCCGCTTCCATGTTGGCGCCCTTGGCCGAATCGGCAATTACCGCAGCGAATGTGGTCAATATGGGTATGTATAGCCTAGCACGTTGGCCTAGTATTTTGGCGCAATTAGCTAAGCCCGTTTTTTTTCAACAAGCTGGCACACTCATTCTGTGGCATCGTCAAGATGTAGCCGAAGCAAAACGCTTTGCCGCTAAGCTAAATTACAATTGTGAACAGAATTCAGCACTGAGTACGCCACAATCACTTGGACTAGAAGATATTTATGCTTTAGAACCTAGCCTAGGTAATCGCTTCCAAGACGGTTTATTTTTACCCCATGAAGGTCAGCTCGATAATCGCCAATTATTAGCTTCCTTAGCTGAAGAATTACATCGCTTAAAGGTCAATTGTCATTGGTATCAAAGTATCGAGCCTCACGAATTACAGCAAAATCTTTACACAGGCATGATTGATTGTCGGGGCTTAGGAGCAAAGGCAGCGTGGGCCAAATCTAGCAATGAAACCAATCCATTACGCGGCGTACGGGGTGAGGTAGTCCGTTTGCATGCGCCTGAAGTTAAGCTCACTCGACCCATTCGCTTCATTCATCCGCGCTATCCCATTTATATTGCTCCCAAAGAAAATGATATTTACGTTATTGGTGCAACTGAAATTGAATCGGAAGATTTATCACCAGCAAGTTTGCGCTCAACCATGGAGTTACTGAGTGCCGCGTATACCGTACACAGTGGCTTTGCAGAATCCCGCATTCTTGAAACCCTCACCCAATGTCGCCCAACCTTAAAAAATAATTTGCCTGCCATTCGAATGACTGAAACTGGCGTTATGGCAATTAATGGTTTATATCGCCATGGCTTCATGATTGCACCTGCTATTGTCGATTGCGCTATCGAGTTGCTTGAAAACCGCGACTCACAGCAGATCGATCGGGTTCATAGCCCCTTAGCCGCGCAATTGCAGCTAGCCGTATTACCCGAGCGAGCTTTATGCGCATCGTAGTCAACCATATTCCCCGCGAAATTCCTGCACAAAGTAAAGTCAGCGATCTTTTGCAATTTATTGCTGCACAGCCGCCGTATGCAGTAGCCGTTAATTTGCTCTTTATTCCCAAGACCAAACATTCTGAGCACGTTTTAAATGAAAATGATCAGGTCGAAGTCATTGCGCCAGTAACGGGTGGTTAATCATTAATACTGCTATTTCAACGCTGCCATGACCGCACTCCTGCCCCTCCATTCAGCCGACAGCCTAGTTTTATATGGTGAAGTATTTGCCAGCCGTTTATTACTTGGGACCTCACGATATCCCTCGCCACAAATTTTAGAAAACACCATTCGTATCGCCAACCCCGCCATGATTACGGCGAGCGTGCGTCGCCAAGGCTCGGGACCTGCAGTTGCTGAAAGTGGTTTTTGGCAGCTCCTCAAAAAAATGGCGGTGCCTGTTCTTCCCAATACAGCCGGCTGCCATAGTCCACAAGAAGTCATTACCACCGCGCAAATGGCGCGTGAGGTATTTGAAACGCCTTGGTTAAAGTTAGAGCTCATTGGCGATGATTACACCTTGCAACCTGATACCCTGCAACTTGTACAAACTGCTAAGCATTTAATTAAGGATGGCTTTAAAGTGCTGCCCTATTGCACTGAAGATCTCATTCTCTGTCAGCGCTTAGTTGATGTGGGTTGTCAAGCTGTGATGCCTTGGGCTGCCCCCATTGGTACAGGTCAAGGCCCGCTGAACCCCTATGCCATGAAATTATTACGTGAGCGTTTGCAAGTTCCCCTCATCGTTGATGCGGGCTTAGGCTTACCATCCCACGCTTGTGCGGTCATGGAATGGGGTTATGATGCCGTACTACTAAATACTGCAGTAGCTTTAGCAACCGACCCTATCAACATGGCGCAGGCGTTTGCCCAAGCAGTTAGCGCTGGGCGAATGGCTTTCTTGGCGGGCGCGATGACCGCCCAAGATTCTGCACAAGCCAGTACCCCCCTTATTGGTACGCCGTTTTGGCATCAAGCTTAAAGCCCAGCGTTTATTTTATGGGTACAAGCTAATGAGTTTAATTCGTGATTTAGCCGATCAAATTATTGCAGCCCATCACAATGATGATCTATGCCTGCCCATTCCTCAAGCTACATTGGCAAACCCCCCTCCCACAATTCATCATGAACATACCCTAGATCATGTCGAGTTAGCAGGGGCCATTGCTGCAGTAGCAATGGGCTTTACTGAAGCTGACGCCAATATTGTTGGCAAAGCATGGTCAAGAATGACACATCTAGATGGCGGCTTTCATCCTCAAGCTTGGCCCAACCGACCAGAGCATTTCGATTTATTGCCTTGGTCTCGCGCGATGAATCCACAAGCGTTCCCAGAGTGCCCAAAGCGTTTGGGTCTATATGCAGTAATGCCCGATGCAAAATGGATAGCACGCATGGTTGAGGCTGAAGCACCGACCATTCAACTGCGTTTTAAATCAACCGATCGCGCCGCAATTCACCGAGAAATTAAACAAGCTATTGCCGCTGTAAAAGATAGCAAATCGCTATTATTTATTAATGATTACTGGGAAGAGGCGATCGAGCAAAATGCCTATGGCGTTCATTTGGGCCAAGAAGATATTGCCAGCGCAAATTTAGAAGCGATTCGTCAAGCAGGATTACGCTTAGGGCTTAGTAGCCATGGTTATGCTGAAATGATTGCTGTTGATCGCTTATGTCCCAGCTATATTGCCATGGGCGCAATTTTTCCGACCAATTTAAAAGTGATGCCAACTGCCCCCCAAGGTTTAGGTCGCTTATATCAATACGCCAAACTGATGAGCGAGTATCCCCTCGTTGCTATCGGCGGCATTGATGCTGATAGCATTCATGCGGTAGCGCAAAGTGGGGTTGGTTCGGTTGCTGTAGTGAGGGCAATTACTCAGGCTAGCGACCCTACCGCTGCAGTAAAAAAATTGCAAGAATTAATGAAAACATAAGCGCCTTAACTTGCCAGTTTTACTGGGGATAAAAAGCATGCATATGCCATAAGGGCCCCGCACCAGAACCAAGGTTAAGATACTGCCCTGCGCTAATGCCTGCCGCAACGTATTCAATTGCTTTAGCTACTGCAGTCTCAAGCGATAAACCTAAGGCTAAGTAAGTAGCAATTGCCGCAGCAAGCGAACACCCCGAGCCATGGGTATTCAAGGTATCAATTCGCTGATGATGAAATTCTTGATGCTCAATACTGCTCGCACTTTGCCATAATAAATAATCAGTTAACTCGCTTGGTGTATTTGGTAAATGGCCGCCCTTAATTAGCACTGCTTGTGGGCCAAGTTGCATTAGCTCTTGCGCAGCCAAGGGAAATTCATTCACTTGTGTAATTGCGCGGCCCAATAAAATCGAAGCTTCTAATAAATTTGGGGTAATTAAGCTTGCCAAAGGAAATAATTCGGCCCGCATAGCAGCAGCGGTTTCATTACCGCCTAAGCTAGCACCCGAGGTGGCTTGCAACACAGGGTCTAGAATAATTTGCTTCACTTGGTGACGGCGTAAGGTTTTAGCCACCACGTGCACAATTTCTGGGGTTGCCAACATCCCAATTTTGACTACATCAACTCCCATATCCGCAATAACGACATCAATCTGCGCCTCAATTACGTCTAAATCAATTGCTTGAATCTGCATCACCCCAAGGGTATTTTGTGCAGTAATCGCCGTTACTGCAGTCATCCCATACCCCCCTAGGGCGGTAATCACCTTCAAATCAGCCTGAATACCTGCACCCCCACTACTATCAGAGCCAGCAATACTGAGGACGAGGGGAATATTAGCGGAGGAAAAGTCAGTCATGGTCTATAGATCATAGTGTTTACAGTTAATGGAATTAATAACTACATAAAATTGGCTGAAAGAAATAAGTTAGTCTTCATCAGCTGCACCTAGGTATTAGCTATCGTGAAGCTTGCCACTCTGAAGAGCTTGACAAAATAACTCATAATCTTGCAAATTTTGTTTTGCGTACGTAATTGCAAACCGATATAAAGCATCATCAATTGCATGCGACTTTCCCAGATATCCCGCAATTTTTGCGGCATCACCAGAACGCGCATGACCTAACGCTAAGGCCCAGCCAAACATTTTGGCATAGTCTTCAAACGCCTCTAGGTCGCAACCGCCCTCGCCAAAAGTAAGGCCACCCTTCATATCACGCAGTTGTCGTACATAATAGAATTTAGAAGCAGACGCCACATAGCCTAGAAAAATATCAGGTGCACCCTGAAGTAATCTTTGCCCAACAACTACACGGTGTGCTTGGTTTTTATAAATAGATGAGCCAATATAAGGCGATAAGACGGATTCCTGAGCCTGTTTATATTGTAAAAATAAAGGGTCATCTAAGCTGGCGCCTTCAAAATACAGTACCCCACAAATGGTTCCCACGCTACCAATGCCAACTACTTTTCGAACATAATCTTTTAATGAATAGCGATTAAATAAAAGCTCCTTATCGGGCAACAATGTTTTTTGATACTTAATTAATGCAACCTCTAATACCTCACGCATCGGCAGACCTTCCAGAGTAACATCCGCACGCTGAATTAAGGGTGGGTTCTCAACAAATTTTCTATCGCTACCAATTAAATCGGTAAATTTCTCTAAAACACCTAAATTGCATTGCCCCTTTGTTTTTTTGATGAATTGATCAAAAAGTTTTAAATGAGACTTACTAAAGTTATCCCGTACAACCCGTTCACCGAGAAATTCATAGGCTAAATTAACATAGCTTAATGAGGCATATTCTGTTAACTTTTCTCTATAACTACTGATAATTTTACGAACTACTAATTCACTATCAGACTCGCTCCCGCCAAGTTCTTCGCAAGCAATAACTGCACTAGCAACTAATCTTTTTATGTCCCACTCCCAGCTACCAGGCAAGGTTTCATCAAAATCATTAATACCAAAAACTAATTTATGTTCAGTGGTAGCAAAAAATCCAAAATTTGAAACATGCATATCGCCACAAAGTTGCACATTGATATTAGTGGTTGGTTGACAAGCTAAATCTTGCGCCATAATTGCAGCGCCACCTCTATAAAAAGAAAATGGCGACTCCTTCATTCGCTGATAGCGAATCGGTATAGCAGGATGAAGACGGTTTTTTTCTTGTTTCTTCAGGATTTCGATAAGCCCTATTCTTTTTTTGGGCAATATAAAATTACCCTGCTCTGCTAAGCTCACTTTATTACGCAACGATTTTCCAAGGGCAAAACGATCAGCAATCGAAAGTTTTGCTCCGTTATTAGCGCTTGGCGTATCTAAAGTTGCTTTTTTAAGTGATGGAGAAGCGCTTTTTTTAGGCATAGTTAAGAATATAGCCTATCCTATTTAAATTGTTTTGAAGGCTTAATTGCAGCCTACAGCATGGCCACCAAGGCAACTTCTGCTAGAATATCGGCTATTCCTCGATAGCTCAGCGGTAGAGCAGCAGACTGTTAACGCTATCGCAGTTCAAACTCACTTTAGACAATACACAAAATTGTAATGATCACAAGATGATTAAGGTGATTCTTCAGGTAGTACTTTAATTACACGATGACTGCACGAACATAATATTGGTCGGTGGAATTATTAAAAAAGTTGTAAAAAACAACTTTTTTATGCT
The DNA here is from genome assembly GCF_021395195.1 of Polynucleobacter sp. IMCC 29146. NCBI lineage: Bacteria > Pseudomonadati > Pseudomonadota > Betaproteobacteria > Burkholderiales > Burkholderiaceae > Polynucleobacter > Polynucleobacter sp. IMCC 29146. Next base: position 10,831 of record NZ_JAJVCR010000002.1, on the reverse strand, counting down.
TGCTTTTTTACATAAGATTTATCGTGGGCCCGTACACAAGGACTGGAACTTAGGTCTAGGAAATTTGCTTACACGAAGTCTCGTCTTTGTTCCTTAAACGATCAAGGCAGGAGGGATTAAGTTTAATTACTTAATGCTGAAGGCTTATAGAAATAAATTGACCCTGTATTCCCCATCATATAAATTAATCCTCCATATCCAAGATTGGGTAGAGATCCTAGAGCAGTTGATGGCGTATATGCGCTAGATGGCGGCCTAAGAATAGTCGTACCTGTGCTGGCATTGGCCCACTCTACAGTTTCGGTATAGTTGCCACTATAGAGCGCAGCTTGCAGAACACTTGTCGAAGTAGAAATATTCGGATTAAGGTATTGAGAAATTAATATCCTCTGGTTAGCTGGGCCAACTAAAGAAAAATAATCTGTCGTGCGCCAATCGGGTCGATTCCAAACAGTAGTCATTACGCCTGTTGTTTGATTCAAGCTAAGTCCCACTACTCCTTCATAAGTATCTTGTGCGTAAACCATATTATTTTCTGGGTCCACTCCAAAACTACCCAGTGACGCACTCCAACCCCCCGTTGGACTGGCTGTTGGGAGGGTTGTTCCCCAAGGGGTGGCGCGTACAGAAGTAACAGACCCATCCAAATTAATATCTTGACTTACCGCAAAAGGAGTAATTGGTACTAATGCAGACCCCCCGCCATTTTGGTTTGCAATAATCCAGTTTCCTAGAACTGCAGGAGCATCCCCCGCAGTTTGACCAGGTAGTAAATAGGATGCGGGAACCCACGCTTTATCAACAGTTAATTGACTCGTGAGAGGATTAACAATAATGCGCTCTAAATTACTTAATCCAGCTAGATACCAATAAATTCTATTATTGTGCTTTGTCACAACTCCACGCGTTCCCACCATTTGATTAAGCACAATAGAATCAATCAGTTGAAGGGAGTTGGAATCAAGTGCAACTGCTGTTGTATTTGGCGGTAATCCATAAAGCGCTTGACATGAGGTCATCGCCAGATTTCCCTGAGTGGGACACCCAATTGGTCGATTCTGGCTTTTTAATAAAATGACACCAGCTGCATTTGGGGCAATCAATAAGCCGTCAAAATTTGCGTTAATTGGACTTGAGAGTGTAGGCGATACCCCCAATTGAACTGACTTTAATATTGACCCCGTTAATGGATCGAGCTTAACAATCGTTGTGCCCGCTGCAGCAATAATTGTTCCATCAGCAATCACTCCCATGCTACCAAAAGCATTCCACTGCCCAGCAGGTAGTGGATTGACAGCGTTAATATAGGTAAGCCAAATTTGTTGCCCAGTTAATGGATTAAATTTTGCAACATATTGCCCAGTTGTTTCAGATGCTAAACCTCCACCCATAATATAGCTACCCGTGGGGCCATCATTCACAATAAACTGAATCGATCCCCATGTACTCGCCGAAGTCATCTGATCTGCCTGATTTGAACCACTAAACGAACCAGTAAAAGTGGCACATGGTTGTACGCCACTGTGAATCGAGTCAGTATGCTCTGGAGCCCCTATAGCAGGTGCATAGTTCACATAATTGTTGATTGGATCAGCAGCATATTGCTTCATACATCCAACTTCTGTAGCGACGATGGTTGGATCAACAGAAATTCTGCTTGAAGTGCTTGAGCTGCTCCCCTCGCTACAGCTAATTATTTGAGTGGTAGTAAAAATTACAAGAGGTATAAAGAAAAGGCATCTCATGTTCTTGCTCCACGATTAATTTGATGTTCAAAATCTTGGGTGATAGGCTTAGCGAGATACTAAGGCAGATCAAAGAGCTCCTCCTAGCAGATTGCATCTTATATTGTTTAACGTCAAATCATTTATGGGCTAATTCGGCCAAATCGAAGGTTACCACCACCCCCGCACTCATGGCAGCAAGGCTTATGCCCATGATTAATGCAAACATCTGCTAGAATCTTGCCTATTCCTCGATAGCTCAGCGGTAGAGCAGCAGACTGTTAATCTGTTGGTCCGTGGTTCGATCCCACGTCGAGGAGCCAAGGTTACGGGGCTTTTAGGCGATTCCTAAATCGCAGCGTGGAGCAATTTATTATATTCCGTTGTTTACTATCATACCCTTATAGATAAAGGGTTTCAATCTGATTAGCTCTTTGCACACTTGATGCTTTTTCGTGTGTAAATGGTTCGACTCTATGGGTGATATTTTAATTCTTGGTGGACCCAAGAGGACTTGAACCTGGCTCTACGAGCTTTGATTGTTTAATCCAACAAGCGTTACTTAAAGTAACGCACATAAAGTTCCTTGTTACCTTGCACGCAAAACTGATCTAATTAGCGCCCTAATTTGCAACCAATTTCAGCCCCGTATCCGCTCAATATAGGCTGCTAGTGAAAGATGGCCTGATCATTTGGATGGATTAAAGTTAAATACAAATGGTGGATCAGTTTTAGATGCAATTAATATACACCAAACTCTTAAAGCTCCCTATTAATCAATTAAAATCAGTGAATTTAATTAAAAGCTTGTCATATGAGCCTGTCTGGAAATAAAGATTAAACGGGAGCCCCCTTTTACCTTGGAGCATTTGAAGTTGAATCGCGGATTAATAAAGAAAACTTAAGTTCAAAAGGATGGGATCTTGTAGTCTCGCCAAGTTCAGCCAGTAAAAAATTTGCTACATTCACGCCTAATTGAAACATGGGGATAGATATTGTTGTTAGTGCTGGTTTAATTAGCCCAGAAATTTCCATACCATCAAATCCTGTTATCGATAGATCTTTTGGCACCTTAACTCCGGCTTTTTCTGCTTCAGCAATGGCTCCGATAGCAAGAAGATCATTACCGCATATTATTGCCGTTGGAGGATTCTTCATTTTCAACAAAGTACTTAAGCCAATCCCGCCACCAGAGAATCCATAAGGTTTTTCAATTAAAAAATGATCTAGTAAATTCAATTGATGCCGATTTAAGGCTCGACGAATACCGATGACACGATCTTTAGCCCTGTCATTACCTTTCAATACCCCTGAAATAACAGCAATTTTCTGATGCCCAAGTGAAACAAGATGATCAACCAAAATCTCACCCGCTTTTTGATTATCAAATCCAATCATTTGATGCTTTGATTTCTTATGTCGATAATTCCAACTGCATACATAAGGAATCCCTGCTCTATCTATAAGTGAGAATGTCTTGGGGTCATGTGTTACGCCTACTAAAGTCAATGCATCAACACCGCGGCCAATAAGGGAAGTAACAGCAGTAATTTCTTGGGAAAGATTAAAGCCATGAGATGCGATAAGTAATGTGTAACCATATTTAGCAAGCTCGATCTCAAGACCCTGCATAGAGATAGCATATATCGCATTCTCTAAGGATGGAACTACCGCGCCAATTATCTTAGTTTTTCGATTTGATAGTGCTTGTGCAACACCATTAGATACGTAATTTAATTTTTTAGCTGCTTTTTGTACCAAAGACCGTGACTTAGGGCTGACTCGACTTGGATTAGATAGAGCTCGCGAAGCAGTAGTCTTTGAAACGCCAGCTATCTTTGCGATATCTGAGAGTTTTATTGCCATTGCACTAACCGGGAAAGATCTCCTCCGAAAGCTGCTTTATTCGCCATTGAACGGCTCTTCTATATTGATAGGTTTTTTCAAAGACTGCCCCCTTAGGTGGAAATTTTCTAGCTAAACCAAGATCTATAACAGCTCTAGCAACAGCCTCTGATACGTTTGGATAGAGCGTATCAGAAAGTGTTGTTGGCAAAATACTATCTACAGCCAGTTGACTTTCAGGTAAATCTAAAGCAATTGCTTCGGCTGCACGAAGACAAACAGCCTCGGTTACCTCAATTGCTGATGTATCAAGCGCCCCCCTCATAAGCCCAGGAAAAGCTAAAACATTATTACATTGGTTGGGATAATCAAATCGCCCTGTCGCAATAATTGCCGCACCACCTGCCCGTGATTCTTCGGGCATAATTTCAGGAACAGGGTTTGCCATAGAAAAAATAATTGGATGTTTATTCATACTTTTTATATGGTCTATCCCAACAATACCTCCCCTAGAGAGCCCAACAAATATATCTGTTCCGCGCATAGCATCTTTAAGTCCGCCAGAGCAATGTGACCGATTTGTAATCTTAGCAAGCATATTTTGGTGTTCATTTTCATAATGAGTGCGATCTGTAAGCACACCTCTAAGACCTACAACTCTTATATCACCAAAACCGGAAGCTAATAATAGGCGTGTTGTAGCCGTTCCTGCTGCACCATCCCCACAGACAACTACAGTTTGCTTATTAGCCTCTCTACCAAGCAATTTAAGTGCATTTTTTAAACCAGCAACTACAACAGTCGCAGTTCCATACTGATCATCATGAATAATGGGAACCTGGAGCTCTTTAACAGCACGCTGCATTACACTAAAGCAATGGGGGCTTGCGACATCCTCCAAATTAAATCCACCAAAGGTAGGTTCAAGCTGCTTTAAAATTTCTAATAACTCATCCGAGTTTTTGGTAGCCACACACATTGGCATTGCATCTATTCCCACTAATAGTTTAAACATAGATGCTTTGCCTTCCATTACAGGCAATGCAGCTCGTGGGCCAACCGCCCCAAAGCCTAGTACTGCAGTACCATCAGAAACTACAGCAATTGAGTTATCTCTACCAGTTATTTCCCCCAATGCTTCATCACGTTCAAGAATTGCTTTGACTAAATACCCAACGCCAGGAGTGTAGAGAGCCGCGACGTCCAAAATATTTCTTGGAAAAACTTTAGGGAGCATTTCTAATTTTCCAACGCCAAAATATGATCGCTCGAGAATTTTAAAAGCCGCCTCGCGCTCTTGGTCTATCTTATTCATAGGTTAACTCCTTTGCTAGATCACTAGATTTTGCAAGCTAATAGGATCAAACAAATGAATTTGATCAATAGAAAATTGAATGCCTACGTTAATACCTTGTTCGCATACAAGTTCAGCCGGCATCTCTACTGAAAGGCGAAAATTCTCCTCCCCAGAAAAACTAAGGTCTACCAACTTATTGGCGCCAAGAAGTTGTATCAAATCAATTTGAGCCTTTATTTCAGATTGCTCTATGCTAGCTAATTGAATATCCTGTGGGCGAACTCCTAGAATGCATAGCTGTGAATTCATCAGATGACTGTACGCGCGAGGTAAATGACACAAAACCTTTTTTGAACCTGAAAAAATAATTTTTCCATCAGCTATCTCAAGATTTTTAATAAAGTTCATTGGCGGACTTCCAATGAACTCAGCAACGAATAAATTATTTGGTCGGCGATAAATATCCATAGGTGTACCAAACTGCTGAACTACACCGCCATCAAATACCGCTATTCGATCAGACATTGACATGGCTTCAAGTTGATCATGAGTCACGTATATCGTAGTCACGCCTAAATCAAAATGAAATCGTTTTAATTCACTGCGCATTGAAGTTCTTAGCTTTGCGTCTAAATTACTAAGGGGTTCATCCATTAGAAATAAATCTGGCTTTCTGACCATCGCTCGGCCGAGTGCTACCCTTTGTCGCTGTCCACCGGAAAGCGCCTTAGGCTTACGATCTAACAACATTTCAATTTCAAGAACTTTAGCGACTTCTAAAACACGCTTTGCAATATCAGCCTTTTTAATTCCTCGAAGCTTCAATGCATAACCTAAATTTCCAGCTACATCTAAATGTGGGTAGAGTGCATAACTCTGAAAAACCATGGCAATATTTCGTTCGCGCGGGGAAAGGCCAGTAATTGCTTTGTTATTAAAGAAAATCTCTCCGCTAGTCGGATCATCTAACCCAGCAATAATTCTTAAAAGAGTAGTTTTGCCGCAACCACTGGGGCCCACAAGAGTAATAAATTCTTTTTCTGGGAACTCTAAATTAATCCCCTTTAGGACATCAACCTTTCCAAACTGTTTTACTAGGTTCTCAATTTTAATCATCAATGACTATCCCTTAACGGCGCCGGCACCAAAGCCCGCAACTAAATGTCTTTGCAATAACATAAATAGAATTGCCATTGGTAGTGTCATCAAAACAGCAGATGCCATCATCAGCCCCCAATCGACGTGAACCCCCTCAAAAAATAACATGACCCCAACTGTAAGGGGAAGATTTTCAATCGAGTTCATAAATACACGAGCAAAGAGAAAATCGTTCCAAGAAACTATGATTGAAAAAATTCCTGCAGCAATAATGCCTGGAAATGCCATTGGTAAAATGATGGTTATGAATACGCGAATTCGACTTGCTCCGTCGATCATAGCGGCCTCCTCCAGTTCAATTGGTATCCCCCTGAAAAAAGCCCAAAGTAACCACATACAAAATGGTAGGGTAATTGACACATATCCCAAAATAAGGCTCCATAGAGAATCAGTTAACCCTAATTCCACCATGACCATGAAAAGTGGAAATACCAAAATAATTGAAGGCACCATATAGCCAAGTAAGCTTGCATAAGGAACGATTTTTCGGCCTCGATACTTAAAACGAGTGATACTATACGCGGCAAGAGTACTAATCGCTAGGCTGATTAAGGTACTAAAAAAACTTACAATTAAACTATTTAAAAACCAGCCAATAAAATATTGTGGAGGTGTCGAATTTGCTTTATAAGCAAGATCGGCAGAAAAATATTGTGCTTTACCAGTAATTAAATGCTGATAATTTTCAAGCGTTATATTTTTTGGAATAATAGTAGGCGGCATTGAACTTAGCTCGCTTTTAGGTTTTAATGAAGTACTAAGCGCCCAAATCAATGGAAAGCATATCAGCAAGCTGATTGCAGCCATCATAAGAAAATGGCAGAGGCTTGTAATTTTTGATGACCTATTAAAGCGTTTTATCACTTACTTAATCCTCTTCAAACTTAAATAAATTTAAGTAAATTAAGCTTCCAATAAATAAAATAAACATCATGACGACTCCTGTGGCTGCCCCTACCCCCATTTTTAAATTCGCGATACTCTGCTCAAAAGAATAAATTGCAAGGTTAAACGTAGAGGTTCCAGGTCCACCCCTTGTTAGCAGGTAAATTTCTTCGAATTTATTAAATGTCCATATTGTTCTAAAGACTATGACGACAGCTAATACCTCAGAAAGTTGAGGCAGAGTTATATCAAAAAAACGTCTAATTACCCCTGCCCCGTCAATCTTTGCCGCATCATAGAGTTCTAGTGGAATACTCTGCAGTCTTGCTAAAACACAAATGGTGACAAATGGAGTGTATTTCCAAACATTTAACATAATCGTGGACCACATTGCCATTCCTGGAGTTGATAGCCAATACACATTCTCAGTTATAACGCCAATTTGTTTAAGCGAGTGGTTAACAATTCCTATTTCAGGATTTAACATCCACTGCCAACACAGGGCAATGACAACTGTTGGGACGATATAAGGAAATAATAAAAGGCCGCGAAAAAAAGAGATCCCACGAAGTGCACGATGTAGCATGAGCCCAAGCCCAACACCAAAGATTGTCTGCAATAAAACTGAGAAAAAAGTCCAATAGACTGCATTATAAAAAGATGCCCAAAAAAGCCTATCCTCAAAAAGAAACTCAAAGTTAGCTAAACCAGCAAATCGATTTGAATCTGGCATTAATGGGTTAATGTAATAGAAAGACATCCTTATCGCTTCTGCGACTGGATAAAGCATAAAGATACTTCCGGCAAGGACAAACGGCAGAATAAATAAAACTCCGAGCCGATTGTCCTTAACGCGCCAATTTGTCACCTAGGATTACCGGCTACATTATTAACGCAATATGCTCTTTTCGAACAGCCTCGAGCTGCTTATGCCCCCACTTTACAGCGTCTTCAGGCTTCCAGTTATCAATAGCTACCTTCTGCACCGTCTCGGCAAGAATTGATCGTCCGTGCACAATACCCGCCAATGGATTAATGCCCTTTAGAAGTTCATTAGATGTGCTACTAGAATATTTCAGAGAATCCACATAATAAGTCATTGATGTTTTTTTCTTTGCCTCAAAAATAGGATTCTTTGGAAATTCTGGATCAGTGTAAACATCTTTATATACAGGGGAAACATTTGGGACCAATGAATGGGCATAACGAACAAGCCATTTCTTACTGTTCTGATAATACGTAAGTGCATCTTTTACTTCTTGCACGTAAGGATTATTGAGTTTGGGAATACACCAGCCTTGAAAATCATTCCAATTTGATCGATTACCAGTCTTTGGATTTCTAGCATGATTAAAGGATTCAATATTTTTAAATACCTCCTTGTTCTCTTCAAATGCTCTTCCATAAGGCCTACCCCAGTAAAAAGCCATTGCAGCCTTACCAGTCACAATCGAATCAGTTACCTCAAGAAACCCTGAACTTACAGCAGCCTTAGGCATGTATGGTTGTAGTTCTTTTATATAGGTTAGCGCTTCGACTGTTGCAGGACTGTCGAATATAACTTCATACTGATTAGCTTGATCGAACATTCTCCCACCAGCAGAATGCATCAGTGCGGCAAAGTGATAGTCAGTACAAAGATTTCTACCTAACGCTAAGGAAATTCCTGCCATATCCTTTTTCTTTTCAGAAATAGTCTTTGCTGCTTTAAGCAGGTCATTCCAATCCCATTTATCAGGATCGCCTAGGCCCAATTCGTTAATAACATCCATTCGAACGATCAATAAATGTGGCTGATGATGAGCGGGCACTACATATTGCTTTCCCTTCCAAGCGCCCCAATAATCCCACTTTGCTCCATCGACTAGGCGATTCTTTCCAATTTTTGTAACAACATCATCTACTGGCTCTAATAGCCCTTGGGCCATTAATTGCATGGCAATTGGTGACTCAACACTTATACAGTTTGCAGGTCGCTTAGCTGCCATATCGGTCATTAACTTTACATAAACGCTATCCCAACCTAGTGTTTCAATTTTAAATTGCAGCCCAGGGGCATTACTAGCAGCCCATTCGTTCATTGCATCGGCGGCTACACCACCATAAGGCCCTGGTTCACCCCAGACTCTTATGATGCCAGTCTTATTTGATTTAGTTTGTGCTATAGACCTAAATGGAGATACAGCTAATGCCGCACCAGTTGACAAAAAAGTTAAGTCTTTAACAAACTCCCTACGAGAATAAATGCTGTTACTTTGATTATTCTTCTTATCCATAGATTATCTCCTTTAGTTAAAATGCAGACCTACAGTTATTGCGCATAACGCCGACTACGAACATCAGCTGTAATTTGATGGGCAAGCATACCCTCCGCCGCACAAATTCGAGACACAATCGGTGCTATGTTGAAACTCGCTTTTTGACTCATTTTTTGATAGGTTACAGTCTTCAAAAACTTACCCACCCATAGCCCTCCCGTATAGCGAGCAGCCCGAGATGTTGGAAGTGTGTGATTAGTTCCAACACCCTTATCTCCATAAGCAACGGTACTTTCCTCACCAACAAAAAGACTTCCATAATTTTTTAAATTTTCAAGATAGTAATCATTTCTTCTAGTCATAACCTCGAGATGTTCTGGAGCATATTCATCACTTAATTTAAGTGCTTCAGTATCAGAATTTACTACTACAATTTCACCATAATCCCTCCAGGCTAGTGATGCAATTGCTGCTGTTGGTAGCGACAGAAGTTGTTTATCAATTTCTTTCAACACTTCATTAGCCAATTGCTCCGAGGTGGTTATTAACCATGTAGGGCTATCGGGACCATGTTCTGCTTGTCCAAGTAAATCTGTTGCGACAAGCGATGCATCTGCTGAGTCATCGGCAATAATAAGAATCTCTGTTGGGCCCGCAAGTAAATCAATACCCACCGTTCCAAAAAGTTGTCTTTTTGCTTCGGCAACAAATGGATTTCCAGCCCCAGTAACCATATCTACCGCTTTCATACCAACGCAGCCATAAGCCATTGAGGCAAAAGCTTGCACACCGCCCAAATGATAAATTTCATCAGCGCCAGCATTATTTAATGCATATAATGTATGTGGATACATACCCCCGCTATCCCTTGGTGGGGCGCAAGCTGTAATATGACTCACTCCAGCAACTCGTGCTGTACTAACACTCATAATCGCAGATGAAATCAACGGATATTTTCCACCCGGGACGTAACAACCCACTCTCGATATGGGAATATTTTTTTGGCCCAAAATAACTCCCGGAGCAACTTCTGATTCAAAGCTATGCAAACTTTCAAGCTGGCGCTTTGCAAATTCTATTACCTGATTTTTGCAATACTCAAAGTCTTGTTTAAAAGAATCTGGTAAGAGACTACTAACCTTCATAATTTCATCTTGAGTTACCAGAAATGACCCTCTAGACCATTTATCTAAATTTTTAGCATATTCTGTAACTGCAGTATCTTTTTTTTCCTTTATTTCATCTAGCATGTCTCGCACAGTATTTTCAAGATTTCGGCGATCTTGCGGAGTCTTCGGAACAGCTCTCTTTAAGTAATTTCGCATTATGTAATCTTTCTAATATAGAAAAAGTAATTGTTGTATTTTTTATAATAACAATGGCAACCGGTTTCCATATTCGCACAATTAGGAATTAAAACAAGTTGCATCGCAACATGAATCGCACAAACGCGGGTGAACTGCTGTCAATTTAGGTCCACTACCAAAGAGAGTTTTTCTATAGTAAATCAATGCAGCAAAATGGGTTAATTTTGGATGGTAATCCCCCCACCCCTTAATCTGAGTTAAAAGTAGAATTTCTAAGTTGTTTGATTTAAAAGGAAATTCGATGAAAAACTCCCGTTTTACTGATAGCCAAATCATGGCCATCCTCAAGCAAGCGCA
>NZ_JAJVCR010000029.1:0-1199 GCF_021395195.1 Polynucleobacter sp. IMCC 29146 | reverse complement strand
GGTAATCCCCCCATTTTTAACATAAGCTAAAAGTAGAGGCTGGTACTGCAAGTGCTAGTTTTTGCTTAGGTGTAATTCCCCCTAAGCCCATATTCGGTCTTTCATGATTGTATGTCCACATCCAGTCAGTGGCAAAGTGTTGAACTTGATCAATGGTTTCAAATAAGTACTGGTTAAGCCAATCGTACCTTACGGTACGGTTGTACCTTTCAATATAGGCATTTTGCTGGGGTTTGCCTGGTTGGATATAGGCCATCTCTATGTGGTGCTTGCTAGCCCACTGCACAAGCACGCTACCTACTAGTTCTGGGCCATTATCACAACGTATTTTGAGGGGTTTGCCACGCCATTCAATCACTTGATCTAGTGCGCGGATGACTCTGGCTGCTGGTATGGAAAAATCAATATCAATGGCTAAAGCTTCCCGGTTAAAGTCATCAATCACATTAAACAAGCGAATGGATCTACCATCGTGCAACTGGTCATGCATAAAATCAATGGACCAGGTGTCATTAATCCCAGCGGGCACTGCCAATGGCACAGGCTTCTCGCGAACCAAGCGTTTATGGGGCTTGATGCGTAAGTTGAGCTCTAACTCCCGGTAGATGCGGTAGACCCGTTTGTGGTTCCAAGTAAAGCCCTTCACATTGCGTAAAAATAAGAAGCAAAGCCCAAAACCCCAATTACGCTGGTTCTGAGTAAGGCGCACCAGCCAATTAGCAATGAGGGCATTGTCGGTTGATAGCTTAGGGCAATAGCGATAGCACGTCTGGCTAATCACAAAGGTATCGCAAGCTAAACGGATGCTCATACGCCCACTCTTAACCTCTTGGCTGGCCATCTCACGTCTTTGAGATGGCCGAACTACTTTTTTTGTAAGACTTCCTTTAGCACATCCGCTTGGAGCTGAACCTCCGCGTACATCTTCTTTAAGCGGGCATTTTCAAGCTCGAGCTCCTTAACACGAGACATCATTGAGGCGTCCATACCGCCGTACTTGGCGCGCCACTTGTAAAAGCTAGCCGAGCTAATGTTGTGCTCACGGCACAGGTCAGGGGCTGGCACGCCAGCTTGCGCTTGCTTGAGGATGGCCATGATTTGGCTATCAGTAAAACGGGAGTTTTTCATCGAATTTCCTTTTAAATCAAACAACTTAGAAATTCTACTTTTAACTCAGATTAAGGGGTGGGGGGATTACC
>NZ_JAJVCR010000028.1:0-1269 GCF_021395195.1 Polynucleobacter sp. IMCC 29146 | reverse complement strand
TGAACTGCTGTCAATTTAGGTCCACTACCAAAGAGAGTTTTTCCATAGTAAATCATTGCAGCAACATGGGTTGATTCTGCAATAGTTTGGGTACTTGGGTTTGGGGTGCTGGTGGTCTATAACCTAAAGCGCTATGGGGCCTGACTTGGTTATAGTGTTTCACCCACTCCCCCACGATGATCTGTGCTTCCTTCAAACTATAGAAGATCTCTCCATCCAAAAGGTTGTCTCTAAAGGTACCATTAAAGCTTTCACAAAAACCATTCTCCCAAGGACTGCCTGGAGTAATGTAAGCAGTTTTGACGCCAATGCCAGATAACCACTTGCGCAGGTCTTTGGCAATAAATTCTGGGCCATTATCTGAGCGTATGTGCTCTGGGATGCCGTGAGTAATCATGGCGTTAGCCAGTTGTTCAATGACTTGGATTGATCCAATCTTTCTAGCGCAGTGGATCGTTAAACACTTTCTACTGAACTCATCAATTAGGGTCAGCATGCGGATCTTGCCACCATAAGCGTCTCTAATGAAGACAAAATCGTAACTCCACACATGGTTGGGGTGAGTCGCTCGCAGGCGCATGCAGCTTCCATCGTTTAGCCAGAGCCTGCCTCTAGGGGGTTGTTTTTGTGGGATCTTCAGGCCTTCCTCTCGCCAGATGCGAGCAACCCTTGCAGTAGTCGCTTGTCCCCAACCAGCGCTGCGCATCATGCTGGCAATAAACCGATAACCATATCTACCGTAGGTGCTGGCCATGCGGATGACCTCAGCTCGCAGCGGCCCCTCGTCATCTCGAGGGAGCGGCATATAGCGATAAGCTGCTCTGGAGAGCCCTACCAAACTACAGGCAGACCGCTCAGAGATAAGATACTTATCCATGAGTAGCTGCGCTGCATTTTTACGCCTAGTAGGGCTTAGAAGTTTCCCTTAATAACTTCCTTGAGCATGACTTCTCGCAAGGAGAGATCGGCAACCAGCTTCTTAAGCCGGATATTTTCCAGTTCCAGATCTTTGTACTTCTTTGCCTGGTCCACCTTCATGCCGCCATAGATCTTGCGCCAGCGATAGTAGCTTTGCTCTACGGTTCCCACCTCTTTACAAGCTTGAGCTAGGGTTTTGCCGTTCGTTGTCAGGACATCGATTTGACGCAATAAGGTGACGATTTGCTCGGGTTTAAGACGTTGGCCTTTTGCCATATTTAGCACTCCTTTAGGGTGAAGATTATCAAAAATCCTCTCTTTTGGAGTGGTACTAAAAATCAGGTCAGTTCA
>NZ_JAJVCR010000027.1:0-1423 GCF_021395195.1 Polynucleobacter sp. IMCC 29146 | reverse complement strand
AGCCAGCATCGGCCCGTTTTAGGGCATCCATGATCTGACTGTCGGTAAATTTAGAACGTTTCATGCAGAACTCCTCTAATAGAGAAAATTCTACCTCTGAGTTCAGTTAACCTGCGGGGGGATTACCCTTAATTTGGGATATCTCAAGCTCTTTTGACTTAATTTCGCCATTAAGTAGCTGCAGCTTACGAGATAGTTCGCAAATATGAGAATCGGCTTCTACTACTTTGCCAGGATCCACCCTATTAAATAGATGTTGATAATCAGATTCACATTGCGCAGGCGGTGGAGTATCGGCTAAAACATGGTCTTGCCAAAAGTTGGCTGCCTTAGTAATGATCAGTTCTTCTAATTCTGTATCGCGGTGGACCTCATAGATTCGAAAATCACTATTGCCAAAGAGTACGGCCACATCGCAGCGCTCTAAATTGGTGATGGCCAAATACCAAAGACATTGAACTAAATAGCTCATGGGAACTTCATCAGTACCAAGCTCACCCCATTCGGATTGATTAAAAGGACTGGCGGTTTTGCATTCTAATAAATGAGATGCTGCGCAAGAGCCATCACTATTAAACAATGAACCATCTATATCATTAACAGCCTCAAATACATAGCGATCAATGTGACCCACCATAAAAGGGTATTGGGGGTGAATCACTCCTGCCTGACTATGGACTAAAACATTTTTGGTTTGCGCTGCATATTCCGAAGCCACAAATTCTTCGGCAAAGGATCCAAAGCGCACTGGTAGGTTATCGACCTCGTTTATGATGCGGCCAGTTTTCTCTAGCCAGACGTCTACGGCGCTGCGGTATTTTGAAAACCCTAGGATGGCTCCAATATCGGAGCCGCCTAGGTATTTGCTGCGATTGGCTGTAAAATCTTGATTATTAAGCATATTTTCTCCTTTAATTAACATAAATTACTATTTATTTAGTAATTATTACTAATAGTATAGAAAATTTAACTTGATTACAAGCGATCAAATCCGTGCCGCCCGAGCGCTACTGCGCTGGAGTGGAAAAGACCTTGCCGAAAGAACTGGTTTGGGGTTTTCAACGCTAATGAGGCTTGAGGTTTTGGAAGGCGTTCCTAGCGCGCAGGCAAAAACCCTTGAGACAATTCAAAAAGCCTTCGAAGAAGCGGGTATTGAATTTATTGGTACCCCAGAAAATGGCGCCGGTGTTCGCTGGAAATTACGTACTTAATTCTTGCCCAGAATTGCTGTACACAGCTCAATCAAAAAAAGCAACAAAACACGAATGTGATTTAAGTAGTAGTGGTGATCTAGCGTGAACTGCTGTCAATTTAGGTCCACTACCAAAGAGAGTTTTTCCATAGTAAATCATTGCAGCAACATGGGTTGATTCTGCAATAGTTTGGGTACTTGGGTTTGGGGTGCTGGTGGTCTATAACCTAA
>NZ_JAJVCR010000026.1:0-2377 GCF_021395195.1 Polynucleobacter sp. IMCC 29146 | reverse complement strand
TCAGCCAAAAGTGGAGTATGCCCATCAGAGATTGGAAGGGTGCATTAAATCAGTTTAGTATTAAGTATGAGGAGAGAATCCCTCTGTAGTAAACGAACCCCGTTTACACAAAATATGGGACACCCTCAGTCTTGGTATGCATTAACTTTATCCGAACAAGACAATATTGTTGAACGTCTTTTAAATGAGCCAAGTGAAAAAATTGCAATTAGTTGGTTAATGAATAAATATCATTTAGACGAGTCAGCGGCTGAAAATACTGCCAATACATCGCTCCCTGAAGGTTATGGCAACCTCAGCAAAGCTGCATTAGACAAAATCCTTCCTCAGTTAATAAAACAAGTAATGACTTACGATAAAGCGGTTCTTGCGGCAGGCTTTGAATCGCATAGCACCCTCTCCCATGCTCAAGTTACTGGAGAGATTATGCAAGCCTTACCCTACTATGGCGAACCCCTAAGAAGGCACGTTGCCTTTGCTAAAGATAACCCTCGCAACGATGAAGAGCGCTTTGGAAAAATTGCTAACCCAACAGTACATATTGGTCTTAATGAACTGCGTAAGGTAGTCAATGCCATTATTAAACGTTACGGTCATCCTAGCGAAGTTGTTGTCGAAGTCACTCGAGACCTGAAGCTAAGTCGGGAAAAGAAATTAGAAATCCAACGTGAACAAAAAGTAAAACAAGACTTTAACGAAAAACTGGTCAAAGAAGCCTGTGATGTATTAAAACTTAATCCGGATACGCTTGATCGAAGTAAACGAAGGGATCTGTCACAAAAAATGCAGCTTTGGTATGAACTTAATCCCAACGATCCAACTAATCGCTGCTGCCCCTATACAGGAGAGCAGTTAAATATTACTAAATTACTTTCTAATGATGTGGAGATTGAACATATCTTGCCTTACTCTAGAACTCTAGATGACTCACTAAACAATAAAACAGTTTGCATGAGTCGTGCTAACAGAATTAAAGGCAATAACACTCCGTATGAAGCGTTTGGTGCAAACTATGAAAAAGGGTACGACTACGAGGCAATATTGCAACGTGCCGCATGTATGTCAAAAAATAAAGGGAAACGTTTTGCTAAAGATGGTTATGAGCGGTGGTTAAAAGAGGATAAAGATTTTATAGCGAGGTCTTTAAATGACACTGCCTATTTATCAAGAATTGCAAAGGAGTATTTATCCTTAATTTGCCCGCCCAATAGAGTAAGGGCTATACCGGGACGAATGACCGCTCTGCTGCGAGGTACTTTTGGTTTAAACCAGTTTCTGTCAGGGGATACTACCAAAAATAGAGATGACCATCGCCATCATGCTTTAGATGCTGCTGTGATTGGCATTACGGATCAAGGATTATTGCAACGATTTTCTCAAGCTAGTGCAAAAGCTAAGAGCCTGCAACTTAACCGATTAGTTGAAAATATGCCCCTTCCATGGGAAACATATCGGGAACATGTTGAACGTGGTTTAAAACACATCGTTATAAGCCATAAACCAGATCACGGTTATCAAGGAGCAATGCACGAAGAAACTGCTTGGGGCTTACGAAATAATGGAACGGTCACTAGAAGAGTTCGGGAAGAAGGGAGTACCCAACGCAGTCGTGAATTTGCCAATAAGAAGGTGGTCGAGATTAATAGCACCAATAATAAAAATCGACATGGAGTTGATGCTAATGGAAATCCAATTGCTTATAAAGGCTATGTTGGTGGAAGTAATTATTGTATTGAAATTTGGCAAGACGAAAAAGGGAAATGGCACAGTGATGTTATAAGTACTTTTGAGGCTTATCAAGCGATTAGACAACTTGGCGAAGTTGCAGGGGTCAAGCAATTAAACAATTCAACCTCAAGCCAATCTGGAAAACCTCTAGTAATGCGATTAATGATTAATGACTACGTCCAGTTAAAAATTGATGGGGTTAAAAAGATTATGCGTGTTGTCAAAATTGCTGGAAATGGAACGATATATTTTGCCGAACATCACGAGGCTAATGTAGATGCAAGAAATAGAGATGCTACAAATGAATTTAGTTATATTACTAAAAGCGCTGGATCGCTAAAAACTGCTCAAGGTAGCAAGATTACTGTTTCGCCAATTGGTAAGATTAATTATTAGGATTAGTAGTTAACCTATGCCAGCACGAATCGTTGAAATTGCTGAAAATCAACGCCATTTATCCATGTTTCGAGGTTTTATGGTTGTTGAGAATACAGAAACCCAACGAAAAGAATTGGGTCGCATGGTAATCCCCCCACCCCTTAATCTGAGTTAAAAGTAGAATTTCTAAGTTGTTTGATTTAAAAGGAAATTCGATGAAAAACTCCCGTTTTACTGATAGCCAAATCATGGCCATCCTCAAGCAAGCGCA
>NZ_JAJVCR010000025.1:0-3844 GCF_021395195.1 Polynucleobacter sp. IMCC 29146 | reverse complement strand
ATGGATGTATAAATACAATTATCAACGTCCAAACATGGCATTGGGCGGCATTACCCCGAAACAGCGACTGGCCATGGTTGCTTAATGAATCCTACTTCTGGGTTCGGTTAAATAAGGGGGGATTACCGCTGAGGTGCTTACCTATCAAGACCAAATATTAGCGACCTGGAAGAGTCCTAAGGAAAGCTATCGCTTAGATAGCAAGCGCCTAGAACAAGAGCATCCCGAACTCATCCCCCAATACCAAGTTCCCATTCAAAATTCAAGAAGACTCGTCATTAAAGAGCTAACTAATCAATTGGAAAAAACATGCTAAAAATACCTAAAACTTCCAAGATAAAAGCCAATCCCAGTCCCAATCCATTAGGTAAACGCACCCACTCTTTAAAAGAGTTGGTACAGCGAGATTTTGTAGCGGCTACAAAAGAGTGCAAAGACAATCTTGCCCCAGTATTTAATCTGGTCAATATTCAAGAAGACTTAATAGAGGATGACGTGAACAAAGGCAGCCCCTCCCCTAAGCTACTAAGCGCGAATGAAGATTCATCCAAAAACCCGCAGGCGATAGCGCAAGAAGGCCTTACTTTACCTATTAAGCTCTTAAACGACCTGATTAAAAAAGAAGTGGGCAAGGCTGCCAAAGTTCTAGAGCTTGAAGAGACCGAATTACAAGCATGGATTGATTTGCAGGTAATGACGCCTAAACAAACGCTATTGGCCTTACTTCGAATTGCTATAGAGCATCACTTAGACCCCCTCAAAGAAGAGGTGACCCTAGCTTTATACGAAGATACCCATTGGCAAGCCTATATTACTGTTGAGGGTTACTGTAAGATCCTCAATAGCCACCCTGCTTTTGATGGGATCACCTTTAAAGAATCGCCGCAATTAAGTAATGATATCCCTCTGTGGATGGAATGCACCATCTACCGCAAAGATCGGAGTATGCCTACCATCATTCGAGAATACTTTGAAGAAGTAAAGGGTGAGCAGACCATCTGGCAAAAGATGCCTAGGAGAATGCTAAGACATCGTGTAATGCAGCAGTGTGCGAGATTATCTTTTGGATAGGGAAAAGAAGAATAATTAGTTTAAAGGACTAATGAATTGCGATCACTACTTTGAAAGCGAGCAATCAATAGCTGGCATAGATACCCACAACTTAAGAGCTCTGCAAGAAAAAGTAAATATGTCCCAGACACCAATGCAAGCGGCCAAATAGGAGCAACAGCATAGTAATCTAAGGCAGAAATTACTGAGGCTCTTGAGATGGCTAATAATAAAAGAGTAGTAACGATATAGTTAAATGAATTTGGGCGTCGATATGCTAACCAGGTCATTGGTAAGAATAAGACCCAAGCCCAATGGACAAATATGGAATATGCTTTTGAACTCCAGTTAAAAAGAACATTTAAAATTCTAGATTTAGATACAAAAAATTGACTCATCTCTTGATGGGCTTTAGCTTCTGTAGCATTTAAATCACGACCTAGCTGGGAATCAAATAATTTACCCCCAAGTTGAGCCCTCATATTGGGTACGCTATTTAAATCATAATAAGAGTTAAATAGATTTAACGATGTAGGCGTTGGAGTTGCCATAACATAAATTGAGCGCTTTAAATTATGTAAAAAAATATCCCAAGGAATACCATACTCAAAAATATTCCGTGAGAGCATAAAAGGAGGAGGTGCTATACAGGCCATTTTTTTTGCTTTGCAAGCAGTATCAATCTCATTAGCCATACGTCCCATAAACTCTGAAATTTGAGCTGGATTGCGGTAACCAATCTCAAACAGGCCATCCATTAATGCAAATGGAACATTGCCAGGAGGCAAACCAGCTGGGCATGCAGTCTGCTCTATTGCCCCATAACCCAATTCGGATATTGCATTGCAGGTAATATCTGCCCAAAAACGATAAGTCTTCCCAGTTACAAAAGGTCGCAGCTCAGCAGCTGTCGGTGAAATTTGAAACAGTGTTTTCCAATCATCTTGTGAAATATCTTCATTCCAAAGCTTAGGAGAATCAACACGATAAAGAGCAGAAAATCCGCGTTGAAAATTACTTTCTTTAAATATTGTCACAACAATTGCACGATATTTATAGGCATTTAAACTCAGTAAAATACCTTGCAGGGTACACATGATGAGGACTGCGATAGCGAGTTGCTTTGCTAGCCCACGAACATCATCTATTTGAAATGCCCTCCAAAGAAGCAAGCACATCCATAGCCCCAGGGCAGGTGCAATCCAAATACCCTCCTCGCGAGTATTCCAAAAGAAAAATAATGCTCCCCCAAAAATAACAGGGTGAATCCAGAGCCACTTTCCCTTTCGGAGATGATCTACACGATCAAGATACATTAAATAAAGCGAAGAAATAATCAGAAGCAGAAGCGGCAAATAAATCATATCCCTTAAGAGGCGAAATGAAATTAAGCTGTACTGGAATGGATAAAAAATGATAGCGCCATATATCAAAGTCAAAATGATCTTGTTAGGAAATGCTCTATAAATTGCAATAATGAAATAAAGAGCTGAGCTACAAATTAATATTGACTCCAAGATCCGCAATGGAATTTTAAAAAAGATAGATAACGACAGAAAAAATGGGTAGGCAAATCCTTTAATCAAAGTGGTTTGATCAAAAACACCTAGCCACTTTAGATTGGCAATACTCTCTGCCAAACGAAAATACAATAGATCATCATGGGGACCGGGAATAAACTGAAAGGGAATCCAATAGGCGTAGGTAAACTGAATTAACGTTAGAGAGATTATCGCGATGAAAAAGAATTGATTCCTTCCCATTAAATTCGCAATAGAAATATGGCGCATTTATTGATTCGCTTAGGCGATAAATTTGATTTGAGTCATCTATCCAAAGAATCTCTTTAACTTTTGAAAAAAGGTTGGCTTTTCAATTAAACCTTGATCCAATTGATACTCCTGATCTTTCAAACCCATGATTTGAGTCACTACTAATGCATCATTGCCGACGATTACTCTGCGACCCAGTCTATTATCCATTGAATTAGCTTTTCGAATAATGCACATGGAATTTACAAATTCTATAGAGTGGATACACGCCAAATCCTTCTCTGTTAAAAAGCAACCGTAAAAATCATTGAAAGTTTTAAGACGCCCAGTGCGGGACTGCAGATTAGTCCAATGCTCCCAATTAACCAAATCAACAAGCTGCTTAAAAAAGGACATTGATGAGTATTCATAATCAATTCCTCCTTCGAATGGCTTCCAATAGCTACAGTGCAAATCCTCGGCAATAAAAATTCCGCCAGAGGTAAGGCGGGAAAAGTACAGACAAAAGGACCGGATAATATCGCTTGAGCGATGTGATCCGTCATCGATCACTATATCTAGATTTGGGGCCTGTTTGGATATGGCGTTTAGTGAGTCTTCTTGGTTGGCATCCCCAACAAACAAATGAATTTTTGGATTTTCGTATTTCAGTTTGGCGCAGTCAGGGTTGATATCACAACCAATAATAGCGGCCGCTTCAGGGAAAAATGATGCCCAAATTTCCAAAGATCCCCCATTTTGCACTCCTATCTCCAGCATGCTGATAGGCTTACTTCGAATACCCTCAAAAATCCTCTCATATTCCAATAGGTAAGAGCTCCATTTATCGGAAACCTTACCTTGGTGCTCGGCATATAACTGCTCTAAGGTTTTTTTAATCATGGTGGATTCAAACACGAAGTGCAACTTTGAACAACTAAGCCTAGTGGCTAAGGATATCTTAGTATCCATAGCTTCTAGACCAGCAAGTCAAAGTAGCCATGACCTATCAACACCTTAGCCAAGAAGAACGATATCAGATT
>NZ_JAJVCR010000024.1:0-6925 GCF_021395195.1 Polynucleobacter sp. IMCC 29146 | reverse complement strand
TTAGGTTATAGACCACCAGCACCCCAAACCCAAGTACCCAAACTATTGCAGAATCAACCCATGTTGCTGCAATGATTTACTATGGAAAAACTCTCTTTGGTAGTGGACCTAAATTGACAGCAGTTCACACGCATAGTGCTACCTTTTCTTTTTTTACCATTCCACTTTATTACACCCTCATAAGCTAACCATAAGCGATGAGATTCGCTGACATTTTTAGCAACTTCTTTACTTGGGACAATATAAAACTCAAATTTTTTATCGCTATCAGCCTTAGGTATTCCAGCTAATACCCAAATAAAGTTTTTACCAAAGTACTTTTCAGCTTTTAATCCAACAGTTACTGTCTTGTTGCCTGGAACATATGTTTTAACTTGAATATGTATAAACTTTGTTCCTTCAGTGTTACTGCATAAGATATCTGTGTTTGGTGTATTGCCCATAGTAACTACAGCCACTAAATCTCTTCTACATAATTCACCAGCAACAAAGAATTGTGCAGAACTTCCTCGTGCGTTTTTATTCTCACCCATGGCTTACCTTTTTTTTATTAGTTTCTTAGTCTATCAGCTTTAGCTTGCTGTTTCAGTTGTTTTGGCTCTAGCTTCGCTAACTAAAGCTTTATCCAGCCTTAAATCCAATCAGCTAAAGATAACTTAAGTCAGTGATACCGTACTACGCTAAATCCCACATCAAGGATGGTGATAACTTTCCCAGTGCTGTGGATGTCCATTTACTTGCATCAGTTTCTTCGCGCAAGTGTTTGATAGCAGCGCAAAAAAAGCTGAGGATGAGGCTAGGATTGAGGCCAAGAAGTTACCCTGCATTAATTTTTATAGACAGCTAAAGCTGCGCCAAGCTCAGTTATTATTTTTTTCTTTAAATCTGCAGGGCCTAATACCTCAACTCCAGAGCCATGTTTGAGAATATCCATCATGAGCTCTGGGTCTTGGTCGTAATCAAACTCAAGCGTATAAAATCCATTCTGGTCAAAACTACTGACTTGTTGGCCATGCCAGGTTTCTGCCGCGACCCAGCGAGCGTGTAAGGGCGTAAAGCGGAGTTTGGCACGGTGGGTAGCTTTTCCTGAAAAGATCCCGTAGCTTTCGGTAAAGTGCTCTTGCAGCTGCTTTTCTGGGATGTCATCCGCTTTAGTGGTGGTGATATGGGCTTGGCGAATGCCATCCAGCGCAAAACTTCTTAAACCCTTACGCAGATGGCAATAAGCATCTAGGTACCAGTTATCACGGTAATAAATAAGACGCTGAGGTGAGACTTCACGATCAGTAGTTTCATCTTTGCCTTTAGAGTAATACTGAATTTGTAAGCGCTGCCGCTTTAATAGGGCACTACCAATCTCAGCAAAATTTTCAATTGAGTTCTTACGCGCTGCCATACCAATGACTTTGATGCGTTTGCGTAGCTCTTTCACCGAGGTTTCACTACGACTCATAATGCTGTCGATAACGGCAGTGAGAGGCTCGATATGGGGGCCGATCAAGCCACCTTGATCAAGCGAAGACAGTAAGTGCTGCATAAGCACCAATGCTGTAGCCTCCTTTTCGTTAAACCAAAGGCCTGGTAATTCAGTTTGAGCCGCTGCCGCTTCATTTTTAAACTTATAGCCATTATTAAACCGGTCATAAACAATGTCAGCGTTTAAGCGATCGCGCAAAAAATCAAGGTCGCGCTTAAATGTCGCTTCCGAGATCTCTAAATCGGCTAAAAAGTCTTCTTTAGGCACGCATTTACGCTGCAAAATTAGGTAGGTAATGCGGTGCAGGCGATCTTCATGGCTCATGGCAAATCCTTCCAGTTTTTATGACTGTATCTCGTTTAAAGCTCATTTTGTGAGCTTTTCGTAAAATATTCTAGAAATTAGTAATTTTGACTATAAAAATACGTCCCAATATAAGGAAATGAATGAAACTCAACTGCAGCATCGGCGATCTTGCGATTACTGTGAAGTGCCACTGCCCCGAGAACCTCGGTAGTATTGTGCGAATCAAGGGGTCTAAAGGATTAATTACCTGGCCCAAGGAAGACGGGTTGATGCAAATCTGGGAGGTCGAGGTTGCATCTAGCAATGGTTGGCTAGTGTATGAGCGCAATGGCATGGTTGAATCCTATAAAGCGGGCCCAGCACCTGATGCGTACTTGCGTAGGCTCACACCGCCAACTTATTCCTTGCAACACGAATTTGCCGACGCAGAGCAACTACATATAGATTTTCATGAAGTTGATACTCAGGAGGATTTAATCGAGGCAGAGCAAACAGATGATCTTTAATTCCAGAAACGGGAATTACCATCTCAACTGTGAGCTTGGCATGATTGCTATGACTAAACGCACCAAGTTTTCTGTAAATCGCGGCATTATTGTACGCATTGAAGATTCCTTTGGGCTCATGCACTGGCCAGAGCTACATGGTCTTGTGCATGTCTGGCAAGTACGTGTACTAACGGCAAAAAGTGCGCTGTGTTATTACCTACCAAGAAGGAGTGAGCTTAAGCATGAACGCATTGGTTTAATCCCCGATCGCTTTTTAACCCCACTTACCCCCGTTACCGGACAATTGCGGTTTGAGTTTGAAGATTACGAACCAGAGCCCGATTTAGAACCCACGGCTTTATAACGCAGGAACTTGCGAGCTAGTGCCAAGCCAACCGTTAAGTAGACTAATTTCACGCTCAGTAATGCCTGTATTTGGGTTACAACGAATAAGTTCTGGGCAGCCAACAGGAAATTCCCAATAGGCATCATCTAAGGCGCGCCACTGGACTGGCTTGCAGTCTAGTTGTGAGACATAACTAATGATTTCGTAATAGCGGGAGTGCTTGCCAATATAGGGCGCTCCAGTCATGCCAATCACTTTGATGGAAACCTTCTCAGGAAGCTTTGCGCAGAGTTCTTCAAGTGAGTATTGAAAGCGCCAACTAGTTGAAAGAATAATCCGGCAGTCTTCATCGGTAATAGCTTCTAGTAAAGGTGCTTTACTTAAAAGCCCTTGGCCATGGGCACTAGTGGGGTGGAGTACACCATCAAAGTCGAGAAAGAGTAATTTTTTAGAGGGTTGACTAGCCAAAGTAGATTTTAAGTTGAATGAAGAGATCTGGAGACGCACGAGTATATAGAGCGGTGAAAAATACTCGCGAAAATGGTGAACCATTGTACGGCCTCATACTCAAATAGCCCGAGCCGCGTCTCAATCATGAATAAGAGTAAAAAGACGCCAATTGATTGCAGAAAATGAAATCGCTCATGATGCAAATTAAGGTGTATGGCTTGCTTCATATAATTTCATCCTCGTCTTGTTCTTGTAACTCCATAATGATGAAATTACGCTGAACAGGGTCGTATTTGTCGTTCAAAGTCCAGAGTTTTTTAATGCCTCGAAAACGAAAGCCTTCGGTTCCTTGGTCATTAAGAATCGTTTCTACGACGTCAGAATCCGTGGTAACGGGTTCCATTTTGATCAGTCTATAGCAATAGGTTTTCATTTTTTTCTGATTTCCGTTTTGAGAAAATAAATGATGACATCAAAAAATAATAGTGCCAAACCAACTGCAAGCCATAAAAGACCAGTAGGACTTACATAGGCCTGCTCCATACCATAGAGCGATAAAAAAATTAGAAATAAGCCAATGATTTTCATGATGATTACCTTTTGCTTGGTGAGTAACCAATCCGGTTACCGTTGTTGTCGTAAATATTGGTGACGCCAGAAGGCGCTTGAGTTTCGTAGCCAATGCGGTTTCCTCGGTTGTCGTATACGCCATTTGTCGCGTTCCAGTTGCTCGCACTGTTATCCCAATTGCTCGGGCTATTACTCCAGTTAGAAGAGGAGTTATCCCAATTACTAATACTGTTATTCCAGTTGGCTGGCGAGTCATTCCAATTCGCTGTTTGCGCAAATACGGTGGCAGAGCAAAAAAGCTGTAAGGCAATAATTGTGGTTTTCATGAGTTTTTCCAAAATAAGGTGCAAATTACCAACCCTTAACGCTTGGGGCTTGAGGCGCTTGTCTGGGTGCACCAAGGGTAGTGTTGGGCTGCATGACGACGGGCGCGGTTGAGACGCCTTGATATTGGCCTTGTGGACTATAAAAACTAGTCTGGCCATGATCTGTTTGAAACGATTGGGTATTTTGACCGGCAGCGTTATACACATTGGTTACACCACTGGGTGAAGTCTGGCTATACCCACGGTACTGGCCTTCAGGCCCGTAAATAGCCTGGGCAAAAACAGGCCGAATCGATAAGATCAGCTGCGTTGCAATTAGTAAAATGAGTATGCTTTTATTCAATAGGGCAGAATAAGTTGGATAGCTCACTCCAAACTGAGTCGATTTCATAAGAACACTCCTTTTTCAGTAGATAACTTAACAATAAAACGCGTAAGGCTCACCTAATGAGCTACTAGCTCAAGAAAATAAAGAAACTAGGAATTACTTCAGTAGTCATCAAAATCCGCTACATTAAGTAGCATGGGAAACACCACATGAAATTTGCTCTACAGTCGCTTACCGGTCTTGCCGCAGTTTTGCTAGGGGGTTACTTCTTAATTTACGCCTCCCTGCCGCATGCAGGTCAACTTGAGGCCTTATCGACGATTGAAAAGCAAGTTATTCACGAAACCCTCAATGCCGATGGCACGGTAGTCGAGATTGAAGAGTTGACTAAAGTTGTGCGCTCTCAATTAGCGATTGAAAGTGAATCGCAGGCCGATTTACCCTTTAATAGCAGCTTAGAGACCCTCGAAATCTTAGATGCTTACACCATAACCCCGCAAGGTAAAAAAATAACTGTAGCGCCTAATGCGATTCGAATCGTTGAAGATGATATTGCCAAGGGCGCAGCTATTTTTTCTGATCAAAAACACGTGATCATAATCTTTCCTAATGTGAGCGTGGGCACTAGAACGTATTACAAAGCGAAATTAACTACCAAGCAAGCTGTGATGCCAGGGTATTTTTACAGCCACTTTAGTTTTTCTCCGCAACTTGAGTACGACGCCTTTGATTACACCTTAACTTACCCAGCCGATCGAAAACTATATATTGATACAAAAGGTATTAAAGGGGGTGTGGTAGAGGATTTGCCTAGTGGCATGAAGCGCTTCAGCCTTAGTTATCAAAACAAAGCAATTTATTTAAGGGAGCAGTTACAAGTTGCCTATCACGACTTTGCTCCGTATTTCCGTATATCTAGCATGGATAGCCAAGAAACCTTTGCCAAAGCCTATGAAGAGCGTACTAAAAGTAAAGCTGCAGTAACACCCGAAGTGCAAAAGCTAGCCAATGATATTACTAAAGGCATTGACGACTCCAAAGAACAGGCTAAGGCCCTTTATAACTGGGTTACGAGAGAGATCCGTTATGTGGCGATTTTTCTAGGTGATGGCGGCATTATTCCGCATAGCGCTAATACGGTCATTTTAAATCGGTATGGCGATTGCAAAGACCACAATGTTTTATTGATTGCACTGCTAAATGCTAAGGGCATTGAAGCAAGCTCTGCCCTGATTAATTCTGGTGGTGCCTATACCTTACCCAAGTACCCCATCATTTCGCCTATGAACCATGTGATTACCTATTTACCCAAATGGAATTTATATGTCGACTCTACATCTGAGCTAGCCCCCTTTGGTGTCTTACCGCAAGATGAGTTAGATAAACCCACAATTCTGACTAAGCTTGGCAAGATAGGACGAACCCCGAAACCCTTAGCGGAGAATAATCAAGTCATTACTGGCGTAAGGATGACGATTTCTGAAGATGGCATGATTAAAGGTAGCTCCCATACAAATTATGTAGGCACAGCAGAACTAAGTGCCCGCTTGAAATATGAGGGTGGCGATACCAGCTTAGCAGAGCGCTTTGTGCGCAATCACTTTGCCAAGTTTAGACAAACCGGAGAAGGCAAACTGAAACTAAGCCATGTTTATGACCTGAATAAGCCTTTTGAAGTCGATGGAGAATTTACACTTGACGCGGTAGCTAATGTACCTGGGCCTGGCGCTATGACCATACCCGTGGGCTTGGGACCAGGTGAATTAGCCACCATTGCCAATGATCGACCGCCAGAGCTATTTCGTGAGCCATATACCTGCAGCACTAGAACTGTAGCCGAAGGATATGACATTGTGTTTCCAAAAAATGTCAAAGTTACCCGCATTCCAAGCGCTGTGAGCTATAAAAAAGATGGCATCCTGTACAGCTCTAGCTATTCTCAAAATGGCAATACCGTTACCGCAACAAGAAAACTAACAGTGCAAAGACCAGGGGCTGTGTGTCAACCCGCTGAAATGCAAAAGTGGAAAGCGTTTTATCAAGTCTTTATCAAAGATATGCGTGGGCAGATTTTTTATGAGTAAACCCAGAACCTATTTATGTCGTTGCCCGCAGTGTGGAGGAGAGCGTCAGGTTATGGGGGTATGTCGACTGTGCGGTAGCGCAGACGTGCCAGAGGCCATCACCGAGACACTCATCTTTGATCTGGAATTGGGCGCTCCCTTAGTAGAAGAGGCGATTGCCAAGTTTGAACAGTACCTCGGAGTGGCGAGTAATGCAGGTTTTAAAACGATGCTCGTAATTCATGGATACGGCTCAAGCGGCAAGGGCGGGGAAATCCGTAAAATCCTACGCGATAACTTAGAGCATAACTTTTATTCAGATCGCATCGTTGATTATTACCCTGGGGAAGACTTAAAAGAGGGTAATGAATCCTATACTCAGTTATTAAAACGCAGACCTAGTTTGCAAAAGCAAAAGAAACAATTTAAGAATAGTAATGCGGGTGAACTGCTGTCAATTTAGGTCCACTACCAAAGAGAGTTTTTCCATAGTAAATCATTGCAGCAACATGGGTTGATTCTGCAATAGTTTGGGTACTTGGGTTTGGGGTGCTGGTGGTCTATAACCTAA
>NZ_JAJVCR010000023.1:0-7556 GCF_021395195.1 Polynucleobacter sp. IMCC 29146 | reverse complement strand
GACGAGGAGCTTAGAATGATCCAAGACCGATTAAACAACCGACCCAGAAAACGATTAGGATTTAAAACACCGAGTGAAGTCTTTATGCAATCTTTAAACCGTGTTGCACTTCGTGTTTGAATTCACCAGTTGCTATTAGTGTTTTTTGGGCTATTTTTAAGTTTTATGGAGACCAAGCCAATACCTAAGTTGCGAGTATCAGGATTTCCAGGATTAAGAGCATTAGGGGAGGTTGGCGCTGGTGGAATAATTTGAATCTGATTGCTTGACTCTGCCGCATCAATGGGCACAGTAAATGTCTGGGCGTCGCTGGCTAATTGGATGGTATGAGTATCTTTACCAATAACGATCTTGGTTGCTTTGCCTACGTTGGGCCCAAAACCTTTAGCCTGCAACTCCAAGAGAAATGACTTTGGTAGAGGACCGGTAAACTGAAGAATCACAACATCTTGATCAGACCATCGACCCCAATCTTCTCGGCCTGCGAGGCCAATCATTTTTTTTATAAAATCAGGACTGCCCGGTCTTGAAAAAACAAAGCCCTCATCTAAAGACGCAAAATACTTTGCCTCAGGCTTTACTACCCCAGGGCTGCCGTTGCAATATGTAAGGGATAATGCTAGAAGAATCACTAGAACAATATCGAGCCAGCCAAAATACATAGTCAACATTTTCATCAATTAAAGTCAATTTAATACCGTAAGATGCTTAATATACCCCCGAATACCTTCTCTATAAAAAATAAGGGTATCGCCGCATCTATTGCGCTTGCATTGTGCGTTTGGCTAGTCACTTTTCAAGATAAATTCACCAGCCTCTTTTCTAAGCAAACATTGACTGGTTGGGACACCCATTCATATGGATTTGTATATTTTCTCTACTTTAGTGATGCCCTCAAAAGTGGCTTTATCCCTCTCTGGAATCCGCTGATTCAATCAGGAAACTTTTTTCCCAACTTTTTCAATGCTGGCCTCTTTTATCCCTTTGAATTATTTTTTGTCATTCTAGGATGGGCCATTAGTCCACTCCTTAGTTTTGAACTCATGATTCAAGCCTCCATCATCATTGGGGCACTAGGCGCTTATTGGTTACTTCAGTACTGGAAGATCGATTCATTTCTAGCGCTCATCGGCGCCATTTTCTACGCCCTCATTGTGCTGGCTCCAGTAGTGGGGCAAATTTGGTACACCATTTCCTTTGCAAGCTTGCCCTGGTTAATATTTGCCAGTGCCTGCTTGTCAGATAAAAAACCTCGCAGCTTAAACCTATCTTGGCTCTTTTTTGGGCTGCTGTATGTCTTTTTCATATCGGGCGGCTACTTATGGCTCAATTTGATGAATTTGTTACTTGCCTTTAGTTTTGTTGCTGCTAAACAAATTTTCTCTACCGGGCCTTCAATAAGTACTAGAAGGTTTTCGTTTTATTGGCTTACAGAAGGTCCAGTTCTGCTATTGCTTTATATTGCCTGCATCTATGCCTGCATAGTATTACCTTGTTTTTTACATCTGCAGTTTAATTACAGCGAGTTCCTGGGAGACTTTGCAAGCCCAGATGGAAGATTACGCGGCCTCAAATTATTAGGCCAGACGGCAGGCCATGGAGGCGCCCTAGAAACTATTATTGGCAACATTGATCCACTCATCAGTGCCAATCAATCTTGGGCCAAGGAGGGCGTCTTTACCTATGGAGGTGGCTGGACCCTATGGATCTTATTGACTATCAGCCTGATTACCAAATGGACTCGGCGGCAAATTTATTGGCTAGTTTTATTAGGTCTTGTCATTACCTACTCGGCTGGTAGCGATACTCTTTTGGGCTCCATGGTGATGCACATTCCGATTGTCAATGGCAATCGCTATTGGCTTGGAGTGGGAACTAGCTATGCATCGATATTTCTACTTTTTCTCGTCATCGATAAATTAAACCTGCTCAATAAAAATGATTCAAATAAAAAAAGTTTATTCATCAGATTAATTATTGTCGCAATACTAGGCATTGCCTTTCTGATCTATATGTACGCTCCTCCCATAGAATATTGCATGCTGATATCCAGTAGCCTCTTTTTGGGTTTTTATGTCTTATCTAGCTCACGCCGGATTGGTCATTGGGCGTTTTTGGGTTTAGTAGCGATCAGCCTGTCGTATAACCTCATGACCCCTTACCGAGCTTATAGCAACCCCATCCTTGAAAAGGAACATCAAGAGAAAATAGTCAATCGTCAGCAAGCGATCACAGTAACTCAAAACTATCGTCAACTTGCGACTGGTACCGAGTTGAACTATTACGATACTGACTGGATTTATCAAAAGCTACCGTTTACCCATGGCTACAACCATTTAGGCAATCCCCTGTATTGGTATGTAAAAAATAGTCCTTTTCTGGAAAGCATGGTTGTTGCCACACAATTGGCTAGGCCCGCTCTTGAGATCAATAGGCATAAACTAAAAAGCGATAATGAATACGCAGAAAAAATAGCTGCCGATGTTTTATCGGATCCGCTGGTGCCCACTATTCAACCAAGTGACTACAAAGCTATTAAAGCTTCAGACCAATTTGCTTCTGTCATATCAAACCTAGAAGTCAATCCCAATAACGTTCAATTTACTATTGATGTTAATGCGCCTACCCACATTATTCTCAATATGCTCTATGCCCCTGGATGGAGACTAACCATTAATGGAAAAATACAAGCTTCCTATAGTGCCAACCATTTATTTCAGGGTGTTGACCTTGATGCCCCTGGGAAATATCAGATTGACTTTCACTATCGACCCTACTTAAGCATCGCTCTTTTGTCTGCACCCTACGCGCTGCTCGCATTACTCTGCCTTATTACTTGGAGAAAAAGGGCTAGATCTTTTTAGCAACAAATAACTTAATATCGCCTAAGGTCACAGGAATAATAGTTTCGGGAATGAGTTTGTCTAAGCTTGAAAATGGGCGATGGCAAAAATGGGGTAAAGCATAAACCAGCTTTTTATATAGATACTTTAGTGATGCATAGTGTCGATATTTATCAACGTGTATCAATGTAAGCCCGTGCTCTTTGAGCATGTCTTCTAGCACTTCAGGGGTGAAATAGTACAAATGCATCTCCATCATCCAAGGCCATCTTCTACCCATCAACTTTGGAAACCAAGAGTGAATGTCCATCGTTGAAAAAGCGAATATGCCATCTTGCTTTAGTAGGGATGCCGCATCCTGAATAAAAGCCGAGGGATCATCTACATGCTCAATCACATCCCAGCTCACAATCACATCAAACGGACTCTTGAGTGATTCTTTAGCGATTTGAAACGGGGCATTCAAGATGGTTACTTGAGGATCTTGAGCTAAACAATATTGAGCCGCCCACTGTGAAGGTTCAATCCCAGTGCACTTCCATCCAAATTGCTTTGCGTGTTTTAAAAATAAACCGCAATAAGAACCAATTTCTAATAAAGTTCCCGGCTTTGGCAAATAGGGGGCTAACTTTTCAAAGGCAAAGCCAAACGTTTTTTCTTTTACTTGGAGATTTTCCAGGTACTGCGAATCAACCACATTGCCATACAACACATCAAGATCTTTGGGATGTTTTGTCTTGGGAACTTGCACCAGACCACATTGAAGGCATTTAGCTACTTGAGGCTTATTGGCGTGCGCCATGCTACTGCATTTATAAACGTTTGAATCCAAGGAATCAGATACCCCATCAACACTGGGTGGATATATTTCGTATAAATAATGCCCCCCACAATGGGTGCACGCATCGGCAACAAATTGCGACTGCTTGCTTTGGTGCCCAGAAATATAGCGAGAGAAAGTTAAGGCGCTTAATTTATAAGCGCCCCTAAATATTTCAAAGGTAGGAATTTTAGAATTGCCGCTATGGCGATTATAAAAATGAATCGGGATTTCTTGAATGGTTAAGCCAGCGGCATGTAGACGCACAATCGATTCTAAAAAGAAGGAGTAGCCAAAATTGCCAACCCAATTAAACTTCACTTTGGAGAGGGGTTCGACCTTAAAGCCGCGAAATGAGGTAGTAAATTCGTGCAAGGAAATACCAGTCAGTATTCTTGCGGCTGCATTGGCAGCAAGACTAAGCTGCTTACGATACCCAGAATAATCACAAGAGCCCCCTGGCATGTAGCGTGAACCAATCACAAAATCGTTTTGCTCTAGCTTCTCTAAGATGCGAGAAATATCAGCAGGATCATGAGAAAGATCCGCATCCATCGTGACTAATAAGTCGTAAGCTTGTTCAATCGCATAAAACATAGCGATAAAATGCGCTGAACCAAGGCCCAGCTTTCTAGGGCGGTGAATAATCTTAAGACGCCCTTCAGTACTGGCTATCTCATCCAATAGCTTACCGGTTCCATCTGGGGAGTGATCATCTACAACCAATACATCGGCAGTAGGGCAGTGGCGCCAAATCCCCTCTAGCAAGCTCTTGATATTGCCTAACTCATTGTAGGTGGCAAAAAAGACCAGGGTCTTTTTTGATTGCTCAGCAATCGGTGAATATTGAGATGTCATTTTTGCAAATTAATGCATCATCGACTGCTGAAAAAAAGCAGTAAAAGCAGGTAGTGGATAGTTCATTAAGAAAACCATCAGTACTAAACACAAAAATGAACTTATCATCAAAGGCGTCTCTTTCCAAAGCTTTTCTGGAGCCTGCGCAACGCCATCTTCTTTAAACGCTAGATTTAAATACATGGCCATAATAAAAGCGATGAGTGGAAATGCAAGAATGAGCTCTAAACGATAGCGCATCACGAACGCGCCAAAAAATAACATTGAGGCAGCGGCATAAAACATAATGGAGACAAGCAAGTTTTGCTCGGTATAGTAAGCAAACGATTTGCGATACTGCCGAGCAGAAATATTTTTCGAAATATCACGCATCTCAGCAAAACGCTTAATGGCCATCAAATAGGCTCCAATCATCCAGTAGGAGATCAAGAGCGATACTGGGATTTGAATTGGTGGGGAAACGATATACCAACCAATCAGTAATCGAATGGGATTATTAATTGACTCTACCAGTACATCCACATATGGCACATCTTTTGCTCTTAAGGGGGCAATGTTATAAATACACCCCATTACCCACAGCCAAAGCAGCACATACATAAATGCTTGTGAAATCAACGATCCTAAGGCGAGGCCAAGCAACATCAAGGCTATCCACTGTACATAGCCCCAGCGAATATGGACCCGCCCAGCAGGAGTTGGACGCAGGCGCTTAGTGGGATGGAGCGCATCAAATGGCGCATCTAAAATTTCATTGATCACATAATTGCTCGAAGCAATAATGCCAGCAGCTAAAAATCCAATCACAACCGAATATATTAAGTGAGGGCTAATGCTCTGGGGATAAACGCTAATTGCAATCAGAAGCCCTGGCAAAATAAAGACGTTTTTGATCCAGTGATCAAAACGACAAATTTCCAGATGCCCTCGGATAAAATTAGATTTATTTGGCAAAGGTGTGGTCAAACTAAACTCTCATTGAGATAAATCAAAATGGGTGGATAGGCTTAGTGGGCAAAGGCTAAGTAGGTTAAGGCTCAAAATCATTTTGCTATTTTACTTGCGCATGATTGATAAGGGCTTAGGGATTGCCAAACGCGTAAGCCATCGCCAGCAAAGCGCCCTGCCCTACTCAATCGATCAATGTATCTCATATTTGAGCTCTAAAACTAGGGAAAATACTCCAAAAGCAAGCCTTCGAAAATCGATAAGTACTTGTTTTATATAAGTATTTCCCATTTCGTTTTTTATAATTGAGTGTCAACTGAACTTATATTCCATAAAAAGCCACTTTTTCGCTGACGCATTAATCGATCTAGTAGGCTATGAGCATAGTTACGCTCTTTCATCAGCAACTGCTCATCTTGATTAATGCGATGCTGCTCAGTGCGCTGGGAAAAATAATAGGCCTCCATCCAGGTCCTTATTTGTGGACGCATCAACTCCCAATTGGCTAAGTAATACAACTCGTCCGCCAATTCATCCAAATAAGAAAGTATCTTATTGGGATTTTGCTGCCAAGCCATACTCAAGCCCTGGCTAGTAGGCCCAAAGAAAGTAGGCTTAATTTGCCGAGCATCAATCCAAGTGGCGAGCGCTTCAAATAGCGTAGGATACTGGCGCCAAACTAAATTGAAGTTTTGAATCCCCTTAGCATGCTCAATTAAGTGAGCATACTCGTGCAATGCCTTCTTTGCTAACTGACGCTCACTTTGACTAACCCTATGTCGTAATTGTGTTAAATACTCTGGAGCTCTTACAGCACGATTGCCGGTAATTCCCAGCATCTGCGCAGCCATTTGTGGGGTCAGGCGCTCTAATATTTTCTCTCGCTCATAAACGCCCCGCGTCTCATGGCGCAATATCCTCCACAAAGCATTGGCATATTCATCTGCAATCTGCACTTCAATATAGTTTGCCGGAGCGAGCGCACTAAATACCTCTTTCAGATGTTTAGCGTACGCCTTCTCATCCTCAAATGGCAAGAGCGTACTTTTAGCATGCTGGCCAGTTTTGAGTGCGTTAAAGCGAATGGCCTTTTTACCTGCACTACTTTTGGGACCCGTCTGACCATGGGTCTTTTTAGTAGCGGACTGCTGGTCTTGATCTGATTCTTTTGCTGCATTCTGAGTATTGATCGGTTCAGTATGTACAATGGAACTAGCGCCATTGGCCTCATCTAACTGTGAAGTGCTTACTGTATTTGCCAATACACTAGTGTTCAAACTGGCTGTATGGACATTCGATAGATCAATGCTCATCATACGAATAGCGTGATTGCTAGAAATATTACTAAGGGTACTACTTGATAGTTGGATTTTATCCATATAAAACTCCTTGCCGAATCGGCATTAAAAATGACTATTTACCAAACTCAAACAAATTGTGAGTTTGGCGCTTTAGCTAACAATGAACGTGAGGTTTGTGGCACGTACTGCAATATAGGGAGCAACCCCCTGGCACCATACTTTAATAATCAATCCAATGTCATGGAAAACATTACGAATAGTTTGGTACCCATTGCGCGCTCAAGTCCGAGCGTACTTCCGTGGTGCATCCAGTCAGATGTCTAACTTACTACTTTTACTGCAGCTAACTTTGCCTCTCTAAACTGAGATGCAGGTAAGCCTTGTCCGTTACCCGTGCCACTTTTTAAAGGTAAAAATATGAGTCTCATTTTTTTAGTTAATCGCAGTTCAATAATGTTACCAAATTATTTGCTCTATGATAAGTATTTTTTAAAATTTATTCATACCAAAAGATCTTTTGGTAAGTTGCTAGACAAATGATCAAAAATTAGCTGTGGTCACTTGTGTAAAGATGTTGTCAAACAATTTTATTTGCTATCAAAGCGCGTAAATGTACTACAAAGTATGACAAAGTACTACAACGTAATACTAAAAGAATTTGAACTGACCTGATTTTTAGTACCACTCCAAAAGAGAGGATTTTTGATAATCTTCACCCTAAAGGAGTGCTAAATATGGCAAAAGGCCAACGTCTTAAACCCGAGCAAATCGTCACCTTATTGCGTC
>NZ_JAJVCR010000022.1:0-9599 GCF_021395195.1 Polynucleobacter sp. IMCC 29146 | reverse complement strand
ACGAGGAGCTTAGAATGATCCAAGACCGATTAAACAACCGACCCAGAAAACGATTAGGATTTAAAACACCGAGTGAAGTCTTTATGCAATCTTTAAACCGTGTTGCACTTCGTGTTTGAATTCACCTCTATTTAATGTCTAATTTTTCTATATCTATAATCATTCCCGCCTTAAATGAGGAAGAAATTCTACCGAGTGTGGTTTTTGATACTTTGGCCTTAGCTAAATCTAAATTTACAGATTTTGAAATAATTCTCATTAATGATGGAAGTATTGATTCAACTCCAACGGTTATGGATTCCTTCTGTCAGGATGAGCCACGCATTTCTGTGATTCATAATGCTAAAAATCTTGGTTTTGGTGCCTCCTATAGGTTAGGGGTTTCTCGGGCTAAAGGCGATTATATTATTTTGCTATGTGGTGACGGAGGTTTGCCAATAACTTCTCTTGACAAGTTAATTCCGTATATTGGAACCGCAGACATAGTAATCCCGTGGATGAAAAACTTAAAAATGATTAAGTCAAATGGTAGATATTTGCTATCTAGAACTTATACTAAATTGCTCAATTTATTCTTTAATCTAGATCTTCATTACTATAATGGTCTGCCAATTCACAAAGCATCGCTAATTAAGCCGCTGCCATACTCTGACAGCGGCTTTGGATTTCAAGCTGAAATATTAATAAAGTTAATTCGATCTGGAGCAACTTATGTGCAGGTTGGAGTAGAAGGCGCTGAAGAGTCTCAGCAGTCAGATGCCCTCAACATTAAAAACTGGTTAAGAATATTTTCCACTATCTCCGCATTATTGGTTTTAATACCTAAGAGTAAGAGCATTAAGAAATGAACGTTAATTCAATCCTTAGGTGCCCAGCTTGTAAAGGCACTCTCCCAGCTGACGCACTAAGTTGCTCATGCTCCCCTAGTTATTCTCTTTTTTATAAAAAGGTTTACTTAGCTGGCTCTATTGATGGGCAATCTTACTTTGATGCACTCTATCAGACGATGATTGAGGGGAATAGTGAAGTTGGAACCCAAAATATATTTTATAACAAGCAAATAGAATTTTTTTTGAAAACGATTAATCCAGGCGAAGTCATTTTGGATATCGGGTGTGGGCCTCAGTTGCCCTATAAGCATCCCAAGGATACATTTTTGATTGGGCTTGACCCATCCCTTGGCTCAATTGCTGCCAATAGCCAAGTTGATTTGGGAATATTTGGCTCTGCATCCAGCATTCCCCTTATTGACCACTCTGTCGACCGAGTGGTTTGTTTTTATTCTATTCATCACATGACTGCTAATTCTGTTGCTGATAATAGAAATATCCTTAATGAGGTTTTCAAAGAGCTAGGACGGGTTATTAAGCCATCTGGTGAAATTATGATTTTTGATGTCAGTCCAATTTTTCCATTCAATGTGGCTGAAGATATTGTTTGGAATATTGTAAAAAAATCCTTAGGTACTAAGTTAGATATGTATTTTTGGAAGGACGATTATCTAAAGCAACTAGGATTGAGAGCATTTCCTGGGGCTCAATTTAGTCAAAAGAGCTTTTATTCAAAATGGTCTACAAAGTTTGCCCCAATTTTTAGTAAGCCTGATTTTTTTATTCCCAGAGCTTTGTATCCGTTTAATGTAAATTTGTATTCTTGGAAATGCTTTTAAGCTTTGTTCTTGAAGTAGTGCTGTAATTTTTCCATGGAATGCAAAAATCTAATACCTTTTTCTGTGATTGAATGGTTTTGTTTTTCCTTCTTTAACATGCCTAATTTGGTAAGGCGTGCCAATCTAATAGAAACCATTTTTTCACCAGAGTAAATCTTTGTGATATCAATTGATTCTTTTCTATGGCCATATAGCATAGACAGAATATTCATTGAGATACTGCTTAGTAGCGAAGAAAAAAGAAAAATGTATAGTTCGCAAAGAAAGCTATACATAATTACTGCGGAAAATAATTGAACTGAAAAAAATCTATACTCAGTAACAATTAATGCAACTAGACCTAGGCCCAAAAGAGAGCCTGAAATAATGAATAGAACCAGCCTTCCAATGAGCGGAAAAATTCTAATAAGAATTGCATGTGTTATTACGGCAAGTAAGAATATAGCGGCAGAATATATGATCCACATATCTATCCTGGATCCTGAAGCTTAACCATCTTCTGGATGTAAAGCATGCAGGCGGAAGATGGGATACCTTTCGGTGATATAACCCATAGCCCATCTTGAAGTTTAATCATCCCTCCAGCATGAAGCCCGTTTAATCTGGTTTTTAATTTTCCATTACCTATATTTATCAGTTTGGTAAGTGAAGTATCTGTAATTGGCTGGTGAAGGGATAATTTAACTATTTCTTGTGAGAAGCTACCTTGAGCTAGCGCCCAAAACTCGAGGAAGGTTAAGCTGTAAATCCCGTGCAAAAAAACGCATCCAAGTACACAAGAAATAATTATAGGATCAGGGTTGTTAAGGATTAAAATAGCCCCAAAAATAACAACAAAACAAGAAGATATAAGCTGAAGTTTAAATATTCCACCCTCTGAGGCTCTTAAAGACCCGTGCCTGAAAATAAAGTGGAAATACGAAAAATTAATCAGAATGACGCTAAGCGTAAATAGGAAAAATACTAAGGCTTGTGTCGTGTTGTCCATTTTCCTTATAGTACTTTTAACTAATCTTGTATCTGACGTAAAACCATAAAAGCTTCAGCTGCTTTTAATCCTACAGAATGTCCTCTGACTGTTGCCTGAGCAAAAAGTGATTCTAAGGAACGTGAATGCGGTGAAGGTTTAACGTCACCAATATATTGCTTTAATGCCAATTCTTTTTGCTCCAAAGAGCGGCTGATATCAATGAAATAGGTTGGTTGAAAACTATTTCCAGGATTTGGAGGCGCCCAATCTGTGGAGGAGAGAGTCTCGTATGAGTAGATGGCCTTCGTTGGGCAGCCGGGGGCTGGTCGAAGAGCTGTTACGCCAGCCTTATAGGTGGTTTGGTGATCTATATTTAAATTCCCACCATGATTGATATAGACAGCTTCCGGTTTTATTTGGTTTAGAAGTTTTTCTAGCCTAGAAACAACATCAAGAAGTGCAATAGTGTCAGAGCGGTTCTCGGCAAACCCAAGAAATATAGGCTCATTGGCACCAAGAATTTTAGAGGCGGCAATAGCATTTTGGCGTCGAGCTGCATCTTGATGCTGACCATCGCCAAATAAAATAGCAGTATTTACGGTATCACCAGCAGCAATATGTTTTGCTACCGTTCCTGCGCATCCCAGAATTTCGTCAAGGCAGTGTGGGGCAATTACGAGAATATTCTTAGGCATACTTAAACTCCATAAAATGCATTAACTTTTTCGGCTACATAAGTAATCTGATCATCTGTCAAATTTTGGTGGTGTGGGAGTGCTAAAACTTTTTCACATTGTGCTTCAGCTACTGGTAAGTCTCCCTTTTTTAATCCAAAGCGAGCAGCTGCTTTATGCAAATGTAGAGGGGTACCATAATAAACCAATGATTCAATATCATGTGATTGTAGATAATCTTTTAATTTGTCGCGTTGGTCTGCTTGGGTTATAAACATTACATAAGAGTTATGTTCTTCTGGTTTTTCAGGGGGTATAAAAATAGACTCCTGTTTGATAATGCTTTTATAGAGCTCCACATTGTGACGCCGTCTATCTACAATTGCCTTTAGTCGCTCAAGTCGGAATTTCAAGACTTCAGCATTGAGAGAGTCTAATCTAGAATTGACTCCATAAAGTACACAGTTATCACGAGACTCTAAGCCATGCGTTCGATAAAGGCGAACTTTCCTATTGACTTCATCATCATTAGTGGACATAAAGCCTGCGTCACCAAGGGCATTGAGATTTTTTAGTGGATGCGCAGAATAGGCTGCTGCATCTCCAAAGCTGCCACCATGCTTGCCACGATAGTAAGCGCCCATTGACTGAGCTGCATCTTCAATCACAATCAGATTATGCTTTTTTGCAATCGCCATGATTACATCCATGTTGGCAATTCGACCACTCCAGTGAACTGGCATGATTGCTTTTGTACGAGGAGTAATTGCTGCTTCAATTTTGCTTACGTCAATATTTTGATCATCACAAACATCAACATAAACAGGGGTAGCGCCTACGTGGACAATTGCACCAGTAGTAGCCACAAATGATACGGGTGTGGTGATGACCTCATCCCCTTTACCAATTCCATATGCCCAGAGCGCCATCATTAGTGCATCGGTTCCGGAATTTAGGCCAATTACATGCTTGACATCAATATATTTGGCGGCCTGTTCTTCGAATTCATTTACTTCTTGAGTTAAGATTAAATGGCCTTTTGACAAAACGTTATCAACGCATGCTAGTAATTCAGATTTCTCTTCTTGGTAACGTTGTTGTAAATCAATAAATGGGACTTTCATGAGGAATTCTCTTATTTAAGGTAGAAGTTACGAACAGTTTCGATGATGAAGTCTAGTTCCTGCGTTGACAGATGTTGGTCAATCGGAAAAGTAATGCATTCTTTGGCGTGTCGATCCGTTACAGGGAAATCGCCAGGTTGATGACCAAGATAATCAAGGGCTTTTTGTTGATATAGAGGGATTGGGTAATGAATTTTTGCTTCAATCCCATTTTCAATACAATATTTAAGTAGAGCATCACGTTGCTCTACAAATAATATGTATAAAAGATAGACATGTTTTATATTAGGCTTACGCTCAGGAATTCGAACGCCAGGAATATTTTTTAGTCCAGCGTCTAAATACTGAGCATTTTTTGCGCGTTGCTCAACTATCCATGGAGTCTGAGGGACAATATATTTCCCTACAACAGCCTGTGTTGAATCAAGGCGGGTGTTGTAGCCCAAAAGAATCATTTCATCGCGATTCTTCAGCCCATGATTTCTGAGTAACTTGCAGTGCTCAGCCATTGCATCATCATTGGTCACAATGATTCCTGCATCGCCCCAAACATTGATGATCTTTAAGGGGTGCATAGAAAAGGCTGCGGCTATTCCAAATGTACCAACTTTTTTCCCATTAATTTCACCAAGCAAGCTTTGGCAGCCATCTTCTACAACTGGCAAATTGTATTTTTGGGCTATCTTAAGAACTGCTTCCATGTCTACAGCATCACCAGTTAGATGCACTGGCATGATCGCCTTGGTTTGGGGTGTAATAGCACGTTCAATTAAATCAGTATTGATGCAAAAGTTATCGTTGCAATCCACAAAAACAGGTTTTGCTCCTACTTCATTAATAGCGCCTACAGTTGCCCAAAAGGTATTCGCGCAAGTTATCACCTCATCACCAGGACCTAAGCCCAGGGCCTTCAATGGAATTTTGCAAGCGTCTGTACCAGAACCAACACCAATAGCATGTTTAACTCCAAGCATTTTTGCAAACATTGCCTCAAATTCTGAGACAGGTTTGCCTAAGGTGAAGTCGCCGCTAGCAACGAGTTCGCGAAGTTCTTTAAAAATCGGTTCTGGATCAGCATACTGCTGGCCTAATGGAGAATATCGTACGTGCATTTAAAAAGGCCCTGTAAAAAATGGATCAGGAACATCAACTGGAAGACCTTTGCGATCGGCTATCAACCTCTCAGTAGCAAGGACAATTTTTTCATTTGATACCCCAAGCATTTCTCCCGCTTCTCTCAAAATCTTTACTGCGTCTGGATATAGTCCTGGTAGTAAACCTCGTGAGCTTGGGGTTGGGTGATCAGGCATGCCAATCCGAGCAGGTGCTTTTTTAAGTTTGTCAAAGCAATGGGTAACTACTTCAGAGCATATTTCAGCGCCTATACCAAATTTTTTAAATCCAGTATCTATAGTAATTAAGTGACCAGTTTGGTTAACCGAGTCATAGATCTTTTGTAGATTAAGGGGGCGGATTACGCGCAAATCATATACCGCTGCATCAACACCAATTTCTTGCAGTTTTTCTGCCGCTCTCATTGCCTCTAAGGTCATATAGGAGCTCGACACAAGGGTGATATCTTTACCGCTTTTCAGCTCACGGGGGCCATCCAGGGGTTCAGTGTAAAAGCCATCTGGAACTTCACCTTTTACATAGTGGCACCAGCGATGCTCAATCACTATTACGGGATTATTGTCTTGAACTGCGGCAATAATCATACCCTTTGCATCACGAGGATACGTGGGCATAATTACCTTGAGTCCTGGTATTAATGCAAATAAAGTTTCAAGGCTTTGGGAGTGCTCTGGGCCTTGGCCCCAGCCGCGCCCAATGATGAGGCGAATAACGATTGGCACATGATGTTGCCCCTTGCTAATGTAATGCGTCTTGGCAGCATTATTAACAATTTGTTCCATTGCCAAAAGAGCAAATTCAACACGATGAAAGCTCAGCACTGGCCTTTTTCCCATCATGGCAGCGCCAATTGCAATGCCTGTAAGTCCGCTTTCGGCTACGGGCATTTCAATAACTCTATCGCTGGAAATATGGTCTTTTAAGCCTTTGATTGTTCCGTATACGGAGGAGGGGTCAGATACTCCTTCCGCAAAAAAAATCACCGACGAATCTTTCTTGGCAATTTCAATAAGACCCTCGCGGATAGCATCTCCAGTGTTGATTAAATGTGTCTTAGTCATTATTCATTTTCCGCATATACAAATTGTGATACTTCATCCGGAGTGGGGAGTTTGGACTCCTTGGCAAATACAAAAGAGGCATCAATCTGCTCTTGTAATTTTGCTGTAATGCTTTGTAATTCTTGATCTGTTAATTGATTGCTTGCTTTAAGTGCGTCGATAAAATTGCTAACCGGATCTTGCTCCTTCCACTCTAAAAATTCAGATTCGGCTCGGTAGCCAATATCATTGTCATAATTTGGCCCACAATGCTCTCTCCAGCGATAGGTATCTAGTACAAGGAAAAAAGGGCCCTTGCCAGAACGGCAGTACTCAACTGCCGTTCTGCTGGCCTCTAATACCTGCAAAACATTATTTCCATCCACATGTAGTGACTTTATGCCATGAGCATCAGCAAGGGCAGTTAAAGGACGATCTGGTTGACGTTCATTAAGGGGGGTATAAACAGAATAGAAATTGTTTTCACAAACAAAAAGTACTGGCAGGTTATTGAGGCTAGCAAAGTTAGCACTCTCATGAAAAATACCCTCTTCAACGCAGGCATCGCCAAAAAATGCCACGGAAACTCTTTTACGTCCATCAATCTTGTCTGCAAGGGCTGCACCAACAGCAAGCGGAATTGAGCTTGCAACAATGGGGACACTGGAAATAATTCCCTTGCTTGTATCCATTAAGTGCATGGAACCACCACGTCCTCCAATACAGCCAGTAGATTTACCATAAATTTCTGCAATCATCGCACTCAGATCTCCGCCTTTGGCAAGGTAATGCGCATGACAGCGGTGGGTACTAAAGATTTGGTCCGCAGACTCAAGCGCTTGGCAAACCCCAACTGCTGCCGCCTCCTGACCAATTGAGAGATGAATAGGACAGCGCATTTCTTGTTCTGAGTATAGGGTTGATATTGTTTCTTCAACCTGACGAATAAAAAGCATGCTTGTTAAGAGCTCGTTTGCTGATATCTGACCATTATTAATGTGAGGCATTTGCAAAATTCCTAAATATATGGAGGAAGGATCGTGAGTATTTGGTAAATAAAGCCCTGATTAATTTGCCTATTAATAAAGCAGCAAAATAAGAGGTTTCGAAAATGCCTCAATTATACCCATTCGATTGGATGGAATAGACGCTCATTTTTGTGAACAAAATGGTATTTAGCTTATGGTTTTGGGTGTCATTACGCAGGATTTAACTGTGGCACCAACCAATGGCTGAATTACTTCAAAACAAGGCCCTGAGTTATACCCCTTCATCAAGCGATCCATATTTCGTAGATGTTTTTCCAGCTCATCTTTATCTACTAGTGGAAAAGGATTTTCCGCAGCTATAAATTGAAAAACAAAAGGTCTGTTTGGAAGCTGCATATCGTAGCTGCCGAATTTATGCTTTGGAAATAGTTTAATCAGAGAGGGGTTTATATTGGATTCATACCACCCCTGGTTTGAATTAGAAAAGCCTCTCATAATCATATCTTCTAAGGTACCTAAGGCGTAAGAGTTTGATGGCACTATGACATAAATTGGCAAGTCTTGCTTATCATTCCATGCGTAAATTGGGCGCTGCCAATCCCCCCCATTAGTCAATGCATTCAATAGAAAATTATTAGTCTGATAATTAGGAAGCGCATTAAGCTTTGATGAAAAAATCCAAGTTAAAGGCCAGGCAATAAAAAGAATGGCCACAGCGTAAGAAAGAGAATTACGCAATTTTGATTCAGGATAAGACGAGGTCAATAGTATTAATAAAGTGATAATGACGATATTGTCTACATAACTTGCGCCACCACCTCTTTTGATGGTTACTAAGAATGTGATCAATGCAGTTATAAAAAGAATTACAAGTGATTTTGACTTGAATTTATTTAAAACTATCGCTTGTATTAATGCAAAAACTATAAAAATGGTAAATAAGATAATTAAATTTAAATTAGGATTGGCAAGCCAATCAATCGACAAATAATCTGTTGGCCAAAAATCCCCAATAACCATTGGGCTTGAGGTTCCTGCAACATGTAGAATGCTGTAGAAAAAATCATAAATAGAGCTTAAGTTACATTTAAATAGAATTAAGAAATAGCTGAAAAAAGTAATTATTACTACAGCAATAAATTTGATTAAAAAATAAATATTTTTTTTGTAATTAGTAGTACTTACAAAGTAAGATAGAAACAACCCAATCGGAAAAATGATGATTGGTAATTTAAGTGCACCTATCGTGCCAGTAAGGATACCAAAGACAATAAATGCACTAAAAGTAGGAGTTTTATAGATGAAATTTTTAAG
The DNA here is from genome assembly GCF_021395195.1 of Polynucleobacter sp. IMCC 29146. Taxonomy (NCBI): domain Bacteria; kingdom Pseudomonadati; phylum Pseudomonadota; class Betaproteobacteria; order Burkholderiales; family Burkholderiaceae; genus Polynucleobacter; species Polynucleobacter sp. IMCC 29146. The sequence goes on along the minus strand of NZ_JAJVCR010000022.1, from coordinate 685 downwards.
GTAGTAATAAAATGTCCCAAACAAAAATAATTTGACGTATGAGTGATAGTCTGGATACAGTTGATAAGCAAATAAAGTATGATTAATTAGACCAAAAATTAGTGGAGTAAAAATTAGCCCGAGTCTTGTCGACTTTGGTAAATAGTTATCCCAAGAAATCCAAAGCAATAAAAATAACCACCCGATTAATGGAGTCGCGATGGTGAGGTATCCAAAGATATTTGTTTGCTGCAAAAGGTCTGATGTAAAGTGTTTCCCGCTTATGTAATAGATATTTTGAATGATTGCCATAACAGCCCCTTGGGACGGAATGATGACATCATTAAGTGCCCCATCTACAAATCGCATAGACCAAAAAAAATGGTATCCAATGTTTTCGCCGTAGAAGGTCGATAAATTTGCCCCCCCATAAACCCATCTTAAGGGCGGTATTGAGTAAGCAAGCCAAGAAATAACGGCAAGTAAAGTAAAATAATAGTTAAGCTGACCAGTTTTAATGGGCATTTAATTGCTGGTATAAAAGTTTTAAGGTTAAATATTTAACTACCATTAAGCTTTGGTGAATTCAAACACGAAGTGCAACACGGTTTAAAGATTGCATAAAGACTTCACTCGGTGTTTTAAATCCTAATCGTTTTCTGGGTCGGTTGTTTAATCGGTCTTGGATCATTCTAAGCTCCTCGTC
>NZ_JAJVCR010000021.1:0-11251 GCF_021395195.1 Polynucleobacter sp. IMCC 29146 | reverse complement strand
CTGCCAGCAGGCTATCAATGAGTTCTTGGGGTACTGCTCGTTTTGCTGCTTCGGTCATCATCATTACTCCTATGGAGTGGGCTTTTACCCATTATTAGACCGTTTACACAAAATTTAGTACACCCCCTTAGCCGGCGCTGAAAATCTATAATAAAAGGAGTACAGTTATCGTTTAAATAAACAATTAACTCAAGTGACTAAATTTTTACTTTCTTTACAGATTCTAGTTTCTACGCTTTACTACTTAAGCGCACCTTTCAATTTAACTTTTTTTATCTATCTTTTCTGGTCTATCAATTTCTGTTCAGTAATCTATTTGTTGATCAATGCAAATAAACTCCATGCTCCCTTGTTACAAACCCTAAAAAAGGCACGCTTAATTTTTACAGCTTCAGTTGTGTTTTTAGAATTAGCGATTAATTTAAACTCGAACTCTTATGCGGCAGATAATTTTCACGGGCTGGTAAGTGATGCAGAGGTCTTGATAACGGGCATTATCTTAGGGGTACTTTGGTTTCATAACATTACCGCACCAATTAAGAAAAAAATTAATTAATTCACATCCCTGGCTAATAGAAGTGAAACGTTTGAGCCACCAAAGGCGAAGGAATTACTCATTGCATAAGGAATCGGTATTTCAGCGGATCTTAATGGCAAGAAATTGAGATCGCAGTCAGGATCGGGTATTTCCAAGAATGCGGTTCCAGGAGCAATTCCTTTTTGCATTGCTTGAATAGTAATCAGCAACTCTAATGCGCCTGCGGCTCCAAGAGTATGCCCATGAATGGCCTTAGTTGAGCTAATCGATAGGCGTTTGGCGCCCTCATCTCCAAATATTTTTTTAAGGGCAATGGTCTCGGCAATATCACCAACTTGCGTGGCAGTACCATGCGCATTAATGTAAACCACCTCGGCAGAGTTAAGGCGGGCCTCTTCTAAGCTTTGCTGCATTGCTTTAGCCTGACCCAGAGGATCTGGCTTGGTAATGTGTGATGAATCTGAGCAAGTGCCATAGCCAATAATTTCTCCAAGGATAATAGCGCCACGCTCTTTTGCGCTAGACCATGATTCCAACATAATTGCAGCAGCTCCCTCACCCAATACAAAGCCACTACGATTTTTTGAAAATGGTTTGCAAGAATTGGCAATATTTTCGAGATCAGGAGTGGCAAGTGTTTTCAACGCCTCCCAAGACTTAATCGACGCTGCAGTAAATAGACTCTCTGCACCGCCTGCAATTGCGCGATCACAGTAACCATGTTTGATGCTACGATAAGCCTCGCCGATCGCATGCGCTGAGGAAGCACATGCTGTGGCATAAGTCATTGAAGGGCCTTTAAAACCCGTCTTCAATGAAATTAATGCCGCTGAACCATTCGCCATTACACCAATAACAGTAAAAGGTCTAACACGCTCCTTCTGTTTGATAAAAATATCCTCGAAGGCACTTTCAACCGTATTTGCGCCCCCAAAACCAGTGCCCCAAAAAATTCCGCAACGATCTAATGTTTTCTCGGGCAGATCCTTTAGCCCAGAATGTTCAAGCGCTTCTCTTGCCGCACTCCAAGATAACTGCGCCACACGATCGAACATGCCTTGTGATGAAGCATCCAATTGGATTGGCAGTGGATTGGCGACTAAACCAGCACAGGCTAAATCAACGGGGATAGCTAGTGCTTTATTAAGGCTGGTTATTCCGGACGTACAAGTAGCGGCTTTTTGAAATTGAATAGCTGCACCAACGCCTAAACAAGAAACTGCACCTAAACCAGTAATAACCACACGATTGGGCTGTGAATCTACACTCACTTTATTTTGCAGAATCAATTAAATCTGCGACATCTTGAAGCGTGGTGAGATTAATAGTTTCATTCGGAATCCGCACTTTAAAATGATCTTCTAGATCAAATAATAATTCTATTTTTCCAAGGGAATCAATCTCCAGTGACTCTAAAGTCATATCTGGACTAATATCATCGATATTTTTATCAAAGCGATCCGCCACTTGCTGAAGCAGAATTTTCATTGTTTCAGACATTATTTTCTTTTTTCAATGCATTCATGAGCTCATTATCGCGGTGCAATAAAATTAAATAGCGCGAGTCTGCAACCAATAATAGTAATTTCGTTTTATACCGCTCACGTTGCAGATATTCAATCAATAATATGCACGTAAAACCCAGTGCAAAGTTTAACGCCCATTGTTGCAAATCGTGAAAGCTGAATTCAAATTCTCCAAAGGGGGCGACAAACCAATAATTAGCATAAAGGGTGCCACCAATAATAAAAACTAAGGCAGGCAAAAAACCAAAGGAATATGCTAAAAAGATCGCTATTAAATAGTAGAACTTATAAGGATTTTCACTATAGAAATCTTGCCCTAAAGCAAATAAACCCCAAGTTATCAAAAAGAATGCCAGAAGGGTTACGGGGTAAATAGCCCGCTTGGGCACCGCGCACCAATTATTGGCATTTTTTATTTGCATTGCCTACCCTTCCCAAAAAAGCCTAAAATATCTTTACATGAATACAATCGCAGCCACTCCAAGCTCTAGCCCATTAATTGTACTATTTCATGGGCTTTCTTCTTCCCCGCTCGAGTTAAGCTATTTGGCTAATGTCCTCAGGAAGAGTGGCTTTCGTGTTGAAACCCCTACTTTTAATGGCTATAACTTTGGTGATCATGCTGGTAATTGGAATGATTGGCTTAATGAGGCAGTTAATTATGTGAGTAATTTACAGATAAAAGAGTCGCTACCCATCTCTCTTGGTGGAGTTTCACTTGGGGCAACTTTAGCACTCGGTGTTGGCTCCAGGCTAGATAATATTCATGCAATTCTGTGCCTATCTACTACCTTAAATTACAACGGATGGGCCATTCCTTGGTACCGAATTTTTGCTAAATTAGGAATATGGCTTGGCTTAGGAGGGCGATTTAAATACAAGGAACGAGATCCCTTTGGGGTTAAAAATATTCAAATTCGAGCCTACATTAAAAAAGCGATGTCAAACCATCAGATTTCAGAAATTGGCGGGTCATATATGACGCTTAACCATATTTATCAAGCGAATCAATTGTGCTCTTATGTGAAAAAAAATCTAGCTTATGTTACTGCTGCAACATTAACTATTCATGCGGTAGATGATGAGATTGCGCATCCAAATAACGTTGAATTGTTGAATCAGTCAATTAGCTCTGAACTCAAGAGATCTATTTACCTTGGGAATAGCTATCATATGATAACGGTTGATAATGAACGCGAAACCGTTGCTTATGAGTCAATTGCTTTTTTAAAAGAAACGTATGACATCTTGTCTAATTCAAAAATTAGAAACAAAATTATTTCTCCTGAACTGCAGCGTTTTTTAAGGGTGGAAAAGTCGCATCAAGAGCTCAATAAATTGACTTAAGGAATTGGCTTGTGCTAACTTCTGAGACGTCAATCATTGCTCTTATTGCAGTTACTGGTTTTTTTATTGGCTTAGAAAAAATTCGCCCATTACATCGTTATAGCCCAGATAAATCCTGGCTTATAAGGCTGTTTATCTTCGGCAGTCTTGGAGTACTACTGACAATAATAATTGGTATATTTTTGGTTCCTCATTTGGGCGCCATCGTAATATTTCCAAATTTTTCAACGCAATTTTTAAAAACTCCCCCCTGGCTTAATGGCCTCTTTGCCTATGTTTGCATTACTTTTTTTGTTTATTGGTGGCACCGCCTTCGACATCACAATAGTTTAATCTGGAAAATATTTCATCAAATTCACCATAGCACCCATCGTATTCAAGCTCTAACTGCGCTGTATGCTCACCCCAGTGATTTCTTAGCGAATGCCCTCATTATTAATGTTGTTGCCTACTCTTTTCTGGGATTAAACATTGAATCTGCAGTCTGGGCATCTCTTTGGGTTAGCATCTTCGAACTCTGGGAGCATACCAACACCCCTACCCCACATTGGCTAGGCTATTTCATTGTCAGACCTGAAATGCATCGCATTCATCATGAACGCAATCGCCATACTAATAATTATGGCCTACCTATTTGGGATATTCTTTTTGGCACCTATGAAAACTCATCTCGCCTAGTAGAATGCGGCTTTGAAATTGATTCGGAGCGCAAAGTAATGCATATGCTCTCTTGCCGCGATATTAAATAAAGTAATTTTTACTTAATGCGTTGCTTCTTCTTTCTTCTTTTTTTTACCTCTTCTTTTTTTTGCTTGGCTCAAGATAAACCCTATGATGATGACATTCCTGATCATTTAGTTGGTGACATTGGTTTAGCAACTTATACCTCTAATTTACACCTTGGTACTTATGGTACGCAGACATTTGTTGCGCCCTATGTTTTTGCTAACTATAAAAGAGCTTTTGCAAGAATTGATATGTTCGGTATTAAAACAGCCAAAATTGGTTATGGGTACCTTGAGGTAACTGGCAAAGCAATTCTCGATAACTTCGTGGTTAAATCGCCCTTCACAACCACAACTATTGTTAAGCGTTACCCCATTCCCATTGGGATTGGCACCTTCCAAGAAACACCAATTGGGGGATTTCTTATCAATGCTTACCATGACTTTAGTCAATCTAAGGGGGCTTTATATGATTTTTCCTACTTCGGTGAGCTTGAAATAGTTCGTAAAATAACCCTGTATCCCCAACTCGGTATTGAAAGACAGTCGAGCCAATATGCAAACTATTACTATGGTTTAAATAACCAACAAGCGAACACCATCGGCTACCAAAGCTATACCGCTCCTGCTACTAATAATTTAATGTTAGGTTTCTTATTAGAAGTGCCAATTATTGAAGACTGGTATATTAATATTTATGGCAAACGCAAGTGGATGGGAAGCGGAATTAGCAATAGCCCGGTCATGAACCGAACATTTGAAGACAACCTATTTATGGCATTAGCTTACCGATTTAAGTAATTTGTATAGGAAAAAATAATCACAAGAGGTTTGGTTCAAGTGGGTTGCTTTTTTTGTCCCATAAAAAACCCTGCATAATACAAGCCGATACTAACCAATATCAAGCACATAATTTTATCGAAATAGGCGTACTGATCTACTGTGATAAAAAAATAAATAGAAAATAAAATTGTCACAGAAAAAATAACCACTGCAACCCATTTCTGCAGCCCCGTCAAGGGTGGGTTATATATTTGAAAAACATTAGCAACTACCTCTGAATCCTTCACCCCTTCGTCATTGGGCCTCCAAGTAGGACCCTTAAAGAAGATTTTGAGTTTCGTTATCAGCCCAGAATAGTTGCGACTTTTCTTATATAGGTTAATAAATACTGAACCAAGCGCCCATAAAGGATTCCAAGAATTTAAGGGGGTTTGGGTGCCATAGATACAGGCGCTTTTTTCTTCCCGATAAGTGCCAAAAATTCGGTCCCAAATGATTAAAACTGCGCCAAAATTTTTATCAATATATTCGTCGTTGATTGCATGATGCACTCGATGATTCGAGGGTGAAGAAAAGACGCTATCAAACCATCCTAATTTGCCGATATGTTCAGTGTGCATCCAGAATTGATAAATTAATACAAATAGGCCAATTAAAACAAATTGATATGGTGGAATTCCGAGTAACGCCATGACTGCAAAAAAGAAGCAGGCAATAATGGGGAAAAAACTTTCCTGTCTTAAAGCAGTAGAAAAGTTAAATAATTGACTTTGGTGGTGGACGACATGAGAACCCCAAAGCAGAGCAGATTGGTGGCTGACCCGATGAAGCCAATAATCTATAAAGTCATATATTAGAAATGCAATGATCCAGCCATACCAGCTTTCCCAAAAAAGCGTAAACGATCTTGCTCCAATATATATGTAGAGTAATTCATAAGCCCCAATTTGAAAAAAAACCAGGCAAAGCAAAATAGACTGGCTTAGTAGTCCCTGGCTGATGCTGCTGATGGTATCGTTTAGCCGATAAGTATTTTTAGCAATTGCTAAGCCATAAAAAAATTCGCCCAACATAAAAATGCTGAAAATGGGGATGGCTATTAGGATAATCTGATTTAGTAACTGTTCGTTCACCCAGCAATTTTAATAGATGAGGCGGTATAAAGCACGTCCCCCTAAAAATAGTCAATATATGCTCTCACTCGCTGTTGATTCGCATCTAAAACTGAATCATTATTTTTTTAACTTGAAGCACCCAAGTGATTAGGCTATCTTTGGCTAGGGTACTGTATTAAACAAACACTGGACTGGATTTTGATGCTAATTAGCGTGCTAATTAGCTCAGGTTTGTATACAAATCAACATAGATATATCTGCTACTAAAAATAATGCTCAAAAAAAATCAATTCGAAGGCTGGGTATTTTCATCAATAAGCTAAACTATTGAAAATTAACGATACTGGTACATGGTGAAAAAATACATAGTTACTTGCTGTATCTTGATTACCAGTATTCTCTCTGGTAATAATTCTTGGGCTGAGGAGTGGCCTAAAGATCGACCTATTCGCATTATTGTGCCGCAGGCAGCAGGCGGCACTAATGACATCATTACCCGAATAATTGCGATTGAGTTAGGTAAAGCCTTAAATCAGTCCATTGTTATTGAAAATAAGCCCGGAGCTTCCGGCGCTATTGGGTTGCAGCTGGCCGCTAATGCTATTCCAGATGGCTATACCTTTGCCATTGCCTCCGACAGTTCTGCCATCCTAAGCGCCACCAGAGAGTCCTTAAGTTGGCGCCTAGGGAGAGATCTAATTGGCGTCGCCTTAATAGGCGATCAACCCATTGGGATCGCAGTGTCAAGTCAAACGCCCTACCTTACATTAGCAGACCTATTGAATGCGGCAAAAAGTAAGCCAGGGACTATTTCATATGGAACCTCTGGCCAAGGTACAAACCAGCATTACATTGGTGAGTGGTTAGCAAAATCAGCAGATTTCAAATGGACGCACATTCCATATAAAGGCGGCGGACAAGCAATTATCGATCTGACCGGGGGCACAACCCCTGCCGCAGTTTTAGGTTTTGCGCCCCTACTTTCACAACAAAAGAAGGGGGGAATTCGCATTTTAGCCCTTACTAGCGCACAACGAAATCCTAATGCCGCAAATGTGCCAACTTTAGCTGAATTAGGTTTTAAAGATATTATTATTACGCAGTGGGTGGGAGTCGTTGCCCCTAAAAATCTACCCCCAGCGATTCTCAATAAAGTTTCTAAAGAAATTTTATTGATTTTAGAAAAGCCCGAGATAAAACTAAAATTACTTGATGTTGGATTAACAGCAAGGCCTATGCCTGCAAGTGAATTTGAGGTATTTTTAAAAAACTCAATACAGCGCTGGATCGAATTAAATAAGATACTAAAAATTCCAGTCGATTAATATTTGCTCTTTATCGCTAATAAATTTTATAATGAAAAAAATAGATACTCAACCAAACGTTGTCTTAATACTTGCCGATAATCTTGGATGGGGCGAACTAGGTTGCTATGGCGGTGGAGCAATTCGCGGTGCGCCAACTCCCAGAATTGATGCCCTTGCCCAAGAGGGCACTCGCTTTCTCAACTTTAATGTAGAAAGCGATTGCGTTCCAACTAGATCTGCACTCATGACCGGTCGACACCCCATTAGAACTGGGGCAATTCAATCGGTTCCAGCTGGCTTACCTCAGGGGATTATCCCCTGGGAAAAAACTATGGCAGAGCTATTTTCAGAAGCAGGATATGCGACTGCAATGTTTGGCAAATGGCATTTAGGCGATAAGGCAGGCCGATATCCTAATGACAAAGGCTTTGATGAGTGGTATGGAATTCCAAGAACTACTAATGAAAGTATGTTTTTTGATTCAATTGGGTATGACCAATCCGTTGTTGAGGCTCCTTACGTGATGGAGGGTAAAAAAGGTAATCTAGCTGAAAAGAAAGAGCTATACGATTTAGAAATGAGACGAAAAATTGATGCCGAGTTAACAAAACGCAGTTGTGAATTTATTCACCGTAATGCAAATAAAAAACCATTCTTTCTTTATGTTCCATTAACTCAGTTGCACTTTCCAACCCTGCCTCACCGTGATTTTGAGGGTAATTCAAATTATGGCGACTTTGCTGATTCATTAATTGAAATGGATGCAAGAGTAGGTCAAATAATGGATGCAATTAATCAAGACGATCTCGCAGAAAATACCATATTCATTTTTGCCAGTGACAACGGGCCAGAGTATCGTCGGCCCTGGCGGGGTAGCGCAGGCATGTGGACGGGTACCTACCATACCGCAATGGAGGGCGCCCTTAGAGTGCCTCTCATCATTCGCTGGCCTAATAAAATTCCAGCTGGAAAAGTGACAAATGAAATTATTCATGTGGTAGATTTATTGCCTACCCTAGCACATATTGCTGACTTAAAAATGCCGATAGATCGACCGATTGACGGGATCGATCAAAGTCAATTTTTACTAGGCAAGGAAGGGAAATCAAATCGTGAAGGATTTGTATATTTTATAAAAACTGAACTTAGGGCCGCAAAGTGGCGTGACTGGAAAATGCATTTTGTTTGGGAAGTAGAGCCTAATGCTGGTGCCAATCATCTAGAAACACCCTATCTATTTAATATTGTCCAGGATCCAAAAGAAGAATCAGATGTGAATACGACACAGGGCTGGGTGAGGGGCCCAATTCGAAAAATGGTAATAAATTTTCAGAACTCTTTAAAAACGCACCCCCCAATACCCCCTGGCGCATCTGATGACTTTAAACCAATCTGAACCATGTTTTGCTTAACCACACGAATTAGCTGTATTTAAGTCCTGAACCAGTATTAAATAGGCAAAAGTACTGGTATAAAAACGGGTTAGAAAGAACTTACGGCTTGGCTCTATGATTACTTAATTTAAATAAAAGTCGTCATATTATTAATTTGCCTCTAAAACTAACCCACCATTGGTCTCTAACTTTAATTGATCCACGTGATCAAGTTTTCTTTTACTAGCGAACTATATTAAAAAGAAGGTGGGCTGAAGTTGGCTGCAAATAAGTATGAGAATGGGTTCAGTTTTAGATGCAAATTAACAACCAAAGGATTTTGCCAGCAATACGCTGTAAAGCAGACCGTTCTAATAATTTTGAACTAAAAGCACATAATTATTTCATTTAGCCTCTCTAGCCATTTGAATATTGTGGATTGAAGGTTTGAAAAAGGCTAATTATTAAAATAGCTAGAAGTAGTAATAATGAAATGAAATTCATGATTCGCTCTTTTTTGGCAGTCCATACCCACCCCAAGAAACCAATAATGGCCAAGACTACGGCTAATACAGCCAACTGAGAAAGATTTATCAATAATAGGGTTGCTATATTCCAAAAGCCTTTGGCACCTGGAACGAGATCTTGATTGACAATATATTGCTCTTTCCCGGCACCAAAAATACCGACAAATAAAGTTCCAATCCAATTAGCCCATAACGAGATATACAAGGAAACCGTGGCAATAGACTTAGTAAATCTTGGAAGAGATAATTGAGGCCACATCCAAGCAAAAGAAAAGAACACTAAAGCTTGTAATGCTCCAATTAGGTGCGCCTGTAAGATGCCTATTTTTGCTAATGCATAGGGCGAATAAATTGGCGCTAAAAGCCCAAGCACCAACATGATGAGTCCGGATATCAAAAACCGTTTATCGTATTGAGAGTTCATTTAATCCTCAAAAATATGGTGTTAGTAATACTACTGCAGTAATAAATTAAATGGCCAAAAATATAGGCATCGATCTTTGTTTTAATATTAGGTATCTAGTAATATATTTGCAAAAGAGGTGCTATTAACTGCCTCATATTGCGCAAAAGCCAGTCAAGCGTTACTTAAAGTAACGCTCAAAAGATAAAACCCCCGCTATTGCTAGTGAGGGTTTTTATGGTGGGCCCAAGAGGACTTGAGCCTAGGACTAAAGGATTCCGGAACTAATATTATTGGCCTTACTCAGCTCTATTTTCTTGAATAAATCTCTGCCGATGCAATTGCGCCGCCGGTGTTTCCTCCCACGCTTGCGCCACCCACTATTAAGACATCACCATTTAATAAACGCGCTTCTGCATGACGCCAGCGAGGTACTGTCATAGATCCAGTAACAGAAAAGGTGCCTGTAATTGGATCATAAAGCTCTGCAGAAGAAAGGACATTTGTCAGATCGTATCCACCTGCAATCAAAACCTTGCCGTCAATCAACAGTGTGGATGTTTGTCGACCAGTTGGAGTGTTCATTGACCCCGTATAAGAAAAAGTACCAGTTTGTGAATTGTATAAACTAGCAGAGGCAAGGACAGAATTATTTTCACCATATCCGCCAACAATCAGTACTTTTCCATCTAACAAAAGATTGGCCGTTGGAAAGCGTCGAGGTGTACCCATTGAGCCAGTCACACTAAATTTACCAGTAATAGGATCGTAAATTTCTGGTGCATCTAAATTGGTTCCATTATAGCCACCAGCTATTAATACGTTACCGTTATTAAGTAGGGTTGCTGTTGCGTTTCGACGTGCAGTAGACAATGATCCGGTAGAAGAAAAGGTTCCGGTAGTAGGATCGTAGACTTCAGCGCTAGCAAGAGCACAGCAATTGCTATCGTAGGAATATCCGCCTACAACCAACACCTTTCCATTATTGAGTAATGTTGCTGTTGGGTTTACACGTGGGGTACTCATATTGCTGGTTACCTGCCACGTACTAGATGCGGGATTATAAATTTCAACAGTACTAATACCAGTTCCATCAACACCCTCACCGCCAGCTACAAAAATACGCCCATCTAAAAGTCGCACAGAGGCTGCTGCGTAGCGCGGATTTGTCATCGATCCAGTAGCGCTAAATGTTCTTGAGGTAGGGTCATAGAGATCAGCAGAGGCAACAGCGATACTTGCAGGTCCCACTCCACCCGCCACCAGTACCCGACCATCGGCCAATAAATTCGCCGTTGGCATAGAGCGAGAAGTTGTCATCATGCCAGTTGCAGTAAATATACCCGTAGTGCTAGATGATGTCGATGATCCTGAATCTCCATTACCACTGCAAGAAACTAGGAAAGCGGCAATGAAGGTAGATAAAGTCAATAAGACAAATTTTTTCATATGTAAAGCTCTATTAAAATTTAGGTTGGCGGGTAATCCCCCCATTTTTAACATAAGCTAAAAGTAGAGGCTGGTACTGCAAGTGCTAGTTTTTGCTTAGGTGTAATTCCCCCTAAGCCCATATTCGGTCTTTCATGATTGTATGTCCACATCCAGTC
>NZ_JAJVCR010000020.1:0-12458 GCF_021395195.1 Polynucleobacter sp. IMCC 29146 | reverse complement strand
GATAAGGAGCTTAGAATGATTCAAGAAGAACTAAATAGTCGCCCTAGAAAGCGCTTGGGATTTAAAACCCCCAATGAAGTGTTTATGCAGTCCTTAAACCGTGTTGCACTTCGTGTTTGAATCTACGTTACATGACAATATAGATTATAGAGATTTTAATTTACTAGAGATTTACATGAAAAAAATTCGTATTAATGATGTGGCCAAAGTTGCAGGAGTTTCTATCGCTACTGTTTCACGCGCACTCACTAAATCTTCTCTAGTAAAACCAGCTACACTTTTGCATATTCAAAAGGTTGCAAAAAAACTTGGCTATGTCACAAATGGTGGTGCAAGATCACTTTCATCCAAAAAGACTTGGACAATTGGGGCAGTTATTCCAAGTTTAGAAAATGCGATTTTTGCAAATACAGCTTTTGCACTTCAAAAGATGCTTAGAGAAAACGGTTATATGCTATTGGTATCTTGTAGCGAATATGACCTTGATGTAGAGGTAGATCTAGTTCGCGGTCTTATTGAGCGAGGTATTGATGGCCTGATTCTTGTAGGTACACGGCATAAGTCAAAGACTATTGAGTTAATTAAAAGATTCAAGGTTCCTCATGTGTTTACCTGGGCCTTTGAAAGATCTGGAAAGTTACCAATTGTTGGCTTTGATCATTCTGAAGCTACCGCTCTTGTAACGAGATATTTACTTGATCTCGGACATCGACGCTTTGGAGTTATATCTACAATTACGAGAAATAATCAGAATGCCATTGATCGCATGCTTGGAGTAGTAACTACATTGAAGCTTGCTGGAATAGAGTTGCCCCCAGAATTTATTGTTGAAGAGCCTTTTTCTTATTCTAAGGGGGCAGATGGATTTAGACAGATTTTTTTAAATAAAAGGAAACCAACAGCAGTCATTTGTCTTAATGATGTTTTGGCTATTGGGGCGATATCTGAAGCGAGAAATATGGGTTTAAAGGTACCTGAGGATGTTTCGATTACCGGTTGTGAGGACCTTGAAATTGCTGCGATGATCAACCCTCGATTAACTACAGTAAAGTACCCAACCGCGAAAATGGGTTCTATTGCAGCGCAATATATTATCAGTCAATTAAAAAATGAAAAGCCAATACTTCAGAGCATATTTCCCACGGAACTTGTAGTAAGGGAGTCATCCTGTCCTCCTAAGTAGGCTGTAAGAGAGCCATCTATGAGATGGTTGAAAGTAATTTTGGCAAACCCCTTTTTAAATTTATATTGACTTTAATTTTTATTAGCGATATAAAATGAAAACGTTTACATTTTTTTGGGGTTCTTCATGTCAAATTCCTTAGAAAAGCAGCGCAACCTTCGCAACGCCTTAGCTATCACGCTACCAAGCCTTGCATTGTTCATTTCACTTTTAGCTGCCGTTCCAAATGTTCTGGCTCAAAAGATAAATTATGGAAAACCCGGAGAGCCGATAAAGTTAGTTATTGCGCACCCATGCTGCTATACAGAAGTTTGGTCTGTTTTCGCTCAAAGTGGTAAGGAGTTTTGGAAGAAATATCTTCCAGCAGGTTCATCTGTTGAATACCTTGTGGGCTTACAAGGAGCGGTCGTTGCCAATCAGTTATTGGCTGGTCAAGCATCAATTGGATACCTTGGCGATCTTCCAGCAATTACAGCGACTACTAAGACTGAACTTTCTGATGTTCGAATTGTTGGAGTTTCTGGGTCTGGTCAAGATCAGTGCCATGTTTTTTTGGTAAGAAAAGATGCCCCTCCGTTTAAAGATTCTGAAGAGGCGATAAAGTGGGTAAACGGAAAGACTGTTGCAACACCGAAAGGGAGCTGTACTGACGAGTTTGTCCAAAAAATGTTTAAGCAATTTGGCGTTGAGCCTGCGGCGTATTTAAATCAAAATATTGAAGTTATTAGTTCAGGCTTTAGAACTGGGCGCTTGGATGGCGCAGCAATTTGGGAACCAAATGCGTCTAATCTTGTGGAGGAGGGAATGGCTAGAAGAGTTGCATCAGGTGCAACAATTAATGAGCGTGGCGCTGGCTTCATAATAATGCGTGCTGATCTCATTGAGCAACGACCCGATGTGGTAAGGGCATGGCTCCAAGCTGAACTTGATTCTCAGAAATTTATGGCTGATGAAAAAAATTCTAAGGAAATGATTGGATTTGTACGGTCACGTATTCAAGGTTTTTCTGAAGCCTCCCTAAGGAAGGCTTTATATGGAAAATATCCAAAATCTGAAGGAGGCACTGATACGCGGCTAACTCTTCCATTTGGATTTACATCAGAGGTAAACAAGGTAATAGATCAAGGCGTAGTTTTTCTTAATAAAAATAAGGTTATTAGTAGCGCAAAAATGCGTCCAGAGGCAGTAATGCCAGAATTTACCGAAGTAATTCTAAAAGAGCGAAATTTAAAAGCCCCCATCGGTAAGGTTGAAAGTCGTTAGGGCTAGAGATATTTGATAGTTTTCTTAGACGTAGAGCTAAATTTTATTTTCTAAGAGAAAATGATCTCTGAAGGGAAGTATTTAAGATTTACCAATACTACTTGGAAGGTATTGTATTGGTTTGCCAGTCCAGCACCATATCTTTTAATCGTTGGAATGGGGCTTTTTCTTGGATCATGGTTTCTATTAGTAGAAGTGTGGAGGCTTCCGAGATTTGAGAAGCTTCCGGGATTGACTACAGTTATAAAAGAGTGGCTGAATCCCGATCCAATATATGGCCTTTCTTTTTATACAGAGGATTATTACAAGCATATCTGGGTCAGTCTCAGAAGGGTTATTTTTGCATTCATTCTGGCTACGGGTATAGGTGTCCCATTAGGTCTGGCTATTGGTTGGTTTCCTAGATTTAAAGATTATGTTTTCCCATTATTTGAGGTGCTTCGACCTATACCTATCTTAGCCTGGGTCCCCATTTCACTAATAGTATTTAAGGGATCAGAGACACCAATAATTTTTCTTACATTCCTTGCTGCTTTTTTTGTAACAACTCTTAATGCAATGTTGGGTGTTCAATCCATAGATAAGTCATATTTTCTTGCCGCTGACTGCCTTGGAGCATCAAAAAAACAAGTATTTTTTCATATTGTTATACCTGGGGCGTTGCCTTATATTTTTACTGGCCTACAAATTTCTATTGGAGTCTGCTGGTTTTCATTAGTAGCCGCAGAAATGGTATCGGGAGAGTATGGACTTGGATATGTTATTAATACTGCATACTCAATGATTCAGTACCCAACAATTGCAATTGGAATGATTACACTTGGATTAATTGGATATACATCGAGTGCACTTGTGAGATTGATTGGGCGACTACTAATGCAATGGCGCGCTCGCGAACTGTCTATAGGAGGATCCAGATGATCGAGATTCCTTCATTTCAAAATATAGAGGATGCGGCCTTAAAAGGTGCAATTTCAATTCGAGATGTTGTAAAAATTTACGACCCAAAAGGGTTGGCTGTTATGGCAGTAGATCACTGCTCGCTAGAAATCAGTCCTGGAGAAATATGCATGATTGTTGGTCCTTCTGGTTGCGGAAAAACTACTTTACTGAAGGCAATAGCCGGCTTTCATGAAATATCTTCTGGCGAAATACTTCTTGATAATAAATTTTTGTGTGGCCCTGGACAGCTTAAAGCAAAGCCAGGCCCAGATCGTGTAGTCGTATTTCAGAATGGAGCATTATTTCCATGGAAGACTAATATTGAAAATGTAATTTTCGGACCGATTATGCAGGGCACTATGTCACGACCCATAGCCCTTGAAAAGGCCCGCCAGATGATGGCTGATTCAGGTTTAATAGGCGTTGAAGATAGTTATCCTGGAGAAATTTCTTCTGGCATGCGTAGAAGAGTTGAGATAGTGCGCGCCCTAATGAATGAACCAAGCGTCTTACTCTTAGATGAGCCTTATAGAGCCCTTGATTCTTTGACGAAGTCCGTAATGCATGAAGCACTTCTGCAAATTTATTATAAAAATAAAACTACGATTTTTTTTATTACCCATGATATTGATGAAGCAATTTTTTTAGGACATAAGGTTGTAGTTATGACTACTAGACCATGTAAACCAAAAAAAATTTTAGAAGTAGATATTCCACATCCTCGTGATTACAGCGTACTTACATCAAGGCGCTATCGTGAATTGATTGAAGAAACGATCGATTCCGTTCATGAGGAGGCAGAGAAGGCTTTTGCTGCTGGCGAGAAAGAGGGCTAATATGGCTGGGAGCACAATTTTTTTAAGTTCAGATAAATGGCGGAAAAAAAATATTCTTAGGGCAGCCATTTCTATATCTTTGTTTATTTTATTTCTAGAAATTTCATCAAGGTCAAATCTACTTTTTGGATTTAAAATGCCTTTTTTTGGTGATTTACCAAAGCCAAGTGATGTGGTGAAAGTTTTCGCTCAGGTAATTTTTGATTCGAGATATTGGTATAGTTGGATTGCTAGCACTTGGCGTGTATTAGGAGGTTTTTTAATTGCTTTACTGCTTGGAGTCCCTCTTGCATTATGTTTAGCACTTAATAAAACATTTAAAGGAATATTCTTCCCAATATTCGAATTTAT
Organism: Polynucleobacter sp. IMCC 29146; assembly: GCF_021395195.1. NCBI lineage: Bacteria > Pseudomonadati > Pseudomonadota > Betaproteobacteria > Burkholderiales > Burkholderiaceae > Polynucleobacter > Polynucleobacter sp. IMCC 29146. The sequence goes on along the minus strand of NZ_JAJVCR010000020.1, from coordinate 7,883 downwards.
AAGACCTATACCTCCGCTTGCTTGGGTTCCGGCTGCAATTATTTTTTGGCCAACGCAAGAATTAGCAATTATGTTTATAACATTTCTTGGCGCTTTCTTCACAATTGTGATTAATACTTTTGGAGGCGCTTTATCGATTGATCTTCGCTTTCTTCAGGCAGCTCGCTCTCTAGGTGCATCAAAATTAGATATGTTTCGGCGCATAGTGCTACCAGCGTGTATTCCATCTGTTGTTGTAGGGGCAACTATTGGAATTGGTATTACCTGGGAGGTTGTGGTGGCAGCTGAAATGATTTCAGGTGCCTCAAAGGTTGGCGGAAAGGGCGCAGGTCTAGGGCACTTAATTTGGAGCAATTATATAGGTGGGAATTATGAAATGATAGTTGTTGGTATGGTGAGCATTGGGATTGCTGGATATATTTGTAGCACTGTTATTCGATATATAGGTGGTCACTTTACAAGTTGGGAAGCATCAAAATGATTTTAGAAAAAAAGTTATGAATGATAATAATTTAATTATAAAAATTGAAAATCTGTCCCATGCTTATGGCGCCCAACAAAAAACAATACCAATCATTGAAAATTTTTCTTTAGATATTCAAATGGGTAGAGTTACAGTTTTAATAGGTCCATCAGGTTGTGGAAAATCGACGCTAGCTAGATTAATTGCTGGCTTTGAAAAGCCTGATGGCGGGAGTATTTTAATGCACGGTAAAACTGTTAGAGGACCCAGCCCAGAGCGGTTAGTTGTTTTTCAGGAATCAGCACTTTTTTTATGGATGTCTACATTAAAAAATATAAGCTTTGGACCCGACTCCCGCGGTGAAAGTTCCCCTGGAGCAGAAAATATTGTCCAAAAAATGCTAGAGAAGGTTGGGCTAAATTCATTCTCAAAAAAATTTCCATCACAACTTTCAGGTGGCATGCAAAGGAGGGCTGAACTTGCTAGAGCACTCGTTAATGGTCCAAAAGTGATGATATTAGATGAGCCATTTCGCGGACTTGATGCAATGTCAAAAGCCTTAATGCAACAACATTTTATTAGGTTAATGGCAAATAGCCTAATTAGCTGTATTTTTATTACTTCTGATATTGATGAAGCAGTACTTTTAGCAGATCAGATCGTTATAACTACAAATAAACCTTTGAAAGTAGCTGCTAAGTTTGATGTAACCATCCAAAAGCCGCGTTCTACGAAAAAATTAGTAGAAAGTGATGAAGCGAATAAATTAAAATTTCAAGCATTGGAGGTCCTTCATAAAGAAGCAATGAAATCCTTTGCCTCTGGTAGCAAAGCCGCTGAAGATTTTTTACGTGCTTATTCAATAAGAAATAATTAGTTAACAAGGTGAAAATAATGAACAAAATTACAAAATATAAAGTTGCATTAATGCATGTTGCTCCAGTATTTTTAGATACTTCAAAAACAATAGATAAGGTATGCAACCTAATAGATGAAGCAGCAAAGTCTGGTGCAAAATTGATTGTTTTCCCAGAAACATTTGTACCGGCATTTCCAATATGGAGTGCCTTAAGAGCGCCAATTTATAACCATAAGTGGTTTAAATTATTAGCAGCTCAAACTATTCAAATTAATGGTCCTGAGATTAAACGGGTTGCAGAATATGCTAAAAAAAATAGTGTTTTTGTTTCTCTTGGAATAAATGAAAGTGCTAATCAAAGTGTTGGATGTATTTGGAATTCAAATGTACTATTAAGTTCTGATGGAAATTTAATTAACCATCATAGGAAGCTAGTGCCTACCTTTTGGGAAAAATTGGTATGGGCAAATGGCGATGGTGCTGGATTGCGGGTTTGCGATACTGAGATTGGTAGAATTGGTGCCTTAATCTGTGGTGAAAATTTTAATCCCTTAGCTCGATTTTCAATGATTGCTCAAGGGGAGCAAGTTCATATCTCTACTTATCCTCCTGTTTGGCCGGCATACGATCCAAAAGAAAGTAGTTTGTGGAGTGTGGCTGACGGAATCAAAATAAGAGCAGGTGCCCATGCTTTGGAGGCCAAGGTTTTTAACCTTGCCTGTGCCGCCTATATGGATAAAACTATGTTGGATATGTTGGCTGATGGTGATAAGGAAGCGGCAAGAATATTACTTGACAGTCCTCGTGGTGTCTCGCTTATAATGGATCCTATGGGACGCGTGATTAGCGAAATAATGCAAGACTCAGAGGGCATTCTATATTCTGAAATAGATTTGTCGCTTTGCGTTGAAGCTAAGCAACTTCATGATTTATCAGGTTATTATAATCGTTTCGATATTTTCCAGTTAAAAGTAAACCGAACTTCGAATTGTCCCGCAATCTTTATTGATGGGGATAGTACATACGATAATATTGATACAGAAGGGAGGCGTGAAGAGCAAGAATAATTTACCTAATCTGCCGAACGGGCTAGGTGCTTAAATCATTAACAACTTTATAGAAGCTGCTAAATTGACAGTAGTTCAAGTAGCGAACTATTTTTTTAGGCCATTTATGAAAATTAAACTCATTGCCATATTACTCATTCTTATGCCTATTGCGGTGATGGCTCAGTATCCTGAACGTCCGATTACCTTTGTTGTGCCATTTGCAGCAGGCGGCGCAACTGATACACTTGCGCGAAATTTTGCAGAGCGCATGTCAAGAGGTGCAAAACAGCCAATTGTGATTGAAAATATTCCTGGTGCAGGAGGAACGGTTGGTTCGGCTAAGGTAGCAAAGTCAAAACCTGATGGCTATACTTTTCTGGTGGGACATCTCGGATATATGGCTGCAGCGCCAGGGTTATATAAACAGCTTTCCTATGATCCAGTAAAAGATTTTGACGCTGTTGCTCGCTTTCCTGATACGCCGATGGTATTAATCTGTGGACGGGAAAATCGACTTTCCAATATTAAGACTTTAATGGATTATGCAAGAGCCAACCCTGGAAAAGTTAATATTGCTAACGCGGGGGTTGGGTCAACCGGACATCTGGTAGCAGCATTGTTTGCAAGTTATTTGAAAACTGATGTTATGCACGTGGCTTATAAAGGAAATTCTCAAGCGCTAACCGATATTATGAGTGGACAGGTTGACTGTATGTTTGATCAATCAAATACTGCTTTACCTCAGGTTCGTGGTGAGCGTGTAACTGCAACAGCAGTTACTTCTCGCGAGCGTTTGACGCTAATGCCATTAGCACCGACTTTAAACGAATCTGGCATCTCTGGATTTGAGGCCTCGACATGGTACGGTATTTACGCCCCAAAAGGTACTGATCGAGCGCAGATAAATTGGCTTCTTGCACAGTTTAACGAGGCTATGTCTGATGGTGTGTTTGTGGGAAAGTTGATTGAGCAGGGATATGTCCTCGTAAAACCAGAACAACGAGGCCCTGATGCCTTATCTGTACATACCCGAAAAGAGGTTGATTTTTGGAAAAAGGTAATAACAACAGCAAATATCCCTCTTACCCAATAGGAGTTTTTTTATGCTTAATGCACTCTCTAAAAAGACCCTTGATTTTTATAAGCGAACAGGTTATTACGCTCCTGTGAGAGTAATAACTCTCCAAGAAGCGAGCTCCTATCGCCAGCAACTAGAGGCTTATGAGCAGTTATCTGGAGCACCACTACAAGGTAGGATGCGAGTTAAGTCACACCTATTATTTACTTGGGCCGATAGTTTGGTCCATCATCCAAAAATTTTGAATGCGGTAGAGGATATTATTGGCCCTAATATTCTCTGTTGGACATCCAATTTTTTTATTAAAGAACCGATGAGCCCAGGTTTTGTATCTTGGCATCAAGATGCAGCATATTGGGGGCTTGAGCCAGATGATGTGGTTACTGCTTGGGTTGCGCTTACGGATAGTAATCTACAAAGTGGCTGTATGAAGGTGATGCCAGGAACGCATTTAGAGTCTCACATTACCCATATTGATACATTTGATGAAAATAATATGTTAACGCGTGGACAAGAAATTGCTGTTGAGGTGGATGAATCAAAGGCCGCTAATTTAATGCTTGAGCCTGGCGAAATGTCATTACATCACATCAAATTAGTCCATGGGTCAGCACCCAATAATTCGCTAAATCGTCGTATAGGATTTGCCATTCGCTATATACCAACACATGTACGCCAGACTAAGCAGCGTGACTCGGCAATGCTATGTAGAGGCGTTGATTTAGATGGAAACTTTGATCTTGAACCTAGGCCATTAAAGGATATGGACGCCGCAGCAGTAGCCGCACATGCTGACGCTGTTGATCGTAAAGTTGCAGTTCTTCTTGATGGCGCAACCAAGAAAACACTTAGAGCTTAGATGCGATTTAAGGCGGCAATTTTAAAGAAAATTTCAGAGCCTTTAGAGATTGAGGAAGTTGAGCTTATTTCTTTAGCACCTAATGATGTTCTTATACGTAATTACGCTAGTGGTCTGTGCCATACTGATCTTGAGGTAATGCAGGGCAGTCTTACTTATCCACTTCCAATCGTACTTGGACACGAGGGGTCTGGCATTGTTGAGGAAGTTGGAAAAGATGTAACAAATATTAAACCAGGAGATCATGTCATTGCCTCTTGGAACCCGCATTGTGGGAATTGTTTTTACTGTGATCGCAATGAGCCAATACTATGCGAGCCATTCACGCGCGAACAGCCGCGTGGCAAGATGCTTGATGGTAGTTCGCGGTTACGATTAGGTTCTGAAACGCTATATCACTTTGGTATTGTTTCTTCGCATGCCCAATATTCAGTCGTTCCGAATTCTGGAGCTATTGTTGTGCCCAAGGGAATTCCGTTTGATCGCGCCTGTTTAATAGGCTGTAGTGTGATGACGGGCGTGGGGGCTGTCGTACGTAAGGCTAAAACTCAAGCAGGAGATTCCATTGCTGTTATTGGATGCGGAGCAGTTGGTCTCAATGCAATTCAAGGTGGGAAGATTGCGGGTGCAGAACTTATTATTGCGATTGACCAAGATCCAGCGCGCCTTGAAATAGCAAAAAATTTTGGCGCAACCCACTTAGTTATTGCAGGAGATCTAACAATTGATGAGGTAAAAGATTTAACGGCAGGAAGGGGTGCTGATGCTGTATTTGAGGCAGCCGGTGCTGAGAGTACGCTACAACTTGCATTTGAAATTACCCGCCCTGGCGGACAGCTTGTCATTCTTGGTAAAACTGAGCAAAATCGTAAAGTTAGCATTCGATTTGGGTCAATGATGGGGGAAAAACGAATTGTACGATCATCGTATGGCGGAGCAAGGCCACAACGCGATTTCCCATGGCTTGCTGAGCTGTATCTAGATGGTCATTTGAAATTAGATGAACTTATTTCATTGCGCTTACCACTAGACAAGATTAATGAAGGGTTTGATGGGATGAAACGCAGAGAAGTAATTCGTGCTGTTCTTGAACTAAGCTAATGCGCCATCCTCCATTTTTAGCTGGTTGGATTGACCGTGAACATCAAGAATGTTCGATTGGTGATTTAGTGCTTGAGTCTGGTAAAACCTTGCTTGATTGCCACCTTACTTGGGTCGAACATGGGTCTCGCAACGCAGAAGGAAATAACACAGTACTTGCTTGTTGCGCTATTGGCAGCTCACATCATCGTCTTGATTTTCTTATTGGTGAAGGTAAGGCACTGGATCCATCGAGTTTACATATCATTGTGATCGATGCGCTTGGCAATGGTCTTTCAAATTCTCCGTCAAATAGCCTCTTGCAGTCCGGCACTTTATTTCCTGCTATCACTATTCGAGATATGGTGCAGAGTCAATATTGCCTTCTTCAGCTTTTAGAGATAACGCAATTACATTGTGTAATTGGCGCTTCAATGGGCGGTATGCAGGCTCTTCAGTGGGCGGTAAGTTACCCCGATTTTGTGAATAGTGTGGTAGCTATGACTCCCATGGCCCGCACATCGCGCTGGTCTCAATTAGTCAATGAGTTATCTCGGCGCGCACTTTTTATTGATAAGGCATGTATTCGTGCTCGGCCACTAGAAGATGCTAAGCAGCTATGGCCAGTATTAACTCAACTCATAACACCATTAACCCCCGCAAGAATTGAAAATTTCCCCTCTCAAGATGATTTATTAGGGCACATTACTGAACTTGAGAATCAATTTTTAGAAAGTAGCCCAGACCCCTTTGATTGGTTAGCCCAAACACGCGCTTACGATGCACATGATTTGGGGACAATTGCCAGATTTGGTGGAAATACCAATGCAGCGTTGGCATCAATTGCCGCATCAACATTGGTGCTCGCACCCCCTTTGGATCTGTATAACCCATCAGAATGTGCGCAAGCAGCAGCAGCTATGATTCCTAACGCGCAATTTATTGAAATTCCCTCAATTTATGGACATCGCTCTGCAGCTGGTGATGATAAAAAGGCCACAAATTTTATTAATCACGCAATAGTAGATTTTCTGGCAAAAATTTAAGTAAACATTAAAGTATGAGCCGCTTTAACTAATTTTATAAGGCAAAACAGAATGATGAATTTAAATAATAAAATTTTAAGAACTTTACTAAATTTAATTTTTATTTATTTTTCGATTTCAAGTAGTTTTGCGCAATCGAATATCCGGCCAATCCAGATGCTAGTTGGTTTTCCGCCTGGACAAGCTACTGATCTAATAGCACGCGTACTTGCTCAACAATTATCAAAGAAAATTAATAGGCCGGTGATTGTAGAAAATAAACCTGGACAGGGCGGAAGCATTGCTTTGGGTATTCTTGCTAAGTCTCCAGCAGATGGAAGTGTCATTTCCTTTTCTGCACTTGCATCTTATGCAATTAACCCTCATTTGTATAAAAGTGTGCCATATGACACATTTCGAGACATTGCGCCTGTGGCCTTGGTCGCTGATATACCAGTAGTATTAGTTGCCAATGCAGACTTTAAACCTAAGACATTTACTGAATTTATTACTTATGTAAAAGCAAATCCAGATACTGTTATGTATTCTTCATCTGGCAATGGCACTGTTTCACATTTGGGTATGCAAGATTTGAAAAAGCGTGCAGGCCTTGAAATGTCCCATATTCCTTACCAAGGCAGTGCGCGTGCTATGGCTGATCTTGTTTCAGGGCAAGTGCAAGTTGGAATGGACTCTGTAAGTGCGACCAAGCAATTGATTGATGCTAAAAAGCTCAATATCTTAGCTGCAGCATCCCTCAAACGTTTGCCGATGTTTCCAGATGTGCCTACAATTAGTGAATCAGGGTTTCCTGGTTTTGAAGTTGCTGCCTGGGTTGGAGTTTGTGCTCCGGTCGGTACGCCAATGACTGAGCGAGTACGCTTAAATCAAGCGATTACTAAGATTGTTAATTCATCTGAATTTAATGAAAAATTAAAAACAATTGGAGCAATACCTCACCCGAGTTCTATCGAAGAATTTACTAAGTTCATAAAATCTGAATATGATCGCTGGGGAATCATTGTTAAGGCTACTGGTGCAAGTGTAGAGTGAAAGCTAGATTATTTGGTGCTTTTTGGTCCCATGTTCAAGTTCTGGTAGCTTTACCAAGATTTTCAATCCCACCCAAGAGTCGAACCCATTACTCACAAGAAAACACCTAGTGTGCAAAGAGCTAATCAGCTTGAACGCCAAGATCTATATGGGCCTAATGGGTAAAACAGCGGATTATAGGAAATTGTTCCAGACTAGGATTATGAAACGGCCCGCAAAGCCTTCTATATGGTGGGTCGGGCGGGATTCGAACCCACGACCAACGGATTAAAAGTACAGAACTCTAATTTGGGGGTGTACTAAATTTTGTGTAAACGGTCTAATAATGGGTAAAAGCCCACTCCATAGGAGTAATGATGATGACCGAAGCAGCAAAACGAGCAGTACCCCAAGAACTCATTGATAGCCTGCTGGCAG